>DWXX01000092.1 GCA_019118985.1 Candidatus Faecalibacterium faecipullorum
ATGGTGTATAAAAGATAGAGACCCAAAACAGGTTGAAAGGAAGGTCCTTTCCTTTCAAAGGCATTATAGCATACCCCCCCCGGTGTCAAGGCCCGATTTACTATTTTTTGGTTTTTGCTTTCTTTTCGTTACTTTGGGAGGAAGTGTGAAGTGTATGTTTGGATTGTTTATGCAGTGATTTTGTATATTCATTCTTTTTGTGTTGGTGCGTCGGGGCGGTTTTTCGCTCCCCTCTCCGTCCCAGCGCAGAGTGCTGGGACACCTTCCCCGCAAGGGGAGGCAAGTGTACCGGCGTCAATCGCGGCAAAGTTTGTGGTAAGGCAAAGCTGCAGAAATGTCTATCTTACCACAAAGCATCTCTCTATTTACGGGCGTGCACTTGGCTCCCCCCGCGGGGGAGCTGGCGCGAAGCGCCTGAGAGGGGAGCAAAAAAGCGCCCGTTCCCGGGCGCCTTACACATTTGTATATTTTATGTGAAAAAGAATAACGGCAGCCGCCGCAAAAAACGAACCGCCCCCATTGCCGGAAAGCAGCGGGGGCGGCTGTACTGTTTTGGGTGGGGTTGGCGAATGGATACGCCTCAGCCCTGCGGTTCGGCATGGCCGGCGGCAGGGCCCGCCTTGTCGGGGGCGGCCTTGCGGGGCGGCAGCTGCAGCTCGGGCATCAACTCGTTGTTGATGACGGTGAGCATTTCTTCCAGTTTGTTCACGTCCTCGGGCGAAAAGCGCTCGCGCACGCGCTCGATGACGGTATGCAGGTAAGAATAGCTGATGCTGTAGTAGTCGATATACTTTTGGGTGGGGCGCAGATGATATTCCCGCCGGTCGGTGGTGGACTGGATCTTTTCCACATAGCCCTTGCGGACCAGACTGCCGATCTTGTAGGCGGCGTTGGGGGTCGAGATCTGCATCATCCGCGAAAATTCGGCGATGGTGGGCTCGCCCAAAGCCATGATGCCCTCCATGCAGAAGGACTCGACGGTGGTCAGGGTGGCCTCCCGCGTGGCAAAGCGATGGAACACCTTCTGGTAAAAGTGCAGCTTGAACTTGGTGTATACGGCCTGGAAGGCGTCTTCCAGCATGGGCTCTCCCCCTTTCATCCGGTGGGTCACGGGTGTATTTTATATATTATATCACAAGTTTGAATCAATGGGAACCCCCAGATGCCGGAATCCGCGCTTTTCCGCAGATTTTCAGGCGGCGGGCTGGGCGGCCGCCTCGGGCAGAAAGCCGGTGGCCCCCGCCACGTCGTAGTAGAACATGCCGTCGTTGCGGTAGAAGCGGCGGGTGGCGCCGTCGGGGCCGGTGGTGTCGATGATGTAGACCTCGCCCACCGGCGCGCCGCCGGGGATGTTGTAGAGGGGGGTGTACCAGCCGTTCAGGGGCAGGTCTTTGGCGGCCTCATAGGCGCCGGGCACATGCCAGTAGGTGTAGCCTTCGCCGGTGGGGCGGGTGTAGGCGGCCAGCAGGACGGCGGTGAAGGTCTGGCCGTTGATGGTGACGGTCTGGGTCTCGCCGACGCGGCTGGCGTCCTCGGTGAAGGCGGTCAGGTCGGTGGCGTGCAGCCGCTCGCCGTAGACCTCCTGCAGGCGGCTGACCATGTTGGGGCCGACCCCCTCGGGGTCGAGCCCGCCGGGGACAGTGTGGTACGCGCCGTAGATGCCCATGACGCTGGTGCCGGCGGGCAGGGCGTCGTAGGCGCGCTGGAAGTTCTGGGCCATCAGCGGCTCGCGGTAGGCGTAGCTGCCGCCGTGGTCCTCGTAGTAGGAGCGGCCCTGCTCGATGTTCTCAAGGGTGAGCTGGTAGGCTTCGGTATCCTTCTGGCCGGTCTGCTCGAGGTAGCTGAGGTACCGCGCGCCCATGGTGTTATACTGGTGGCCGATGTCGGTGCCGTGAAAGACCGTCTCGGGGTATTCCGCCTTGATGGTCTGCAAAAAGTCCCAGACCGACGGCGAGGCCGCCATGGTGCCCTCGAGGTCCTGGAACACTTCGGTCAGGATGGCGTCGTCGGGGGCGTCCATCCAGAGGTTGAGGTACTCGGCCATATAATAGGAATACTCGACAAAGAGGTCGCGCATCCCTTTATCATAGCACTCGCCCCACATCTCCAGCTCTTTGGCCATGGTGATGGTGTTGGCGTGGTCCTCGCCCACGATGTAGATCTGCCCGTTCAATTCGGGGAAGAAGAACCCGCCCACCGTCATCACAAGGGCGGTGAAGAAGCTGACGACTTTTTCTGCGATCTGGGTCATACGTTTTCATCCTTTCTCTGGCTTTTTCTGGGGCTTTCTCTGGCGATGGCGTCTGCCGCATGAAACTGCCCTGCGCCGGGCAGACTAAGGGCGCAGAACACCCTGCGGGGCGGAAAGGGGGCGGTGGGCCGCGCCGGATTACAGAGAGCTTTACCTGGAGATGTTCCGGGCCAGCGAGGCGGCCATCCGGCTGCTGCTGCAGGCGCAGCGGCAGGCGGAGGAAGCCTATCTGGCGGGCAGCCCGCCGCCCATCGCCCTGGCGGGGGGCTCAGCCCCGTTTGGCCTGGGCCTTGGCGAAAAAGCGGGCGTCGTCGACGATGAACCGCTCATGGACCCCCTGCCCCACCGGGCCGCGGTCGTCCGCGAGGGCGACGGTGAAGGTCAGCTTGCGGCCCTCGACGGCGGTCAGCTCGCTGTCGCAGGTGACGGTCAGCCCCACCGGGGTGGGGGCGGTGTGCTCGAGGGTGAGCTTTGCGCCCACCGTGCCGCTGCCGGCCTCGAGGAAGGGCGCGACGCTCTGCCAGCAGGCCTGTTCGGCCAGGGCGGCGAGGGCGGGGGTGGCAAAGACCTCCAGCGTGCCGCTGCCCATGGCGCGGGCGGTGTTGGCGGGGGTGACGGCGGCCGACGCATGGCCGCGGATGCCGGGTGTGAGCATGATGGATGACCTCCTTGGACGGAGGGGCGGGCGGGCAGCCCTGCCCCTTCTTTTTTGTGCTGCATCGACTTTATAATACCACGTTTTGGGGCGGGGCGCACCGTCTTTTTGCACAAAGTTTTGAGCAAATTTTTTGCGGGAAATCCCTTGACAACGGCGCACTCTGTGCTATAATGAACACATGAACAGACGTTCATATGATGCGAAAAGGAGGCTGCGAAATGGCCGAAGAACTGGCAAAGACCGCCCCGGACGCCATGCCGGACGACGAGGTGCTGTATGAACTGGCCGACCTGTTCCGCGTGTTCGGCGACTCGACCCGGATCAAGATATTGTACGCCCTGCACGACCAGGAGCTGTGCGTGCAGGACATCGCCGCGGCGGTGGCGCTGAGCCAGTCGGCGGTCAGCCATCAGCTGCGGGTGCTGAAAGACTCCAAGCTGGTGCGCTTCCGCCGGGAGGGCAAGACCGTCTACTATGCCCTGGACGACGACCATGTCCGCACCATCCTCTCGCTGGGGATGGAGCATATCGAAGAGTGAACCCAATGCCTGAAAGGCAGGAAAGGACAGATGCCGTATGAAAAAGACCTATAAGATCGACGTGGACTGCGCCAACTGCGCCAACAAGATGGAGCAGGCGGCCCAAAAGACCCCCGGCGTCAGGAACGCCACCGTCAACTTCATGACCCTGAAAATGAGCGTCGAGTTTGAGGACGGGCAGGACGTGAAGGCCGTCATGCAGCAGGTGCGGGCCAACTGCAAGCGGGTGGAGGCCGACTGCGAGGTCTTCGGCGTCTGAGTACATGAGCGGGACCGGGGCGGGATGGCCCCGGTTTTCCACAGAAAGAGAGAGGGAGGGCGAGGGTTTTCAACTTTTTCCACGCAGTTTTCCACGGGTTTTGCGGAAAAGTCCAAAAAGCACGGCAAAAAGTGCTTTTTGACTCCCCTCCCCCGGCGGAAAACCTGTGGAATCTGTGGAGAAAGCCCGCCCTGCGCCAAACCAACGCGAAAACTGTGTGGAAAAGAGGAGGCGTTCGACCATGAACCCCAAGCAAAAGAAGATGCTGTACCGCATCCTGGCCGGCGCGGCGCTGATGGCCGTCATTGCCCTGCTGCCCCGTACCGGGCTGCTGTCGGCAGTGCCGGTGCCGATGGCGCTGCTCTATCTCATCCCCTACCTGGTGGTGGGGTGGGACGTGCTGGTCAAGGCGCTGAAGGGGATCAAAAACCGGCAGCCCTTTGACGAGTGCTTTTTGATGGCGGTGGCGACAGTGGGCGCCTTCGCCCTGGGCGAGTACGCCGAGGGGTGCGCCGTCATCCTGTTCTATCAGGTGGGGGAACTGTTCCAGAGCGTGGCGGTGGGCAAGAGCCGCCGCAGCATTGCCGCTCTGATGGACATCCGCCCCGACTACGCCAACCTTGAGCAGCCGGACGGCAGCTTTGAACAGGTCGACCCCGACGAGGTGGAGCCGGGCTCGGTCATCGTGGTGGAGCCCGGCGAGCGGGTGCCCATCGACGGCGTGGTGGTGGAGGGCGCTTCGACCCTGAACACCGCCGCCCTGACCGGCGAGAGCCTGCCCCGGGACGTCAAAGCCGGGGATGAGATCATCAGCGGCTGCGTCAACATCAGCGGGCTGCTGCGGGTGCGTACCACCAAAGAGTTTGGGGAGTCGACCGTCTCCCGTATCCTGGACCTGGTGGAAAATTCCAGCATGAAAAAGGCCCGGGCGGAGAACTTCATCACCCGGTTCGCCCGGGTGTACACCCCGGCGGTCTGCTACGGCGCGCTGGCGCTGGCGCTGCTGCCCCCGCTGGTCCGGCTGCTGATGGGGCTGCCGGCCGATTTCGGCGGCTGGGTCTACCGGGCGCTGACCTTCCTGGTCATCTCCTGCCCCTGCGCGCTGGTCATCAGCATCCCGCTGAGCTTTTTCGGCGGCATCGGCGGGGCAAGCGGGTGCGGCGTCCTGGTCAAGGGCTCGACCTATCTGGAAGAGCTGTCCCGCACCGGGGTGGTGGTCTTTGACAAGACCGGCACCCTGACCCGCGGTGTCTTTGAGGTGACCGGGGTCTGCCCCGCCCCCGGCGTGGACAAAGCCGAACTGCTGGAGACGGCGGCCCTGGCCGAGAGCTACTCCAAACACCCCATCTCGCAGAGTTTGAAAAAAGCCTGCGGCAGGGCCCTCGACCCCGCGCGGGCGACCGACATCGAGGAGCTGGGGGGCTACGGCATCACCGCCAAGGTGGACGGCCGCCCGGTGGCGGTGGGCAACGCCCGCCTGATGGCAAAGCTGGGCCTCGACGCCCCGGCGGCGGAGGGCGCCGGCACGGCGGTCTACGCGGCGGTGGACGGGCGGTACGCCGGGTACATTTTGATCTCGGACGTGGTCAAGCCGACGGCGGCCAAAGCCATCGCCGGGCTCAAGCGGGCGGGGGTGCGCCGGGCGGTGATGCTGACCGGCGACGCCGAACCGGCGGCCAAAGCGGTGGCCTCGCAGCTGGGGCTGACCGAGTACCGCGCCGGGCTGCTGCCGGCCGACAAGGTGACGCAGGTGGAAGCCCTGCTGGATGAAAAGCGCCCCCGGGAGAACCTGGCCTTCGTGGGGGACGGCATCAACGACGCGCCGGTGCTCTCCCGCGCGGACATCGGCATCGCAATGGGGGCGCTGGGCTCGGACGCCGCCATCGAGGCGGCCGACATCGTCCTGATGGACGACGACCCCGCCCGCATCGCCCTGGCCATGGACATCTCCCGCCGGACGGTGCGGATCGTCTACCAGAACATCGTCTTTGCCCTGGGGGTCAAGGCGGCCTGCCTGCTTTTGGGCGCGCTGGGCCTGGCCGGGATGTGGCTGGCCATCTTCGCCGACGTCGGCGTCATGGTCATCGCCGTCCTCAACGCCACCCGCGCGCTGTACACAAAGGACCTGGTCAGGCGCAACGGCCTGTGAGGCGCGGGCGGAAGGAGGGCGCAAGATGTACGTTTATCTGCCCAGCTGCAATTTTACGGCGGCCTGCCCCGACAGCAGCAAAAAGATCAAAGCCTACCTGGCGGCCAAACCGGACGTCCGGGTAGCGGGCTGCTGCCGGCCCACCCAAAAGACCCTCGCCGCCGGCGACACGGTGCTGAGCATCTGCCTGACCTGCTCGGCCATCACCCGGGAGGTCAGCCCGCAGGTCGGCGAAATGAGCTTTTGGGAGTATCTGCTGCACGACCCCGACTTCCCCTGGCCCGACTTCGGCGGCGAGCGGATGACGGTGCAGGACTGCTGGCGGGCCCGCCGTAAGCCCGCCCTGCAAAAGGCGGTCCGCGCCTGTATGGCGCGGATGCACCTCGAGCCGGTCGAACTGGAGGAAAACTTTGAAAAGACACAGTTCGATGGGGTGTGGCGGTTCAGCGACGCGCCCATCCGGCGGAACATCGGCATTGCGCCGGTCTATTTCAGCGAGGTGCAAGAGCACGGCATCACCCCCCTGCCTCCCGAGGAACAGCAGGCCCGGATGACGGCATGGGCCAAACAATACACCACCCCCTGGGTGCTGACCTACTGCAATGCCTGCCTGCAGGGGGTCCGTATGGGCGGCGCCGACGGCGTCCACCTGATGGAGCTGCTGACGGCTAGGTTGTGAGGGGGCGGCATTGGCCCGAATACAAGGAAACGAACAGCAATGTAAAAGCCGCTGCGTCTTGACACTGACGCGGCGGCTTTTATGGTTTGGCTTAACTGTTCTGCGCCTTGTAGCCCTCGCCCCAGGTCCACATGGCGTCCAGGATGGGCTTGAGGCTGCGCCCCAGGTCGGTCAGGCTGTACTCCACCCGGGGCGGCACCTCGGCGTACACCTCGCGGTGGACAAGGCCCTTCTCCTCCATATCCCGCAGCTGGGCGGTCAAGACCTTCTGCGACACGCTGCCGATGGACTTCTTCAGCTCCCCGAAGCGTTTGGTCCCCGGCAGCAGGTCGCGCAGGATGAGCACCTTCCACTTGTCCCCGATCAGCATCAGGGTGGTCTCGACCGGGCAGGCGGGCAGCTCTTGTTTGACGGTTTCCGGCATGGCGTTTTCCTCCAATGGTTTCTTTTTGGTAACTACGGCACAATAAAGTGCTTACTTTACAATTCGCGCTTACAGCCTTATTATAATCTTGCAAGGCAAACATTGCAAGCCCAAACCCCACATGGAACAACAGGAGGCAACTACCATGAATGAAGTCGTGAAGTTTTTGCAGGAGAACCCCGTCCAGTATCTCGCCACCGTCGGCCGGGACGGCAAGGCCAAGTGCCGGCCCTTTATGTTCGCCGGCGAGATGGACGGCAAGTTCTGGTTCTGCACCAACAACCGCAAGGACGTCTACAAGGATATGCAGGCCAACCCCCACGTCGAGGTGTCCGTCTCCAGCCCGTCCTACGCCTGGATCCGCCTGCACGGCGAGGCCGTCTTTGAGAACAACATGGCCGCCAAGGAGATGTGCATCCAGAACCCCATCGTCAAGGGCCAGTACGGCGAAGCGTCGAACCCCATCTTCGAGGTGTTCTATCTGAAGGACGCCCACGCGGTGATCGCCGACTTCTCCGGCAACCCGCCCAAGGAGTACGACCTGTAAGACTGACCGCCGGCAAAGCTCCGCAGGACCCCCTGCGGGGCTTATGCCGTATCCAGAGGAGGAACGACGATGCAAACGACCGAATATCTGCGCTACATCGTGGAGGAAATCCACTCCACCGTATTCGCCACCGTGGACGGCGCGGGGCGGCCGGTCACCTGCGCCATCGACATCATGGACTGGGATGAAAACGGCCTGTACTTCCTGACCGCGAAGGGCAAGAACTTTTACGACCGGCTGAAAGCCAACGAGCATATCGCCTTTACCGCCATGAAGGGCGAGGATACCCTTTTCTGTGTGGCTGTCTCGGTGCAGGGCAAGGCGAAGGAGATCGGGCCGGAGAGGCTGCCCGGCCTGTTCCGCAAAAATCCGTACATGGAGAAGATCTACCCGGACGAGCGCTCCCGCAGCGCCCTTACGGTATTCCAGATCTACGAGGGGACGGGCGAATGGTTCGACCTCTCCAGGCAGCCCATCGAGCGGGCCGGCTTTTCCTTCGGGGGCGCGCAGGCCAGAGAGACCGGCTATTTTGTGACAGACACATGCATCGGATGCAAGCTGTGCTATGCCAAATGCCCGCAGAAGTGCATCGACATCACCCGAAAGCCGGTGGTCATCCGGCAGGAGCACTGCCTGCACTGCGGGAATTGCTATGAGGTCTGCCCGGCAAGGGCCATCGAAAGGCGGTGAGACCATGACCCAGGACGAACGGCTTGATTGTATGCTGCGGTACCTGCTGAGCGAGTGGGATGAGACCCGGGGCCTCGCCCTGCCGGCAGACCCCGGCGAAAAGCGGCGGCTGTGGCGCTCGCTGGTCAACGTCCGGCCGCCGGAGCTGATCGACGGGGCCTATCTGCGAACGGAGGACGCCTACCTGCAGGAGGAACTGCGCCGCAAGGGGGTGACCCGGCTGGACGACCTCACACCGGTGCAGCCCGGCCTCTACCTCTGGCAGGGGGACATCACCACCCTGGCGGCGGACGCCATCGTCAACGCGGCCAACAGCCGGATGCTGGGCTGCTTTGTGCCCTGTCACGGCTGCATCGACAACGCCATCCACACCTATGCGGGCGTGCAGCTCCGTTTGGAGTGCGCCAACATCATGCGGCGGCAGGGACATGAGGAAGAAACCGGCCATGCCAAAATCACGAAGGGTTACAATCTCCCCTGCCGCTATGTCCTGCACACGGTGGGGCCGATCATTTACGGGGCGGTCACGCCGAAAGACCGCGCCCTGCTGGCAAGCTGCTACCGCTCCTGCCTGGACCTGGCCGCCCGGCATGGATGCCGCAGCGTCGCCTTCTGCTGTATCTCGACCGGGGAGTTTCACTTCCCCGGCGAGCTGGCCGCCCAGATCGCCGTCCAGACGGTCCGGGCGTGGCAGCGGCAGAACCCTGACAGAATCGAGGTGATCTTCAATGTTTTTAAGGACAGCGACTACGAAATCTACCGGCGTCTGCTGCGATAACGTCGCGCGGCTCCAGGAAGAACTGGCCGCGGCGGACGCAGTGGTAATTGGGGCCGGGGCGGGGCTTTCCGCCTCCGCCGGCTTTGCCTATACCGGCGAGCGCTTTCAGAAATACTTCGGCGACTTTATCGCCAAGTATCACTTTGCGGATATGTATTCCGGCGGGTTCTATCCCTTTGACAGTCTGGAGGAGCACTGGGCCTATTGGAGCCGCTATATCTACATCAACCGCTTTATGGATGCGCCGAAACCCGTCTACCGCGACCTTTTGAAGCTGGCGGCGGGCAAGGACTACTTTGTCCTGACCACCAATGTGGACCACCAGTTCCAGAAAGCGGGCTTCGACAAGCAGCGGCTGTTCTACACCCAGGGCGACTATGGCCTGTGGCAATGCTCGAAGCCCTGCCACCAAAAGACCTACGACAATGAAGAGATCGTCCGCCGGATGGTCGAATCCCAGGGCTTTGTGATCGGCCCGGACGGCGCGCTGGAACTGCCGGAGGGCGCCGCCCTCAGGATGACCGTCCCCGCCGGGCTGGTCCCGCACTGCCCGGTCTGCGGCGCGCCCATGTCCATGAACCTGCGGGCGGACGACACCTTTGTGGAGGACGACGGCTGGCACGCCGCCGCCCGCCGCTACGAGGCGTTCCTCCGCCGCCACGAGGGGGAGTACATCCTCTTTCTGGAGCTGGGCGTGGGCGGCAACACCCCGGTCATCATCAAGTACCCCTTCTGGCGGATGACCTATCAAAACCCCAAAGCGGTGTACGCCTGCGTCAACCTGTCGGAAGCCTACTGCCCGCGGGAGATTCGGGCGCAGTCGATCTGCGTGGAGGGGGATATTGGCAGAGCGCTGCACAGGGCTCTGCCATAACAAAGCAAAAAGAAAAGCACGGGACGCGATGTCTCGTGCTTTTTTGGTGGGCCAGCCAGGACTTGAACCCGGGACCAAGCGGTTATGAGCCGCCAGCTCTGACCAACTGAGCTACTGGCCCGCGCAGGCGCATAGGGGGCGCGGGGCGGTCATATGACATTATAGCAGATTCGCGGGCAAATGAAAAGTCCCAAAGATGCGCGGGTTGTGGTATACTATCCCGCAGAAGGACCAGACGGGAGGGCCGCTTATGAGCAGGGCAGGGAAATATCGGGCAAAACGCGCCGGGCGCAGCGGGCGCGCCGGCGGGCGGCGGATGGGCCGTCGGGCCTTTTTGACCGGGGCGGGGGCGGCGGCCGTCGGGCTGGGGCTGTGGCTGCGCCGCGGCTGGCTGAACGGCGGGGACCCGGCCTCCGCCCCGCCGGCGGCAGGCGGCCAGGACGCGCCGGCTGCCGGCGAGTGGCGGGCGGTCTGGGTCAGCTACATCGAGCTGGCGGGGATGGACTGGACGTCGGCGGACGCCTTCCGCGCCGACGCGCAGGCGATGATGGACCGCTGCGCCGCCCTGGGGCTGAATACCGTGATCGTGCAGGTGCGGCCCTTTGGGGACGCGCTCTACCGCAGCGCCCTCTACCCGTGGAGCCATCTGTGCACCGGGGCGCAGGGGCGGGACCCCGGCTTCGACCCGCTGGACATCCTGTTGACCGAGGCCCATCTGCGGGGTATCGCGGTGGAGGGGTGGATCAACCCCTACCGGCTGCAGGCGGGCGGCCTGCCGCGGGCGCTGTGCGAGACAAACCTCGCCCATACCCACCCCGAGTGGGTGGTGGAGGCGGGCGGCGGGCTCTATCTCAACCCCGCCATCCCCGAGGCGGCGGCTTATGTGGCGGACGGGGTGGCCGAGCTGGTGCAGAATTACCCGGTGGATGGGGTACACTTCGACGATTACTTCTACCCCACCACCGACCCCGCCATCGACGCGGCGCAGTTCGCGGCGGCGGGCGGCGGGGACCTGGCGGCCTTCCGCCGGGGACAGATCACCGCGCTGGTCAAGGCGGCCCGCGACGCGGTCAAGGCGGCCGACCCCACCCTGCGCTTCGGGGTCAGCCCCCAGGGCAACCCCGACAACGACCTCAATCAGCAGTACTGCGACGTATACGCCTGGCTGGCCGCCGGCGGGGCGGACGCGGTGGTGGATTACCTCTGCCCGCAGCTGTACTGGGGGGACGGGTTCACCCTGTCAAATGGGTCGCAGCGGTTCGCCTACCAGAACATCCTGGCCGAGTGGGCGGCCATCCCCCGGGCCGAGGCTGCCCTCTACGTCGGGCTGGGCGCCTGGCAGATCGGCGACGGGGACGGCAGCGCCGACGGGGGCGCCGCCGCCCGCTGGTCGACCGGGCGGGTGCTGGCCGATCAGGTGGCCGGGCTGCGGGCGGCCGGCGCGGGGGGCTACGCCCTCTACCGGTACGGCTCGCTGTTTGAAAACGCGGCCTGGCCCGAGCTGGCCGCAGCCGAGCGCGCCGCCCTCGCGGCGGCCAACGGCATGGCGTAAAAACAGTTGCCCCGCGGCAAAAAGTGCGATATAATAAACTGTATGTCCGATGTGAACAGACACGGCGGGGCGCCCCCGCCCGGAGGTTTTGATATGAAGCAGATCAAATGGATGAAAGGGCTGCTGGCCCTGGCGCTGGCGGCTGTGCTGGCGGCGGGGATGACCGGCTGCGAGAGCATCAAGGACGGGGTGGCGAACGCGCTGGGCTTTTCCACCACTGCCGAGGAGGAGGACACCACCAACTGGGCGGCGGCTACCGCCGACCCCATCATGCTGCCCGAGGGCACCGACGCCACCGCGCAGTGGACCAACGTGGTGGCGAACGGCACGCTGTACGGGGTGTACAACGGCATCTGGACGCGGAACACCGGGTGGTTCCAGACCTCGGGGGACACCTTGACCATCACCGCCTGCGGCACCGCCGAGGGCACCCAGCGGTACAAGCTGGCCGTCTGGAAAAAGGTGGACGGCGGGGCGCAGTATGTGGACGGCTCGACCGGGTACATCCACACCGACGGGTCGAACTACCGCTTCACCGTCAGCGGGCTGGACCCGTCGGCCCAGTACCGCATCACCGTGTCGTATGATTCGAGCAGGTATTACCTGTATGGGATGTTTGCAGCGGAGGGGATCGTAGGATGAGAGTGCAGACGAGGAATACATTGCTGCTGGTGCTGTGCGCCCTGATCTGGGGGCTGGCGTTTGTGGCGCAGAGCGCGGGGGCGGGGCTTGCCCCCTTCGCCTTTCTGGCCTGCCGCAGCTGGCTGGCGGTGGGCTTTCTGTGGGGGCTGTGTCGGGTGCTGGACGCCGCCCGCCGCAAAAAGGTCCCCGCCTGCCCTGCCCCGGCCCATGACCGGCGGCTGCTGGCTGTGGGGGGCGCAGTCTGCGGCACCCTGCTCTTTGCGGCGAGCGCGGCGCAGCAGATCGGCATCACCCTCAACCCCTCGACGGCGAAAGCCAGCTTTATCACCGCGATGTATGTGGTGCTGGTGCCGGCCTTCGGGCTGGTGATGGGCCGCAAGAGCCCGGCGCAGCTGTGGGGCTGCGTGGCGCTGTCGGTGGTGGGGCTGTACCTGCTGTGCATGCAGGGCGGCTTTGGCGGCATCGAGGCGAGCGACGGGGTGCTGATGGCCTGCGCGGTGCTGTTCGCCTTCCAGATCATGGCGGTGGACCACTTCTCCCCCCGGGTGGACGGGGTGCGGCTGAGCCTTGTGCAGTTCGTGGTGGTGGCGGTGGAGAGCACCGCCGCCTCTTTGCTGACCGAGACGGTAAGTCTGGAGCAGCTGGCGGCATCGGCGCTGCCGGTGCTGTACTGCGGGCTGCTGTCCAGCGGGGTGGGCTACACGCTGCAGATCGTGGGGCAGCGGGACCTCGACCCCGCCATCGCCAGCCTGGCCATGTGCCTGGAGAGCGTCTTTGGGGCGCTGGGCGGGTGGCTGCTGCTCAGCCAGACCCTCTCGGGGCGGGAGGTGGCCGGCTGCGCCCTGATCTTTGCGGCGGTGGCGGCGGCGCAGCTGCCGCTGGGCCGTCTGCTGCGCCGCCCCGCCCCGGCGGACAGCCATGAGCGGCAAAACTGAGACGCCCGCCCCGCGCACGGCGGGGGATGTGACCTACCTGCTGACAAGGCGGCGGGTGAAGAACCTCAACCTGCGGGTGCGGCGGGACGGCACGGTGGCGGTCAGCATCCCGATGCGCACCCGCCTTGCCGACGCCGACCGCTTTGTGCTGGCCCACCGGGACTGGATCCTGGCGGCGCAGGCGCGGCAGGCGGCCCGGGCGCAGCGGGAGGCAGACCGCCCCCTGCCCGACCGGGCGGCGGCCCTTGCGCGTTTTGCCGCGCTGGTGGAGGCGGCGTGGCCCGCCTTTGCCGGGGCGGCAGGCGGCGGGATGCCCGCCGTCAAGGTGCGCAGGATGGTCAGCCGGTGGGGGGTGTGCAGCCCGGCGCGCCGGCAGGTCACCTTTGCGCTGGCGCTGTACGACATGCCGCCGGCGGCGCAGGAATATGTGGTGGTGCACGAGCTGTGCCACCTGCTGCAGCCCGACCACAGCCCGGCCTTCTGGGCCGAGGTGGAGCGCCGCATGCCCGACTGGAAGGCGCGGCGCGCCCTGCTGCGGCAGGACTGACATACGGGAGGGAAACGACCTTTGGAAGAACAAAAAGCCCCCGCGGGGCAGAACAAATATGCAAAGCTGGCCGGCAACACCATGATCTTTGCCGTCTCCAGCTTTTCGTCCAAGCTGCTGACGCTGCTGGTGCAGCCCTTTTTGACCTACGCCATGCGGGACGTCGAGAGCATGGGCGTCTCGAAACTGTTGAGCCAGTGCGCCAACCTGCTGATCCCCTTCGTGTCGATGGGGATGAGCAACGCCATCATACGCTTCGGCCTTGACAAGGGCAACGACAAGCGGCAGGTGTTCACCAACGGGCTGCTGACCATCCTGGCGGGGTACGCGCTGCTGCTGTGCTGCTGGCCGGCGCTGCGGCTGCTGCCGGGGCTGGCCGACTACGGGGTGCTGCTGTGCATCTACGTGCTGACGAGCTGCCTGCGCACCCTCTGCACCCAGTTTACCCGCAGCCGTGAGATGAACAAGCTGGTGGGGGTGGACGGGGTGCTGTGCACCTTCGCGACCCTGATGTTCTATGTGCTCTACCTGGTGGTGCTGGGGATGGGGGCCGAGGGGTATCTGCTGGCCATCATCTGCGGCGACGCGGTCAGCAGCCTGTTCCTCTTCACCACCGGCCGGCTGTGGAAGTTCATCCACTTCCGGCAGATCAACCGCGGGCTGTGGCGGGAGATGCTGGCCTTCTCGCTGCCCATGATCCCGGCGCAGATCAGCTTCTGGATCATCAACGCGTCGGATATGTTCTTTGTCAACGCCATGTGCGGCGGCGTCGGCGGGCGGACCGGCCCCGAGTGGAGCGGCCTGCTCTCCACCGGGTATTTCCTGCCCACCATCCTGACCACTCTGGGCACCATCTTCTACGACGCCTGGCAGCTGTCGGCCGTCACCGAGGAGGAAGGGCGGGGCCGCTTTTTCACCACCGTCTTTCGCAGCTATTCCAGCTTTCTGTTCTGCTGCGCAGCGGGCATCCTCTGGCTGTGCCGCCCGGTCATGCTGGTGATGAAGTCGAGCTACTTCGACGCCTGGCAGTTCGTGCCCTATCTGACGCTGGCGGCGGTGTTCTCCTGCTTTACCCAGTTCATGAACAGCATCTATGTGGTGTACAAGCAGTCCCGCAGCAGCCTGTGGACCATGGCGGCGGGCGCGGCGGCCAACTGCGCGATGAACGCCGTGGGCATCCTCTGGTTCGGGCCGGTGGGGGTGACCTACGCCTCCTTCCTGGCGATGGTGCTGGTCTTTGTGCTGCGCGCGGCGGACAGCCGGCGGCTCATCCGCTTTGAGGTACACCCGGTGCACATGGCGGTGAACGTGGCCTTCCTGGTCATCGAGGCGGCCGTCACCCTGGCCGAAGCGCCCTGGTACGGGTTGTGGACCGGGCTGATCTGCGCGGTGGTCATCCTGTACAACTTTGACGGCGTCTGGGCCATGGGCCGGGCCATCCTGCCCCGGCTGCTGGGCCGCCGCGCCGCGCCGCTGGTGGCGCTGGTGGACAAATGGGTGGCGCGGGTGTACCGCTGACCGGCAGCCCCAAACGCAAAGCCCCCGCCTTTTGCAAGGCGGGGGCGGTTGACAATCCGGGCAGGCCGGGGTATAATAAACATAGACAGGGTACTGCCAGCCAACACTGGTGGTTCCCCATAAGGTTTTAGAAAGCAACCGCTAGGGGCCTAATCCAGGCGGTTGCTTCTTTATTGTCAATGTCTGTGGTCGCGGTCCAGCTTGATAAACTGGAGGACCAGCCCAATGACGCCGACGATCAAAATCCCGGTCTGAATCAGATCAGAATAGGTGACCATGGCAAGCCCCCCTTTCCTCATAAAATGGGCGGGGGTCAAGAAGCGCCCCCTGAAACAGCGCGAAGGTGAATCAAGGGGAACACACCGCTGTCGTTTGGCCGACAGTACCTGTCTAAAATAATAACATAATCGCCGTATCATGACAAGTCCCCGCCTTTTGCAAGGCGGGGGCTTTTGTGCTATACTGTGCGCAGGAGTTTGCTTGTTACGAAGGAGGCGCTTATGCCACGCAAAAAGCTGCTGTTCATCACCACCGGGGGGACCATCGCCAGCGTGCGCACGCCGCAGGGGCTGCGGCCGGTGCTGTCCAGCGGGGAGCTGCTGGACCAGATGCCGGCCCTCGGGGCGCTGTGCGACTTTGACACCCGGGCGCTGTGCAGCATCGACAGCACCGACATGACCCCCGCCCACTGGCTGGCCATGGCCCGCGCCATCGAGGAGAGCTATGACCGCTACGACGGTTTTATCCTCTGCCACGGCACCGATACCCTGGCGTACAGCGCCGCCGCCCTGAGCTACCTTGTGCAGGACTCGGCCAAGCCCATCATCCTGACCGGCAGCCAGCAGCCCATCTCGGGCGAGATCACCGACGCCAAGAAAAACCTGTGGGACAGCGTGGTCTGCGCCATCGACGACGAGAGCCGCGGGGTGATGGTGGTGTTCGGGGGGCTGGTCATCGCCGGCACGCGGGCCAAAAAGAACAAGACCATCAGCTACGACGCCTTTGCGTCGGTCAACTTCCCCCATCTGGCCCAGGTGCAGGGGGAAAAGCTGGTGCGCTACATCGCTGCGCCGCCCCCCGCCGGGCCGGTGCGGTTTTACCATCGCCTGGACGAGCGGGTCTTTCTGCTCAAGCTGACGCCGGGGATGGGCCCCTGGCTTCTGCCCGCCATCTTCAGCCAGTACGACTGCGTGGTGGCCGAGAGTTTCGGCGCGGGCGGGCTGCCGCGGCAGCTGGTGGAGGGCTTCGCCGCCGGGCTGGGGCGGTATGAAGAGACCGGCAAGGTGCTCATCCTGACCACCCAGGTGACCTACGAGGGCTCGGACGCCGGCATCTACGAGGTGGGCCGCCGGGTGAAAGACCGGCTGGCTTTCCTGGAGGCGCACGACATGACCATCGAGGCGGCCATCACCAAGTCGATGTGGCTGCTGGCCGCCGGCTGCCCCACCTTTGAGGCGCTGCAGCGGCAGTTCTACCGCAGGGTCAACTTCGACACCTTCTACGACGCAACCTGACAAGACGTGAAAGGAGGCGGCCGCCATGCCGTCCTGCGCACCCTTCTGGTATACGGTGGACACCATGCAGCGGCTGTATGGCTACGACTACCACGCCTTTGAGCTGTTCGGGCCGGTACACCTGTTCTGGCTGGGGCTGGCCGCCGCCCTCTGTCTGGGGGGCGGGGCGGCCTACCGGCGTCTGGGGCCGGCGGGCCGGCGGCGGACGCTGGCCGTCATCACCCTGCTGCTGCTGGCCGACGAGGTGCTGAAAGACGCCTCCGCCCTCGCCACCGGGCAGTTCGTCTGGGCGTTCCTGCCCTTCCATCTGTGCAGCGTCAACATCTTCGTCTGCGTCTGGCACACCCTGCGGCCCAACCGCGCCGCCGCCGAGGCGCTCTACGCCCTCGCCCTGCCGGGGGCGGCTGCGGCGCTGCTCTTCCCCTCCTGGCAGGCGGTGCCGCTGTGGAACGTCATGCACCTGCACTCCAGCACGGTGCACATCATGCTGGCGCTCTACCCTGCCCTGCTGCTGGCGGGGGGCTTCCGGCCCAGTGTCCGGCGGCTGCCGGCGGTGGCGGGCATCTTCTGCCTCGACCTTGCCGCCGCGGCTTTGGTCAACCGCCTGTGCGGCACGAACTTCATGTTTTTGCAGGGGGCCTGGGGCAACGCCGCCCTCGGCCTGATCGAATCGGCCTTTGGCCCCGGGGCGGGGTACCTGGCCGGGCTGGGGGCGCTGGTGCTGCTGGTCTGGGCGGCGCTGTATGCTCCCTGGATGATTGCTGAAAAGACCGCTGAAACGAGAGAAAGGAGACGCCATGCCGCGCCGTAAACCATTCATCCGCCTGCCGGACGCCGGCACGGCGCTCACCTTCGTTTTGATGATGGCCGCCGGCTTTGCGCTGGGGTGGCTGGCCGCCGCCGGGGGCGGCAGCTCGGTTCTGATGCTGATGCTCGGCCTTGCGGCGGGGACGGCGGTACAGGTCGTGCTGCACGAGGGCGGGCACCTCGCCGCGGGGCTCGCCACCGGGTACGGCTTTGTATCCTTCCGCATCGGCAGCGTGATGCTGGTCCGGCAGGGCGGGCGGCTGCGGCTGCGCCGCTACCGGCTGGCCGGCACAGGGGGGCAGTGCCTGCTCTCCCCGCCGCCCTGGCGGGAGGAGGGCTTCCCGGTCTTTGCCTACAACATCGGCGGGCCGGCCGCCAATCTGCTGGCCGCCGGCCTGTTTGCCCTGTGGGCGCGGGCGGTCTGGCAGAGCAGCCCCGCGCTGGGCGTCGGCCTGCTGGCTGCCGCGGTGATGGGGGGCTATCTCGGCCTTGTCAACGGCATCCCGATGCGGGTCCAGGGGATGCCCAACGACGGCTACAACGCCCTCTGCCTGCGGGGGAATGCCGCCGCCCGGCGGGCCCTCTGGGCGCAGCTGGCCATCAACGCCGCCCAGACCGAGGGGGCCCGCCTGCGGGATATACCCGAGAGCTGGTTCGTCCTGCCGGGAGACGCCGGCCCCGGCGACCCCCTCACCGGGGCGGTCTGGGTCTGCCGGTACAGCCGCCTGCTGGACGCCGCCCGGTACGATGAGGCCGCCGCCTTGCGGGACAGGCTGCTGGACGGCGGCGCCCGCCTTGCCGCTATCCACCGCCTGAGCCTTGAGGCCGACCGGGCCTTTTTCCTGCTGCTGGACGGCCGGACCGAAGCCGGCCTGCGCCTGCTGCGGGAGCCGCAGCTGCGGACCTTTCTGCGGCAGATGAAGCAAAACCCCGGGGTGGCGCTGGTGCGGTATGCCGCCGCCCTGGCCGGCAGCGGGCAGGACGCCGTCAAAGCCCGCGCCGCCCTGGACAAAGCCCTGGCCGGGTGGCCCTACCGCGGCGACGTCGACGGCACCCGCGAGCTGACCGCCCTGGCCGAGGCGCGGTTGTGTGCCCCGGTCACGGAAAGCGGGCGGCAGATGTGAGATACTATACCAAACAAAAGGGAGGTTGTGCAGTATGGCAAACGTTGTGATCATCGGGTCGGGGCCGGCGGGGGTGTCGGCGGCGCTGTATACCGCCCGCGCCGGCATCGACACCACCGTCCTCTCGAAAGGGCCCGGGGCCCTCGCCCGCGCCGAGGGGATCGAGAATTATTATGGCCTGGCCGGGCCCATCCCGGGCGCTGAGCTCGAGCGCCGCGGCATCGAGGGGGCCAAAGCCGTGGGGGTCAAGTTCGTCGAGGCGGAGGCGGTGGGCCTGACCTTCACCGACCGGCTGACCGTCGAGACCCTCACCGGCGCATGGCCGGCCGACGCGGTCATCCTGGCGACGGGGGCCGCCCGCTCGGCCCCGCCGGTGCCGGGGCTTGCCGCGCTGGAAGGCCACGGGGTGAGCTACTGCGCCACCTGCGACGCCTTTTTCTACCGCGGCAAGGAGGTGGCCGTCCTGGGCAGCGGGGCCTATGCCCTGCACGAGGCGCAGGCTCTGCTGCCGCTGGCCGCAAAAGTCACCCTGCTGACCGGCGGGGCGGAGGTGACCGCCGACTTCCCGCCGGAGGTGGCTGTCCGCACCGAGAAGGTGGAGGCCATCCTGGGCGAAGAGGCGGGCCGCGTCACCGGCGTCCGCCTTGCCGGCGGGGAAGAACTGCCCGCCGCCGGGGTGTTCATCGCGCTGGGGGTGGCCGGCAGCACCGCCCTGGCCCGCAAGATGGGGGCCGAGGTGGACGGGGCCCGCATCGTGGTGGACGAGCGGATGATGACCACCATCCCGGGGCTGTTCGCCGCGGGGGACTGCACCGGCGGGATGCTGCAGGTGGCCAAAGCCGTCTACGAGGGGGCGCGGGCCGGCTTTGAGGCCGCCAAAGCCCTGCGGAAGGGTGGTTTCTATGGAGCGTGAGGCCGCCGCGGCCAAAGGGTGCCTGGCCTGCGCCTTCCCCTTCTGGGACAAGCTGACCGAGGCGCAGCAGGAGTATCTCTGCCGCTTCGCCCGGCCGGTCCACTACGACAAGGGGGCCCATGTCCACAGCCCCACCGAGAACTGCGTCGGCATCCTGCTGCTGCGCTCGGGGCAGCTGCGGGCCTATATCCTCTCGGAGGACGGGCGGGACGTCACCCTCTACCGCCTGTTCAAGGGGGAGGTGTGCATCCTGTCCGCCTCCTGCGTGCTGGACGCCGTCACCTTCGACGTCCATATCGACGCCGAGGAGCCGGTGGACGCGCTGTGCATCGGGGCGGGGGCCTTCAAGCGGGTGATGGACGAGAACGTCTACGTCCGCTGCTACGCCTACCAGATGACGGCCGAGAGCTACTCAGAGACCATGTGGGCCATGCAGCAGGTGCTGTTCATGAGCGCCGACCGCCGGCTGGCCATCTTCCTGGTGGACGAGCTGGCCAAGACCGGCGGGCCCGATTTGCACCTGACCCACGACCAGATGGCCCGCTACATGGGCTCTGCCCGCGAGGTGGTCAGCCGGATGCTCAAATACTTCGCGCAGGAGGGGCTGGTCAGGCTCTGGCGCGGCGGGCTGACCGTCCTGGACAAGCCCCGGCTGCAGCGCCTGGCCGCCGGCGAAGCCTCCGGCCGGAACAAACGCAGATAAAGCCGCCCCCGCCTTTTTGCAAAGAGGCGGGGGCTTTGCGCTGCGCTTGTCAAACCCGGCGGCGTTTGCTACAATAAGAAGGACATAACTGCGCACAGAAAGGGGCGGCCGGGATGGCGATCAAAAAAGTGGTGAAGAGCAGCGTCAGCCAGCAGGTGTTCGACCAGCTGCAGGGGCAGATACTGGCCGGGGCGTGGAAGAGCGGCGACAAGCTGCCCTCTGAAAACGACCTGGCCGCCCAGTTCGGGGTCAGCCGGGTGACGGTGCGCAACGCGCTGCAGAAGCTGAGCGGCCTGGGGCTGATCGAGACCCGCTTCGGCGAGGGGTCGTTTGTCCGCGGGCCGGAGGCGGGGGCGGCCTTCAACCAGCTGGTGCCCATGCTCTACCTGGGCGAGGAGACCGCCCGGGACGTGCTGACCTTCCGCCGGATGGTGGAGGGGCCCATCTGCGAGATCGCCTGCCGCCGCGCCACCGACCGGGAGATCGCCGCCCTGCGCGCCGCCCTCGATGAGATGGAGCGGGCCGCCGCCGGCGGGGACGAGGCCGCCTTCGCCGGGCTGGACAGCGCCTTCCACGCGCAGCTGGCCGAGATGACCCGCAGCCGGATGATGCAGCAGATCTACCAGGTGATCGACGGGGCGATGCAGTCGGCCTACCGCCGCGCCGCCCGCCGGCAGAGCGCGCAGGTGGCCCTGGGCTGGTACCGGCAGGTGGTGGACGCCCTGGAAGCGCGGGACGCCGCCCGGGCGCGGCAGGCCATCGAGCAGTCTCTGGCGCAGACCTTCTGGGTGTCCAGCCTCTACCAGGACGTGGTGAACATGGAGGCCGCCTGGCCCGGCCGGGTGGCCGTCCGCTGGTACGACGAGGCGGCCGGCGCGGTGCGCGAGGTGCTCTACCGCGACTACGCCGCCGACATCCGCCGGATGGTGGGGTATCTGCGCCGCAACGTGCCCGACACGGCGGGGCGGCACATCGGCATCCTGGCCCTCAGCGGCTACCCCTATGCGGTGGCCCTGTTCGGCTGCATGCTGGCCGGGGCGGTGGCCGTCCCCCTGGGGTTTGAAAAGGACTGGCCCGCCCTTGCCGCCGAGATCGCCCTGGCCGACGTCGACTGCCTGCTGACCGACGGGGCGTATGCCGAACGTCAGCCGGGCTTTGCCGACGGGCCCGGCCGCTATGCGGGGCCCTGCCTGGACATCGGGGCCTTCGCCGGCTGCACCGAGCTGGCCGAACTGTCCGAGTGCGCTGACCCGGACGCGCTGGCCCTCATCCTCTTCACATCGGACAGCGCCGGGGGCAGCAAAGGGGTGATGCTCAGCCAGCGCAACCTCTTTGCGCCCATGCGGCTGTTCACCGAGCCCTTCGAGGCCGTCCGCCGGCAGTGGGGCCTGGACGCGGACTACCAGTTCTCGTCCTTCAGCGTCCTGCCGCTCTACCACATCGCGGCCCTGTCCAGCCTGATCTCCTGGAGCATCAGCGGCAACGCGGTCAACTTCTGCACCGACCTGCGGCGGTTCTACCGGGACCTGGCCGCCATGCCCAGCGACGTGATGGCGGTGGTGCCCACATTGCTCAAGTCCATCCACCACGACGTGATGAAGGGCAAGGCCGCCCGGCT
The DNA here is from genome assembly GCA_019118985.1 of Candidatus Faecalibacterium faecipullorum. Classification (GTDB taxonomy): domain Bacteria; phylum Bacillota; class Clostridia; order Oscillospirales; family Ruminococcaceae; genus Faecalibacterium; species Faecalibacterium faecipullorum. Next base: position 21,722 of record DWXX01000092.1, read on the forward strand.
GGGCAGGCTGCGGCTGTTCACCTGCGGGGCGGCCACCTACGACCCCGCCATGCTGGCCGACCTGATCGACCGCGGGTACACCGTTTTGCAGACCTACGGCCTGACCGAGACGGTGGGGGACGGCGGCTGGAACAGCGCCCAGGACGCCGCGCACCTGGCTTCGGTGGGGCTGCGGGACCCCGACATGGACTACCGCCTGGAGGACGGCGAGCTGTGCATGAAGGGGGACGCGGTCTTTCTCGGCTACTACAAAGACCCCGAGGCCACCGCCGCGGTGCTGCGGGACGGGTGGTTCCACACCGGGGACACCGCCCGCATCGACGCCGACGGCTACATCTACCTGACCGGCCGGCGGGACGCGCTGATGGTGCTGCCCAGCGGCGAGAACGTCAGCCCCGAAGAGCTGGAAGGGCTGCTGGCCCGCTGCCCCGCCGTGCGGGAGGCGCTTGTCTGCCAGGCGGAGGGGCGCATCTGCGCCCGCATCACCTGCCGCGAGGGCGCCCGGGAGGAAGTGCGGGCCTATGTCGCCCGGCTCAACCGCACCCTGCCCCTCTACAAGCGGATCACCGCCCTTGAGTTCGCCGCTTCCCCCCTGCCCCGCACCCCCCTGGGCAAGCTGCAGCGCAAATAACGGCGCGCCCTAAACACAAAGCCGACACAAAGCCCCCGCCTTGCAAAAAGGCGGGGGCTTGTCATTTGATGGCAGTTATGGTATTCTTTGGGTGAGGTACTGTCGGTTAAGCGGCAGCGGTGTGTTCCCCTTGTTTCACCTTCAAGTTGTTACGAGGGGGGCGCTTCTTGGCTCCCCGCCTATTTTGTGAGGAAAGGGGGGCTTGCCATGGTCACCTATTCTGATTTGATTCAGATCGGGATTTTGATCGTCGGCGTCATTGGGCTGGTCCTCCAGTTTATTAAGCTGGACCGCGACCACAGACAGTGACGACAAAGAAGCAACCGCCTAGATTGGACCCTTCGCGGTTGCTTCTCTGCATCCTATAAGGGGAACCACCGCTCAAGCCGGCGGTACCTCATTCTGTATTTATTATAGCCCAGCCTGCCCGGGATGTCAACAGCCCCCGCCTTGCAAAAAGGCGGGGGCTTGCGGGTTATAGGGGGTGACGGCGGTTAGACCTCGGTCTTCCACAGGCCGTGCAGGTTGCAGTAGGCGTAGGCGGCGACGGGCTTGTCGCCCTCGGTCAGGGCGAAGGTGACGGTGGGGGCGCTGTCGGCGGCGAGGACCTTGCGCTGCACGCCCTGCTCGGTCTGCAGGGCCACCCACTGGATCAGATGGGCCTCGGTCATGGGGTGGGCCACCGAGCCGACGGTGACGGTGACGGTATTGCCCGCGACAGAGACGACCGGCTTGTGCTTTTCACCGGCGGCGTCCACCGTGTTGGGGACAAGCTCCTTCATGGGCTCGCCACAGCAGATCATGGGCACGCCCGAGCTGTAGACCATCCCGGCCAGGTTGCCGCAGTGGGTGCAGAGGAAGAATTTGAGCTCTTTCATGGTAGTCTCTCCTTTGTTTTGTGTGGTGTATGGTTTGCAGGGCCGCGGCGCGCGGCCTTGTGGGGTTCGCGCGGCGGGGGCTGCTTGCCCTCCGATGGCATTAGTATACCCGATCCTGCCGCCTTTGGTCTGTGACTGGGTTACCCCAGCAGGCCGAAATGCTCGGCGGCCTTCCAGATGCCGTCGTCGTCCACCGTGGCGGTGACGTAGTCGGCGGCGGCCTTGACGGCGGGGGCGGCGTTGCCCATTGCCACCCCGACGCCGGCGGCGCGCAGCATCTCGATGTCGTTGCCGCCGTCCCCGAAGGCGATGCACTCGGCGGCGGTCAGGCCGAAGCGGGCCAGCATACGGGCCATCCCCTCCGGCTTGCCGCCGTCGGCGGGGATGATGTCGGCAAAGGCGTCGTTCCACCGCACCGCCTTGAAGCCGGGCACCGCCCGCATGAAGGGCGCGTCCATCTCGGGCGGCATATAGGCGTTCAGCTGGTAGGTGGGGTGGGTCAGCGCCCGGGCGGTGTCCTCGATGGGGGCGCGCGGCAGGCGGAACCGCCAGGCGCGGCAGAGGGCGTCGGCCGCCTCGGTGTAGCGGTTGCAGTAGATATAGCTCTCCTCACAGAAGGTGCAGACCACCTCGGGGTGCTCGTCCAGCCAGCGGAGCAGGGCCGGCATCGACGCCGCGGGCAGGGTCTGGTTGTAGAAGGCGGCGCCGTCCGCGTCGGTGCAGCACTGGCCGTTGGTCAGCACATAGCCGTCGAAGCGGAAGGGCAGGGCCCGCCGCACCTCGCCCAGGTAGATGGGCGGCCGGCCGCTGGCGATGAACAGCCGCAGCCCTGCCGCGCGCATCTGGGCAAGGGCGCACAGGGCGGAGGGCGGCACCCGCCGCGGCTCGGTGAAGCTGAGCAGGGTGCCGTCGATGTCAAAGAAGGCGGCTCGGATGGGCGTTTGCTCTGCCATTTACAGCTCACCTGCCTTCAGTTTGTCCAGCACTTCCAGCAGGCTGGCGCACTGCATGGCCGACAGCCGGCGCATCTCGTCGGTGACCGGCATCAGGTCGGGCACCATGACGGTGACAAAGCCCCCCGCCGCCCCGGCGCGCACCCCGTTGTGGCTGTCCTCCAGCACAAGGCAGCGGGCGGGGGCGACCCCCAGCTTTTCGGCCCCCAGCAGGTAGCCGTCGGGCGCGGGTTTGGAGCGGGCGGCCGCCTCCCCCGAGACGATGACCTTGAAATACTGCCCCAGCCCCCAGTTGTCGAGGTTGCGGCGGATGAGCGCCTCCCCGCTGGAGGAGACCACCCCCATCGGGATGCCGCGTTCGTTCAGCCAGGCGAGCAGCTCGTCCAGGCCCGGCTTTTTGGGCACCGGCTTTGCAAAGGTCTCCCGCGCGAAGGCGTGGAACCGCTCAAGGATGCCCTCCACCGGGCAGTCGGGCCCGTAGTACCGGCGCAGCAGGGCCCGCATGGTCTCGCCGGCGGTGCCCCGGGCCTCTTCTTCCAGCCCGTCCTTGTAGCGCAGCCCGAAGGCGCCCAGCGCCGGCTCCCAAAAGGTGCCCCACAGCCGCTCGGTGTCGAACATCAGCCCGTCCATATCGAAAAGCACAGCTTGGATCATGACAAATAAATCCTTTACAATCAGTCAAATTTTATCGCGTCTGGGTCGGAACCCTGTGCGCAGCGCACAGAACCTGCACTGGTGGTGTGGTTTTTGTAGGTGTTCCAGGTGGGCTCGTAATCGGCGGTGGCCTGGTTGCCCCACATCGCCCAGCCGGGGCGGTCGCCGCGGGCGAACAACTCGATATACGGCCCGGGGGAGCAGCGTTCAATCAGATCGACCATCTCGTCCGGCTTGCGGGAGTGTTCCCTTTTTTGCGTCCGGATCAGATTGACCTGCGAGCGTGCCGGGGCCAGCGTGCGATTATTCTCCCCCCTGATGCCAAACAGCAGGATTTCAGTCACGTTTCGAAAGTAGAAACCGACCCCGCGCCCGTCCGGCTGGCCGTCTTTGCGCACCTTTTCCCAGACGATATTGCCCTTGTATTCAAAGCCCCACGCCTTCATCACTTCAAGCCCCCAGGGCAGCAGAGCGTTGGGAACCCATAAATACAAGTGGCTTTTGACCGCTGCGATCTGCCCGACCGGCAGGGCTTTGATCTCATCCAGGCTCATGGTGGCGTAGCGGTTCAGCCTTTTGTGTTCGGGCGCGACCTTGCCGGTGCGGTTCTGAAAGCGCCAGGGCGGGTCGGCATAAATGGTGGCGAAAGTCTGCCCCTTGCAGAAGGAAAGAAGATCTTCGCCAGTCAGTTCGATATTATCCGCCATGGTTTTCTTCCCTCCAATCCACGATACAAGGTTTCTTGATGCCGATGGCAAGAATGGGACAGCCGCCGTTCCGCCGGGAATCCAGACGGTAGAGCAGCTTGCCCATCCAGGTGGTGCTTGCGCCGTATTTGCGCAGAATGGGCTGACCGGCGCTGTCGCGCACGGTTTTGAACACATCGTTCAGCTCTTTCGCGCGGGTGATGATTACGCCGGCGCTGATGATGCCGCAAAGGGTAGAGGACGTCGTCGATCTTTTTGGGAATATTGGTCTCGTTGCCGCCCGCCTGCTGCAAATCTGCAATGGTGATCTGAAACCTGCGCAGGCAGTCCAGCAATTCGTTCCATTCCTCCGGAAAGGCCTGCGTAATGATTTCCAGCGCATGATTGTAGTTGTAAAATTCGTATCTGGCAAGAAGATCGGCGGGAATATAGCAGCTGACATCCATGTGCGCACAGCCTCCTTTCTGCATATATGCAGACACGGCGCCTGCTTTTTGAGTTTCCAGGTCTATTATAACACAATCCCGCGCAACTTACATCACCCAAAGATGAAAATATCTGCGGCACCTCTTGTAAAATCTTCACTTGTAATTATAATAGAAACAAACGCGGGCGAAAGCGTGGGGCGGCCTGCCTTTGCGGCTTTCGCGCATGAGTAGAAAAGAGGGAATATCATGTTGGACATCAAAATCACCCGCACCGCCTGCCCCAAGGCAAAGCCGCAGGACGAGTCGCAGCTGGGCTTCGGCAAGATCTTTACCGACCATATGTTCGTGATGGACTATACCGCCGGCCAGGGCTGGCACGACGCGCGGATCGTGCCCTACGGGCCCTTCCAGCTCGACCCCGCCACCTCGGTGCTGCACTACGCGCAGGAGATCTTTGAGGGGATGAAGGCTTACCGCACCGCCGACGGCGCCATCCAGCTGTTCCGCCCCGACTGCAACGCCAAGCGGATGCAGGACTCGGCCGACCGTCTGTGCATCCCCCCCATCCCGGAGGAGGATTACATCCAGGCTGTCAAGGCCATCGTCGACGTCGACCGCGACTGGGTCCCCCACTCGGACGGCGCATCGCTGTACATCCGGCCCTTTGTCTTTGCAAGCGACGTCGGGCTGGGGGTGCACGCCGCCAAGGAGTATGTGTTCTGCATCATCTGCTCGCCGTCCGGGGCATACTATGCCGAGGGCATCAACCCCGTCCGCATCTATGTCGAGGACGACTACATCCGCGCCGCCCCCGGCCTGACCGGCTTCACCAAGTGCGGCGGCAACTACGCCGCCTCCATCAAAGCCGGCGAGCTGGCCGAAGAGCAGGGCTACGCCCAGGTGCTCTGGCTGGACGGCGTTGAGAAGAAGTACGTCGAGGAAGTCGGCAGCATGAACATCATGTTCAAGATCGACGGCAAGGTCTACACCGCCGCCACCGTCGGCACCGTGCTGCCCGGCGTCACCCGCCGCAGCTGCATCGAGCTGCTGAAGGACTGGGGCTATGAGGTCATCGAGGGCAAGCTGGCCATCGCCGACGTCATGGCCGCCGCCCGCGAAGGCAAGCTGGAAGAGGTGTTCGGCACCGGCACCGCCGCCGTCGTCTCCCCCGTCAAGGAGCTGGTCTGGAAGGGCGAGCACGCTTACATCGGCGACGGCAAGATCGGCCCCGTCACCCAGAAGCTGTACGACACCATGACCGGCATGCAGTGGGGCCGCCTGCCCGACACCAAGGGCTGGATCGTCCCGGTCGAAAAGGTCTACTGAGCCGCGCATGTCCGCCCGCAGAACTCCCGCCCCGCACAAAGGCGGGAGTTTTTTGGTGGACGGGCTCTTTACTTCTTTGCTTTGATGTAGTAAACTAAGAGGGTACTTTATGGTCAAGAAATGGAGCGTCCCCTACCCCGCCGTCGGCGGCGAGGAAGAGCGGGATGCGTATCTCTACCTGCCGGTCGGCTACGAGGAGGAGCCGCAGCGCCGCTACCCGGTGCTGTATATGTTCGACGGGCAGAACGTCTTTTGGGACGAGGACGCCACCTATGGCAAGAGCTGGGGGCTGGAGGCGTTCCTGGACGAGCACGAGGTGCCGCTGATCGTGGCGGCGCTGGAGTGCAACACCGGCGCAAACAACGAGCGGCTGGACGAATACTCCCCCTACCCCTTCTCCGACCCGGGGTGGGGCACCTTCGCGGGCCACGGCGAGGACACCATGCGGTGGTTTGCCGGGGTGTTCAAGCCCTGGGTGGACGAGCACTGCCGTACCCTGCCCGACCGGGCGCACACCTTCATCGCCGGCAGCTCGATGGGCGGGCTGATGACCGTCTACGCCGTGCTGCGCTACAACGACGTCTACGGCCGGGGGGCGGCGCTGTCCCCCTCCATCTGGGTGGCACCCGACAAGCTCAAGGCGCTGGCCGTCCGCAGCCGCATCGCCCCCGACACCGTCCTGTACATGGACTACGGCGCCGGCGAGATGGAAAACCACGCCGGGATGCGCCGCAGCTTCGGCGCCTTCGGGGCCAAGCTGATGGGCTGCGGGGTCAACCTGGCCATGCGGATCGTGCCGGACGGCGACCACAGCGAGGCAAGCTGGGAGCGGCAGCTCCCCTTCGTCCTCGAGACGCTGTTCTACGACCTTTCTGACCCCAACGAATCTGATGACTGAGGAGGATACCATACCCCATGCAGACCCAATATTTCAAGGAATATTCCCCCGCACTCGGCCGGGAGATGGAGTGCAAGCTGTACGGCCATGCCGGCCGGCCGATGCTGTTCATCCCCTGCCAGGACGGCCGCTTTTTCGACTTTGAGAACTACCACATGGCCGGCACCCTCGCCCCGTGGATCGACGCGGGGCAGGTGATGGTGCTGTCCATCGACACCATGGACAAGGAGAGCTGGTCGGACAAGACCGGCGACCCCTACTGGCGCATCCGCCGCTATGAGCAGTGGATCGACTATATCGTGCAGGAAGCGGGCCCCATGCTGCAGCGGATCGCCTGCGAGAAAAACGGCTGGGACGCCCTGCCCGGCATCATCCCCTTCGGGTGCAGCCTGGGCGCGACCCACGCCCTCAACCTCTACCTGCGCCACCCCGACCTGTTCGACGGGTGCCTGGCGCTGAGCGGCATCTACACCGCCAGCTACGGCTTTGGGGAGTATATGGACGAGGCCGTCTACCGCAATTCCCCGGTGGACTATATGGCCAACTTCCCCGCCGACCACCCCTTCATGGACTATTACCGCGCCAAGAAAGCGGTGGTCTGCTGCGGGCAGGGCGACTGGGAACAGCCCGCCACCACCTGGCGGATGAAAGAGATCTTTGAGCAGAAGGGCATCCCCGTCTGGGTGGACCTGTGGGGGTACGACGTATGCCACGACTGGCCCTGGTGGTACCAGCAGGTGGTCTACTATATGCCGTATCTGCTCGGGTGAAAGCAAAAGCCTGACGCCCCCGGCGTCCCAGAGTGAAAAGAGGAATCCGGTATGAAAAACTTTATCTTCATCTCCCCCAACTTCCCCACCAACTACTGGCAGTTCTGCCACGAGCTGATGAACAACGGCATGAACGTGCTGGGCATCGGCGACCAGCCCTACGACGAGCTGATGCCCGAGCTGAAGGAGAGCCTGAACGAGTACTACAAGGTGGGCAGCCTCGAGAATTACGACGAAGTCTACCGCGCGGTGGCCTTCTTCGCCTTCAAGTACGGCAAGATCGACTGGCTGGAGTCCAACAACGAGTACTGGCTGGAGCAGGACGCCCGGCTGCGCACCGACTTCAACATCACCACCGGCTTCCACATCGAGGACATCCCCCGCATCAAGTACAAGAGCAAGATGAAGGCCTACTACCAGAAGGCGGGCATCACCACCGCCCGCTACCACCTGGTGGACAACTACGACGGCTGCCGCAAGTTCATCGACGAGGTGGGCTACCCGGTGGTGGTCAAGCCGGACAACGGCGTCGGCGCGTCCGACACCTACAAGCTGTCCACCGACCAGGAGCTGAAGGACTTTCTGGCCTACAAGTCGGCGGTGCATCCCTTCGCCCCCTACATCATGGAGGAGTTCGTCCACGCCGAGGTCAACAGCTACGACGCCATCATCGACGCCCACGGCAACCCCATCTTTGAGGCGGGCAACGTCACCCCCATGTCCATCATGGACATCGTCAACACCAACGACAACTCCATCTACTACATCGTCAAGGACCTGCCCGACGACACCCGCGCCGCCGGGCGCGCCGCGGTCAAGAGCTTCGGGGTCAAGAGCCGCTTTGTCCACTTTGAGTTCTTCCGCATGACCGAGGACCAGCCCAGCATGGGCGAAAAGGGCAAGGTGGTGGCCCTTGAGGTGAATATGCGGCCCTGCGGCGGCTTTACCCCCGACATGATCAACTTTGCCCGCTCCACCAACGTCTACAAGATCTGGGCCGACATGGTGGCCTTCGGCGGCACCGATATGCCGGTGGGCGAACACTTCTACTGCGCCTACGCCGGCCGCCGCGACGGCAAGCCCTTCCGCTACAGCCACGAGCAGATCATGCAGAAGTACCAGGCCAACATGCGGATGGTGGACCGCATCCCCGACGCTCTGGCCGACGCCATGGGCAACCAGATGTACGTCGCCACCTTCACCACCGAGGCGGAGATGCAGCAGTTCTACCAGGACGTGCTGGCCTGCGTCTGAGCCGCGCCGGTAAAAACTGTGTCTTGACGCACCGGGCAAAGTCGCGTACAATAAAACCGGGCCCTGTGGTGGGGCCTGCAAAACACTTTTGTTTTGGTGCGGGGAAAGGCCCCGGGTCCGCCTCTTGTGCAGAGGCAGGGCCCGGGGCCTTTTCTCTTGGGGTGGTGGTCACCCGTTCAGCAGGCAGCGCGCCCGCCGGCGGACTTCCTGTTCGAGCATATGCAGCCGCTGGGGCGGCAGGTTGTAGCGGGAGGCCCGCCGGTCAAAGCGGAAGTTGAGCAGACGGCGCAGCATGGCGTGGTGGCGGGGCTGCATCGCCGCCCGCGCCTCGGCGAAAAAGTCGTCGTAGACCCGGGGCAGCTGGGCGGACACATACTGCTCAAAGCGTTTGGGGTCCGCCCAGACGTCCGGCCCGGCCAGATTGAACAGGGCGTTGCCGTGGTCAAAGAGGGGGGCGGGGGCGCAGATGCGGTTGGTCTGGTTGTCCACCATCAGGCCGAAGTTGCCGTAGTGGCGGTCGGTGTTGCAGATGACGGCGTCAAAGACCAGCATATCGTCCAGCGCGTCGGTGAAAGCAGGGCCAAGGGCCGCGTAATAGCTGCGCACGTCCGCCATCCGGTTGGAGCGGACCAGCGCGGCCGCCGGCACAAAAGACCGCGCCTTGCTGGTGAACAGCTCGCAGCGGGAGCAGAGGGTCTTTTTCAGGTCCATGGTCAGGGTATAGCGGACGGCGTTTACCCCCATCGCCTGCGCGATCTGGCTGGCATACAGCTCGGAGTAAGGCTCAAAGCCGGTGTTGCCCGCGCCGGAGGTGCCGCCCTTGTAGAGATAGATCCTGCCGCTGCGCCGCCGCCAGCACTTGGGCAGCATGCCGTTGGTGGTAAACTCGGGGCAGGAGGCCAGCGAGGTGCGGACGCTGCTGCCGTACCCGGTGAAGGCGATCTCAGCCAGCACCCGGCTGAACCGGTTGTCGTACCAGTTGATCTGATCGTAGGTATCCTGCGAGCCGGGGGTGTCCACCCAGTAGCAGTCGTTGAGGGACAGCCCCTTGCAGACCATCACGATGCCCAGCGGCCGGTTGACGCTGAGCCCCGTTTTGGAGAGCAGGGCGTCCACATAGGCCCGGTTGCGCGGGATGGTGCGCCGGCGCAGCCACCGCTCGAGGCCGGCGTCCGACGGCTCCATCCCGAGGGGCAGCAGCCCCTCCTGCCCGGGGTACCGCCGCGTGATGCGGCAGGTGGTGTCGCTGGAGGAGGGGTCGGCCTCAAAATCCAGCAGCGGCGTGTCGAAATGTTTTAAGATAAACTGCATCGCTCACCCCTCCAGCTCCAGGTCCCCCGGCAGGAGCAGGTCGAGGGGGGCGGCGGGTTCGGCCACCAGGCGGCGGCTCTGGTTGTAGATGGCCTTTTCGAGGGTGTTGCGGGCAAGGCGGCCGTTGCCGGCGGTGCGGCTGTTTTCGGCCTGCCGCCGCCGGTAGTAGCCCAAAAGCGGGAAGGTGCACCCCTCGTCCAGGCGGTAGCCCCGGGCGGCGGCGAGGGCGGCGGTGATGTCCACCAG
>DWXX01000093.1 GCA_019118985.1 Candidatus Faecalibacterium faecipullorum
TACCTCCACCCCTACCTGAATTGACCCGCCCCCACCGCCGCCCACCCCGCCCGGGATGGGCGGTTTTTGGCGGCTGGCTGTAGGTGCTGCTGCCAGCCAACAAAAAAGCGCCCGCATAGCAGGCGCTTTGGTTGGGTTATGCGCAAAAGTTCTCAGTACTCCTCATGCAGGCCGAGCAGGGCTTTCATGTAGGCGAAGGTGCGGTCCTGGCCCTGGTCGCGGACCATTTTCAGCAGCTTCTCCAGCATGGCGCGGGACTCGGGGTGCATCAGGTAGTGGCTCTTGCTGCGCTGGTAGTACTCCCAGGCGGAGGCGTCGGTGTAGCGGTCCCCCAGGTAGATCTGGCTGGCCGCGACGCGGTCGCAGACCATCTCGCAGATGTACCGCAGGGGGATCTTCATGCCGGTCAGCCCCGTCTTGGTGGTGCCGTAGTCGATCCAGTATTCCAGATGGTGGCGGTTGCGGCCCTTGTGGTGCAGCCAGGCGGCGGTGTAGCCCTTGGCCTGCCGCTCGGCCTCGTTGGGGCTGTGGTCGCCCTGGTAGTAGATGCAGCCCGGGATGAACTCGGTGGGGCTGTACTTGCTCAGGTCGTGGGTCAGCCCCTGCCGGTACAGCCCGCAGGCAAAGCAGTACTTCATGACCAGCAGCTTGTGGTGGGTGATGGTGTCGAAATGCCCCCGGATGTTCATACCGTTCCGCTCCTTTTTGTAGTATTTCTCTTTATTTTTACAAAGCGTACCCTTCTCAGCGGCGGAAGTGCGCTCCAAGCTCGCCCGACTGCAGGGCCTTGAGGTCGTCGCTCTCCGAAAAATCCTCGCGGTCGTGGGTCAGGCTGGGGTTGTAGTAGGGGTCGTTGAGCAGGTTCTCCCGGCCGTGGCGGTCGTACAGGCGCTGCTGCTCGGCGGCGAACCGCCGGGCCTTGACCGGGTCCTTGTCGTCGGCGCCGCGGCTCTTGCTCTCGTGGTGGTAGAGCCATGCGTAGGGCGTCCAGACCACCCGCCAGCCGGCGTCCCGCACCCGCAGGCAGAAGTCCACGTCGTTGAAGGCCACCGCGAACCCCTCGTCCAGGCCGCCGACGGCGTCCCAGACGCTGGTCTTGACCAGCATGCAGGCCCCGGTCACCGCCGAGACGTCCTGCACCGTGGCGGCGCGGAACATATACCCGCTGCCCCCCCGCGGCTTATACTTGTGGCTGTGGCCGGCGTAGCCCCCCAGCCCGGTGACCACCCCCGCGTGCTGGATGGTGTCGTCGGGGTAGTAGAGCATCGCCCCGGCGACGCCAGCGCCCCCCGGGCGGGCGCACTGCCGCAGCAGCTCGGTCATCCAGTCGCCGTCTTTGATTTCGACGTCGTTGTTGAGCAGCAGCAGATAGCTGCCGGCGGCGTACTTGCGGCCGAAGTTGTTGATGGCCGAGAAGTTGAACCCCCTGCCCGGGTAGCGGACCACCCGCAGCCCGTCGTAGCGGCGCTGCGCCTGCCTGTAATAGGCGAAGGTCTCGGGCTGCTCGGAGTTGTTCTCGATGACGATGACCTCGTAATTCTCCCAGAAGGTGCGGGCGTAGAGGCTGTGCAGGCACTTCTCCAGGTCGTCGGTGTGGTCCTTGTTGGGGATGAGGACGGTGACTTTGGGTTCCCCCTCGATGGCCCACTTCACCCGGTAGGTGCTGGGGAACAGGCCGTCCTCCACCGCCCCCCGCTGCCCGGTGCGGGCCAGATGGCCGGCGATGGCGCGTTTGGCCGCCGCCGCCACATAGGGCTTGGCCTGCGCCCCGCCCGAGGTGGAGCCGGCGTGCACCCGCCAATAGTAGAGCACCTGCGGCAGATGGGCCGCGCCCCCCGCCGCCTCGCTCAGCCGGAGGAAGAGGTCGTGGTCCTGGCTGCCGTCGCACTCGCTCCGCTCGCCGCCCAGCTGCTCGAACAGCGCCCGCTTGAACACCGCCAGATGGCAGATGTAGTTGCAGCACAGCAGGTAGTCGGGGGCAAAGTCGGGCTTGAAGTGGGCGGCCAGCGGCCGGCGGATGTCTTTGGTGAACAGGGCCTCGTCGCTGTAGAGGAAGCTGTCCGGCTGCCCGGCGCGCCGCAGCTCGAGGATGGCCTGCCCCATGGCGCACATGGCGTGGGGCGCAAGGACGTCGTCGTGGTCGGCCAGGGCGAGATACTCCCCGTCGGCCAGGGCGGCGGCGGCGTTGGTGTTGGCCGCGATCCCCCTGTTTTCGACCTTGGTGTATACGATCTGTTGATACTTCTCCTGATATTCCCGCACGATCTGCCCCACTTCGGGGTGCGCGCCGTCCGATGCGTCGGCCAGGCAGAGCTGGCCGTTGGGCGCGGTCTGCCCCACAAAGGAATCGAGGAAGGCCCGCAGATAGGCCGGCGGGGTATTGTAGAGGGGGGTCAGGATGCTGATGGCGGGCAGGCCGCAGTCCGCCCGGCCCATCCCCGCGTAGGCCGCCCGCTGCGCGGCCAGGACCTTTTTGCCGGGCAGGTAGCGGGCCCGCTTGCCGAAAAAGCGCCGCCGCACAAAGCCGGCGGTCCGCTTTGCCATGGCGGGCAGCCCCTCCTCCCGGGCGACGGCGAGGGCGTAGCGGGCCAGCTCAGCGGCCCGTTTCGACTGCTGGCTGTTCATCACGCCTGCCCCCTTTGGACGGCCTTGTAGGCGTCGCAGACCGTCTTGGTGTCGCCGTTCATCTTGAGGCGCCCGTGGCTCAGCCAGGCGACCTTGGAGCACATCCGCTCGATCTGCTCGATGGAGTGGGAGACCAGGATGACGGTGGTGCCCCCCGCCATCAGCTCCTGCATCCGCTTTTCACACTTCTGCTGAAAGAGGAAGTCCCCCACCGCCAGCACCTCGTCGGCGATGAGGATCTGGGGCTTGGTGATGGTGGCGATGGCAAAGCCGATCCGCGCCACCATGCCGGAGGAATAGTTCTTGAGGGGGACGTCCAGGAAGTTCTGCAGCTCGCTGAACTCGACGATCTCGTCGAACTTCTCCCGCAGGTATTTGGGCGAAAAGCCCAGCACCGTCCCGTTGAGGAAGATGTTCTCCCGGGCGGTCAGGTCCATGTCGAAGCCGGCGCCCAGCTCGATCAGGGGGGCGATGGTGCCCCGCACCGTCACGCTGCCGCGGGTGGGCTTGTACACGCCGGCGATGGTCTTGAGCAGGGTGGATTTGCCCGAGCCGTTCAGCCCCACCAGACCGTAGAAGTCCCCCGGCATGATGTCGAGGCTGACGTTCTTGAGGGCGTAGAACTCGTCGTAGTGCAGCCGCCCCTGGATCATGGCCAGAAAGTATTCCTTCAGGCTCTCATGCTTTTCGCTGGCGAGGTTGAAGCACATCGAGACGTTGCGGATCTCGATGATGGGCTGTGTGTTGTCCATAGGTGTGGCCTCCCCTTCTCAGATATGCAGGACAAAGCGGTCCTGGGTGCGGCGGAAGACGGTCACCCCCACCGCCACCGAGACCACCGCGCACAGCCCGCAGACTTCGATCATCCGCGCGTCGAGGGGGACTCCCCACATGACGGTGCGGCGGAAGCCGGTGATGTACCAGTAGATGGGGTTGAGGGCGATCACCTGCTGCATATTGAACCCGCCGATCGAAAAGGTCATCTGCGCGGGGTCGTAGAAGATGGCCGAAAAGTAGAGCAGCGCCGTCACAAAGACGCTCCAGATATGCTGGATGTCGCGGAAAAAGACCGTCCCCGCCGCCAGGAACAGCGACACCCCCAGGCTGAAGAAGAAGAGGGTGACCAGCGGGTAGACCGCCTGGAACACCGTCAGGTGGAAGGGACTGCCGGTGAAGATCATCACCAGCAGCAGCGCCACAAAGCTGAACACGCAGTTGACCATGGCGAAGCAGCACTTCTCCAGCGGGAAGATGTATTTGGGGATATACACCTTCTTGAGCAGCGGCGCGGCAGCGATGATGCTGCCCATGCTGGTGGAGGTGGACTCGTTGAAAAAGTTGAACAGCAGCTGCCCGCACATCAAAAAGACCGGGAAGTTGTCGATGCCGCTGCCCCGCATATCCATCAGGCTGCTGAACACCGCCCAGTAGACCAGGCACATCAGCAGGGGGTTCAAAACGCTCCACACCACGCCCAGGACGCTGCGCCGGTACTTGAGCTTGAAGTCACGGCTGACGAGATTGTAGAGCAGATACCGGTACCGCCACAGCGCGTACCACATGCCTTTCAGTTTGGCCACGGCAGTCACCACTTTGCAAAGAAGTCGAAGGTCTGTTCGGCGAAGGGGGTGTGCAGCTTATCCTTGGCGCTGGTCTTGTGCTCGCAGCCGCAGTCGGGCCACACCACCCCCACGGTGGGGTCGTCGTAGGGGATGCCGCCCTCGGCGGCGGGGTCGTAGACGTCGGTGCACTTGTAGCAGAACTCGGCCACGTCGCTCAGCACCAGGAAGCCGTGGGCAAACCCCTCGGGGATATAGAACATCTTCTTGTTCTCAGCCGAGAGGGTCACCCCCACCCATTGGCCGAAGGTGGGGCTGTGGGGGCGGCAGTCCACCGCCACGTCGTACACCTCGCCCAGGGTGACCCGGACCAGCTTGCCCTGGGTGTGCTGCTTCTGAAAGTGCAGCCCCCGCAGCACCCCGCGGACAGAGCGGCTCTGATTGTCCTGCACGAACTCTCTGTCGATGCCGGCGGCGGCGAAGTCGCCCTTCTTGTAGGTCTCCATGAAATAGCCGCGGTCGTCGCCGAACACCTCCGGCTCGATGACCACCACGCCGGGGATCGCAGTCTCAGTAAAAGTGAACTTGCCCATAGTCGTTTACCTCTCGATGATCTTTGTCTTAAAAATACGAAGCGTAAAGTTTTTTGTCCCTTCACCTGCCCGGGCGGCCGCGGGCCCTGCGCCGCAGCCGCAGACCGTAGAGCGTCATCCCGACGCCGGCCACCGCCGCCGCCAGCGCCGCCGCCCCGAAGATCAGGGGCAGATATCCCTCCGGCTCGACG
This sequence comes from Candidatus Faecalibacterium faecipullorum, assembly GCA_019118985.1. GTDB lineage: Bacteria > Bacillota > Clostridia > Oscillospirales > Ruminococcaceae > Faecalibacterium > Faecalibacterium faecipullorum. The sequence goes on from DWXX01000093.1 coordinate 4,969, forward strand.
TCCTCCGCCGCCGGGTGGACAAAGCCGCGGCTCGCCTCCAGCAGCTCGTCGAGGCCGGTGAGGGTCAGGGGGGCCCGGACGCTCGCCGTGGCCTGCGCGCCGCCGCCGTTGACGGTGTAGACCGCCCACGCCTCCAGCTCATCGCCGAGGGTGTAGACCTCGGGCAGCTCGACGCTGAGGGCCACGTCCGCCGCGCCCAGCCCCGCCGCCAGCGGCAGCCGGATGCCGGGGGCTTCCAGCTGCAAGGCGCCCAGCAGGCCGCCGCCGCCCTGCACCTGGATGGAGGCCGCGCCGGCCTGCGGCGGGATGTCGGTGTACCCCGTCCAGGTGGCGAAGGCATATTCCAGCAGGCTGCGGACGTCGGCGTAGCGGTCGCTGCGGCTCTCGCTGCGCATGGTGACGCAGATCAGCCGCACCCCGTTGCGCTCGGCCAGGCAGATGTAGGTCTGGCGGGCGATGTCGGTGTAGCCGATCTTGGAGCCCAGGATGTCGGCCTGATGGAACATGCTCGACCCCACCCGCATCGAGTCCTGCTGCGAGAAGTAGCGGGTGACCGGCTGCAGGTTGGTGGGGGCCATGACGTAGATCTCGTTGTTGGTGAACAGTTCTTCAAAGCCGGGCTGCCCGAGGGCCCACCGCAGGATCTGCGCGATGTCGTAGCAGCTGGTGTAGTGGTCGTCGTCACTGATGCCGTGGGGGTTCGCAAAGTGGGTGTGCTGCAACCCCAGCTCGGCTGCCTGTTCGTTCATGGCCGCCACCCCGTCGGCGATCGACCCGCCCCCGAAGTATTCGGCCAGGGCGTTGGCCCCGTCGTTGGCGCTGGCCATCATGGTGGCGTAGAGCAGCGCCTCGAGGGGGACCTGCTCCCCTTCCAGCAGAGCGATGTGGCTGGAGTCGGTGCCCGCCAGCGAATAGACGTCCTCGTAGCTGACCGTCACCAGCCCGCTCCAGTCGCCCTGCGCCTTTTCGCAGGCGAGGCCCAGGGTCATCACCTTGGTGATGGAGGCGGGGTGCAGCTCCTCATCCATGTTCTGCTCTGCCAGCACCAGGCCGGTGTCGGCGTCCATGATGCAGTAGGCCCGGGTGGCCGTCAGGACCGGCCCCGCCGCCGACGCCGGCAGCGCGAACGCCGCCAGCAGCAGCATCACCGCAGCCGCCGCAAGGGCCGTGGTCATTCGTTTGTTCATGCCTTCCTCTTCCCGGCAGGGCCGGGCCCTGCCGCAACGTTCTGAATCTTATATAGTATAGCACAATTCTCAGGCAGGGGAAAGAGGTCTCTGCAGCAGCACCGGCTGCAGCTGCCGGCCCCGCACAGCCGCCGCGAGGGTGTCGGGGACGAGGGCCATGTCGGCTTTCAGGCTCTGAGGTTTGGCGGCGGGGTCGTCCTGCGCGAAGGGGACGAAGTAATACCCCTTGCGCTGCATCAGCCGGGCGATGTTCTCCCCCGACGCGCCGAGGCCGTCGTTGGTCGACACCGCCACCACCACCGGGCAGCCGCCCCGCAGCAGGCTCTTGGCCGCGAGGGTGACCGGCGTGTCCGACAGCCCCGCCGCCAGCCGCGCCAGGGTCGCCCCGGTGCAGGGCGCGATGACCAGGGCGTCGGCCATCCGCTTGGGCCCGAGGGGCTCCACCGCGGCGAGGGTGTCCAGCACCGGGCGGCCGGCGGCCCCTTCCAGCCGGGCCCGCCAGGCGGCCGCAGGGCCGAATCGGGTGTCCAGCCCCGCCGCCGCAAAGCTCATGATGGGGATGACCCGCCAGCCCAGCGCCGTCAGCCGGGCCGCGGCCGGCACCGCCGCCTCAAAGGTGCAGAAGCTGCCGCACATCGCAAAGGCGGCCGTGCCTTTCGGTTCTTTCATCATGCCAGCACCTCCTTGTCATGCTGTTCCCCGAGGATGTCCAGGACGGTCTGCGCCAGGTACGCCCCGGCGCTGTCGGGGGCGCAGCGGGCGGGCAGCCCCGGCGCGGCAAGGGCGGTGTGGCCCAGCCTTTCCGCTTCGGCCAGATCCACCCCGCCGGGTGCGCTCGCCAGGTCGACGAGCAGGCTGCCGGGGCGCAGCGCGGCCAGCGCCGCCCCGGTGAACACCGGCGCGGGGATGGTATTGACCGCCGTATCAAAGCCGGGGGCCGCCGCCCGCAGCTCATCCAGCGGGATGGCCGCCGCCCCGAGGCTCTGCGCCAACGCCCGCTGCGAGGCCCGCCGGGCCGCCACCGTCACCCAGGCGCCCAGGGCGGTCAGCCGGGGGGCCAGCGCCTGCGCCACCCGCCCGTACCCGGCAAGGAGGACCGGCGTGCCCCAGAGGGTGCGGCTGCGCCGGGCCAGCAGGATGCCGATGCACCCCTCGGCGGTGGGGACGGCGTTGCGGACGGCCAGCTCTTCCCGCGCCATATAGTCCACAAGGCGCACCCCGGCCGCCCCGGCCAGACGCCGTGCCGCGGCCGGCGGGCGCCCCGCCAGCACCAGCGCGCCCGGGCGCAGTCCGGCCAGCAGGGCCGCCCACCCTTCTTCCCGCGCCGCAAAGGGGGTGGGCAGCAGGACGCAGCCGGCGCCGGTCAGCCCTTCCTCCCCGCACACCCGGCAGCCCGCGCCGGCCAGCGCACGCCGCGCGGCGGCCTGACGTCCGTCCGCCCCCACCACAGCGATCAGCATCTTCTCCCCCATCGCGCATCCCTCCCTGTGCCCCTAAGCTATGCCGCCCGCCCCGCCGGTGTGCGCCCAACGCAAAAGCGGGCCCCAAAAGGGCCCGCAAAGGTCAGGATGATGTTATTTTTACCGCAGCACCCGCTCCACGGCGCGGGCGACGAGGCCGCCCAGCAGGCCGCTGACCAGGAACTCGGCCACGCCCTGCACGCCGACCAGCAGCGCCACAAAGACCAGGGGGTTCGTCGCGCCGCGGGAGGCCACCAAACCCTGGACGTAGTCGCAGTTGTAGAAGGCCAGCACCAGGTACCCCATGAAGAACAGGGTGTTGAACAGCGGGGCGCACATGGCGCTGACGATGCAGCTCCAGCCCGCCTTTTTGTCCAGCCGGCGCAGCGCCTCGTAGACAAGGCCGACGCACAGGCCCATCAGAAGGCGGGTGACCACACAGAGGATGAAGGTGTGCAGCACGCTGACCTGGAACAGCGCCCCCGTCATGGCCGAGCCTCCGGTGACGGCGTCGTAGAAGCTGACCGCCCCGAACACCCCGCCCAACACCAAACCGGCCAGCGGGCCCATGGTAATGGCCCCCACTGCGATGGGCAGGGTGAGGAAGCTCATGTACAGCGGGCCCACCGGCACGCTGCCCAGGCCGACGGCTTTCATGACCAGCTCAACGGCCACCAGCAGGGCCAGGCGGGTCAGTGTCTTGAGATCGGATGATTTGCTTTTCATGGTGATAGACCTCCTGCTGCCGTTCCGTCCTTTGTGCCGGATACGGCGCGTCCCAATCATGTCGTGTGTGTCTTATCTGTCGTTACTTGTCGCAGGGGAAGCGGATCTGCGCGTCGCGGCGGGCGGCGGTGAGGACCCGGCTGACCGCCAGCGAGGTGTCCAGCATCCCGCTGCACAGCTCCTGGTCGCCGGTGTCGATGGCGTGGGCAAAGGCTTCAAACTCGGCCGCGCAGCGGGGGCGCCTGCCGTTGAGGGAGAAGTGCTCTTCCCTGCCGTCGTTGGCGTGGAAGGTGACCGCCCCGCAGATGTTGGCGGTGCTCTTTTGCAGGAGATAGCCCTTTGTGCCCTGGATGACGTAGCGGGCGGGGGCGGCGCAGTCCTTGGCGGCGATGCTGACCGCCTTGAAGGAGCTGTACTCCATGGTCAGGATGCCGCTGGTGTCGATGCCGCGCTCGATGTTGGCGGCGTAGTGGACCTGCTGCGGCTCGCCGAACAGGCCGACGATGTAGCTGACGTTGTACACCCCCAGGTCCATCAGCGCCCCGCCCGCCTGCTGCGGGTCAAAGACCGGGGCCACCTGCCCGGCGCAGAAGGCGTCGTACCGGCTGGAGTACTGGCTGAAATTGCACTGCACCAGCCGCACCTGCCCCACCCGGGGCAGCAGGGCGCGCAGCTTGCGGTAGTTTTCGAGGTACTGGGTGGTCATCGCCTCGAAGAGAAAGACCCCCTTCTGGTGGGCAAGCCGGGCCAGAGCGGCCGCCTCGGCGGCGGCGGGGGCCAGGGGCTTTTCCACGATGACGTTCCGCCCGGCTTCCAGGGCGGCTTTGGCGTAGGGTGTGTGCAGCAGGTTGGGCAGCGCGATGTAGACGGTGTCGCAGGCTGCCAGCAGCTGCCCGTAGTCGGTGGTGTGCAGCGGCACGCCGTACTGCGCGCAGAGGGCGGCCGCAGCCTCGGCGCTGCGTGGGGTGCTGCACAGGGCGGCAAGCTCCGCCACGCCGCTGGATGCAAGCCAGGGCAGAAACTCCTGCACGATCTTGCCGCTGCCGACGATACCCAGTTTCATCCTGCATTCCTCCTTCGGTTCTGGCCGCGGCCCTGGCCGCTTGGGCGGGGCCGGCGGTCGGGCTTGTGTTCAGGGCGGCGGTCAGGCTTCCCATGCCGGCCCTCCCCGCGGCGGGCGGGGCGGGCGTTCAGCTCGTAGAGGTAGCCCAGCCCCTTCATCATCAGCTCAGGGTCATAGGTCAGAGGGTGGCGGCAGAGGGGGGCCACATAGCGGGCCAGCCCCCCGGTCAGCACCAGGGTGGCGGGGGCGCCCAGCTCCTCCTCGATGCGGGCGGTCATCCCGTCCAGCAGGACGGCCGTCCCCATCACCGAGCCCGAGAGCATGCACTCCTGGGTGGTGGTGCCGATGGCATGGCGGGGCCGCCCCAGATGGATCTGCGGCAGCTGCGCGCAGCGGTCGCCGAGGGCCCGCAGCCCGGTCGACAGCCCCGGGCAGATCACCCCGCCCCGGAACACCCGCTCAGCGTCCACCACGTTGAAGGTGGTGGCGGTGCCCATGTCGACGGTGACCACCGGCAGCGGGTAGTGGGCGGCGGCGTAGGCCGCGTCGGCGATGCGGTCCTTGCCGACGGCGGCGGGGTCGGGCACCCCCATCCGCAGCCCGGTGCGGATGTCGGGACCGACGATGACCGGGTCGTGCCCGGTGTAGTGGCGGGCGCACTCGGCCAGCGCGCCGGTCAGCTGGGGGACCACGCTGGTCAGCACCGCCCCCTCGAACCGGACCCTGCGCTCAGGGTTGCGCCGGCGGGCAAAGATGCGCTCCATCTCGGCGCGGTACTCGGCCGCGGTGCGGGTGCGCACCGTGTCCATGTGGGCCACAAAGCATACACGTCCGTCCCGGATGCCCCCAAGGGCGACGGTGGTGTTGCCTATATCGATGGCTAAGATCATGGTGTCAGAAAGCCTTTCGGCCCCTCCTTTCACATACGGCCGCCGTTTTATGCGGCGGCGGTTGGCGTCGCCTTATTGTACCGCATTTCGGCCCAAGATACAAGGGCCTTACCCGCCGGCGCCCGGATGGGTGGAAAAGCCCTGCCCCCACACTTCGGTCACCTCGCTGACGATCATGAAGGAGCCGGGGTCGATGGCGCGGACCAGTTTTTCAAGGCGGGGCAGCTCCCGGTTGGAGATGACGGTCAGCAGCAGCTGCCCCGGCTGACGCAGGTACCCGCCCTCGGACGAGAGGAGGGTGACCCCGCGGTCAAGGTCGGAGAGGATGGCGCAGCGCAGCTCGTCGGTGCGGGTGCTGATGATCTTGACCTCGGTGCGCTTTTCGCCCAGAAGGATGACCTTGTCCAGCACGATGGTGTAGACCATCACCAGCACCATGCCGTAGAGCACCTGCTCCCGCTCGCTGAAAAGGGCCTGCGCCAGCAGGATGGCCAGGTCAAAGACGGTCATGCTGGCCGCCACCGGGATGCGGAAATACTTTTGCAGCACCAGCGGCGGGATGTCCATGCCGCCGGTCGAGCCGCCGGCCCGGATGACCAGCCCCAGCGCCCCGCCGATGCCGAAGCCGGCAAAGAGGGTGCACAACAGCAGGTCGTCGGTGAGGACGACGCCGGCGAACAGCTGCTCCCACACCGCCATGGTCAGCGGGGACAAAAAGGTGCTGGCCAGGGTGGACAGGGCGAACCGCCGCCCCAGCAGCACCCAGCCCACCACCAGCATGATCAGGTTGACCGCCAGCATCACCCAGGACGTCGGCAGGCCGGTCAGGCGGTTGGCCGCCAGGGCGATGCCGGTGGCCCCGCCGGTGACAAGGCCGGACGGCACCAGCAGCACCACCACCGTCAGGGAGTAAAGGCCGTTGCCGACCAGCAGAACCAGGGCGTTGAGAAGCAGGCGTACAGTCAGACTGCGCTGGGTCATAGCGGGATACCTCCGTTGGATAGCAGATAGCAAAAAAGACCCGCGTCCGCCGTTTTTGGGCAGGCACGGGTCTTTATTCTAACAGAAATATCCGCCCGGGTCAAGCCGTCCGGCTTCAGACCTTCAGCTCCTGCTCACCAAAGACGTCGGAGGTGGGGGTGGCGAAGGTGGGCACATCGGCATAGGGGTCGGGTTCGGTGTCGGCGGGCAGGCTCTTCATATACTCGTCCATGGCGACGGCGACCTCCTTGGCCATGGCCACCGCCTCGACGACGGTGCGGGCGCCCTTGACGGCGTCGCCGCCGGCAAAGACGCCGGGGCGGGTGGTGCGGCCGTCGTGGTCGACGGTCAGCAGGCCCTTGCGGTTGGTGTCGATGCCGGTGGTGGTCTCGATCAGGCTGCTCTCCGACCCCTGGCTGACCGAGATGATGACCCCGGTGTGGGGGTAGAAGGTCTCGCTGCCCTCCACCTGGGTGAAGCTGCCGTCCTCCCCTTTGACGGTGTCGCGGCAGATCAGGCCGTCGTCCCGGATCTCGACCGGGGCCTTGCAGAAGCGGAAGCCCACCCCTTCCAGCTTGGCGTAGCTGACCTCGTAGTTGGAGGCGCTGATGCAGCTCTCATCCCGGCGGGCGTAGCAGGTGACGTGCCGCGCGCCGTTGCGGATGGCGGTGCGGGCGCAGTCCATAGCCGAGTTGCCCACCCCGATGACCGCGATGTTGTCCCCCAGGCGGAAGGCCTGGCTGTTGGACAGGTAGTCGATGCCGAAGGCGACGTTGCCCAGGCTCTCGCCCTTGATGTGCATGGCGTTGGCCTTCCACAGGCCGGCGCCGATGAAGATGCTCTTGTACCCGTCCCGGAACAAATCGTCGATGGTCAGGGTGCGGCCGATCTCGGTGTTGGGGCGGACCTTGATGTCCTTGAGCTCGAGGTGGCGGTACTGGAAGTCGTCCAGCACGCTGTCGGGCAGGCGGTAGTTGGGGATGCCGTAGCGCATGACCCCGCCGATCTTGCCCCGGGCCTCAAAGATGGTGATGTCGTAGCCCCACCGCGCCAGAAGCACCGCGATGGTCAGCCCCGCCGGCCCCGAGCCGATGATGGCGGCCTTCATCCCGTTTTTGGGGGCGGGGCCGGCCACCATCTTGCTGGCGTAGGTGGTGGAGATGTAGTTCTCGATCACCGAGAAGTGCACCGGGTCGTGGGAGGGCATCCGGTTGCGGACGCAGTGGCCCTCGCACTGCTTCTCGTGGTCGCAGACCAGGCTGCACACGGTGGTGAGGGGGTTGTTCTCAAACAGCATCCAGCCGGCCTTGTCCATCTCGCCGGCCTTGAGCAGGCGGATGACCTCGGGGATGTTGGTGTGGATGGGGCAGCCCTGCTGACACAGGGGATTCTTGCAGCCGAGGCAGCGGTTGGCCTCGTCCAGGACGTGTAGCGCCATGATGTTCCTCCTTCTAATGCTGACGGATGCCGATGCGCCGTTGTATCCAAGCGGCTCTTACCATTATCATACACCAAAACGCCCGCGCGCGCAATGCCAAATTTGTGCTTTTGGACGAAAAATCCGCTTTCCCTCACCCGAACCGCTCTACCTCCCGCAGGATGGCCCGGCCGTACCGGCGGGCCCGGCCCTCGCCGATGCCCTCGATGGCCAGCAGCTCGTCCATGGTGCGGGGGCGGCGGGCGCAGACTTCCCGCGCCGCCGCGTCGGACAGGACCATGAAGGCGGGCAGCTTCTCCTTGCGGGACAGCTCCCTGCGCAGCTCGTACAAAGCGGCCAGCAGCTGCTCGTCCCCCGGGGCGATGGCGCGGCTGGCGGCTTTGACCTGGACTTTGCGCCGCGTCCCCTCCGCCCAGGGGGACAGGCAGTTGGAGCAGTTGCCGCAGCGGACGGGGGCCTGCTCGCCGAAATAGCGCAGCAGCTCCCCCCGCAGGCACCGCCGGGTGGTGGCGTAGTAGGTCATCTGCTCCAGACGGGCGCGGGCCGCCTCGGCGGCGGCGTGGCGCTGCTCCGGGGGCAGGGGGCCGTCCTCCTCTTCCTTCTCGATGAAGAAGCGGGCCAGCCCCACGTCGCTCGCGGCGTACAGCAGCACGCACCGGGCCGGCGCGCCGTCCCGCCCGGCGCGGCCCGCCTCCTGGTAGTAGCTCTCGAGGTCGCGGGGCATATTGTAGTGGACCACCATCCGCACGTTGGGCTTGTCGATGCCCATGCCGAAGGCGTTGGTGGCCACCATCACCTGCACCCGGTCGTAGAGGAATTCCTCCTGGTATCTGCGGCGGTCGGCCGCGTCCATCTGCCCGTGGTAAGGCCGCGCCGCAAAGCCGGCCCGCTGCAGCGCGTCGACGGTCATGGTCACCTGCCGCACGGTGGAGCAGTAGACGATGGCGGGGTCGTCCTCCCCTGCTTCTGTCAGCAGCCGGAGCAGGGCGCCGTGCTTGTCGTCAGGGTCGAGCTGGCGGGTCTCGAAGCGGAGGTTGGGCCGGTCAAAGCCGGTGACCAGCCGGAAGGGGTCGCGCAGCCGCAGCTGGTCGGCGATGTCCTGGCGGACCCGGTCGGTGGCGGTGGCGGTGAAGGCGGCCACCACCGGGCGGCTGGGCAGCTGGTCGACAAAGTCCCGCACCAGCATGTAGCTGGGGCGGAAGTCCCGCCCCCACTGGCTGATGCAGTGGGCCTCGTCCACCGTCACCATGCTGACCGCCTGCTGCCGGGCAAAGCGGATAAAACCCGGCATCTGCAGCCGCTCGGGCGCGACGTAGATGATCTTGTACTGCCCCTCGGCGGCGCGGCGGAGCATCAGGGCCTTCTGGCTGTCGGTCAGGCTGCTGTTCAGGTAGGCGGCGCGCACCCCCACCGCCATCAGCGCCCGCACCTGGTCCTGCATCAGGCTGATCAGCGGGCTGACCACCAAAGTCACCCCCGGCAGCATCAGCGCCGGCACCTGGTAGCACAGCGACTTGCCCGCGCCGGTGGGCATCACCGCCAGCACATCCCGCCCCGCAAGGATGGCCCCGACGATCTCCCCCTGCCCCGGGCGGAAGCCGTCGTAGCCAAACACCCTCTTCAATACGCCGCGTGCATCTTCCACCTGTTTTTCCTCCTTTTGCGCGTTTTCGCGCCTGTACAGGGCACAGTATAGCACAAAGCGGCCCCGGGGGCCATATCTCCGGCGCCCTGCGGATGGATTTTTGCCCCGCGGCATGGTATAATGATACCGACCCCTGCCTTATGTGCAGCCACCCCATCGTTGAAAAATAAGGAGCCCCCTATGCCTAACGAATCACAAAAACTGATCACCTTCGCGGTGCCCTGCTATAATTCGGCGGCCTATATGCGGCACTGCGTCGACACCCTGCTGACCGCCGGCGACGACGCCGAGATCATCCTCGTCGACGACGGCTCCACCCGGGACGACACCCCCGCCATCTGCGACGAGTACGCCGCCAAGTACCCCGGCATCGTCCGCGCCATCCATCAGGAGAACGGCGGCCACGGCGAGGGGGTCAACCAGGGCATCCGCAACGCCCGCGGCATCTACTACAAGGTGGTGGACAGCGACGACTGGCTGGACACCGACGCCCTGGCGCAGGTGCTCGACCGGCTGCGGCTGCTTCTGCACCGGGGCGCCGCGCCCGACCTGATGTTCTGCAACTACGTCTATGAACACGTCGAGGACGGCACCAGCCACACCGTGCGGTACACCAACGTTTTCCCGCAGAACAGGCTGTTCAGCTGGATGCACGTCGGGCACTTCCGCCCCGACCAGAACATCCTGATGCACTCGGTCATCTACCGCACCGAGGTGCTGCGCCGCTGCGGGATGGTGCTGCCGATGCACACCTTCTATGTGGACAACATCTTTGTCTACCAGCCCCTGCCCTATGTCAAGAGCATGTACTACATGGACCTTGACCTCTACCGCTACTTCATCGGGCGGGCCGACCAGAGCGTCAACGAGAGCGTGATGGTCAAGCGGGTGGACCAGCAGCTGCGGGTGACCCGGTATATGATCGACTGCCAGGACCTGGACGCTCTGCCCCCTGAGCAATCGCGCCTGCGCAGCTATATGATCCAGTACCTGTCCACCATGATGGCTATCAGCGGCATCTTCCTCATCCTGGACGGCAGCGACGAGGCAAAGGCCAAGAAGGCCGAGCTGTGGGCCTATCTGAAATCCCACGTCAGCCCCCGGGTCTACCGCCGCATCCGGGTGACCATCGGCGGGCTGACCAACCTCCGCTTCCCCGGCGGGGACAGGCTGACCGTCCTCGGCTACCGCCTCGCCCGCAAGGTGGTCAAATTCAACTGACCCTCCCCCCAACAGCACACGCCCCCGCCCTCCCGAACAGGGAAAGGCGGGGGCGTTTTTGATCGCGGCAGTCGAAGCGCCTTCTCAGCTCACCTGGGCGCTGTCGCGCAGGGTGGCGAGGACGCGGTCCTGCAGAGCGAGCAGGTGGACGTAGCCCTCGCCCATGCTCTCGGCGTAGGCGGCGTAGACCTCAAGGTCGGCGTCAGTGGGCTCGAGGCTGAGGCTCTCGGCCACCGCCTGGAAGATCAGCAGCTGCTCGCAGGAGGTCAGGATGTCCTGCCCGGTGGCCTTGAGCAGGGCGTCGGCGTCGTCATAGCCGAGGAAGCCGGAGAGGAACTCGTCCAGGCTCTCGTAGCCGAACATGGCCGCGTAGCTCTGGTAGTAGCTCAGCTGGCTGCACACCTGGTAGTCGATCAGGGACGGCGGCACGCTGGACACCTCGCTGCGGGCGGTCAGGTAGTCCACCACGGCGTTGGTCAGGTTCTGGTCGTAGAGGCTGTCGTAGAAATACTGGTCCACCTGGGCCACCGTGTGCAGGTCGTTGCTCTCGCCGAAGTTCTGCTCCACCCAGGCGTCGGTGGCTTCGGGCAGGACGCTGACCGCCAGGCTGTTCAGGGTGACGGTGAACACCGCCTCTTTGCCGGACAGGGTGACCACGTTGCCCGCCTCGTCGGTCGAGTCGCCGTAGTCGTCGGGGAAGGTGACGGTCACGTCGAAGGTCTCGCCGATCTGATGGCCGACGATCTGCTCTTCAAAGTCGTCGACGAAGGACCCGCTGCCGAGGGTCAGGTCGTAGCCCTCGGCCGTCCCGCCGGTGAAGGCCACCCCGTCCACACGGCCGGCGTAGTCGATGTTGGCGATGTCGCCGTCCTCCGCCGCCCGGCCGGTGACCGGCTGCTGGACGCGGTTGGCCTCCAGCAGGCTGTCCCACTGGCTCTGGATGTCCGCCTCGCTGGGCTCGACGTCGGCCTTGCGCAGGGGGATGGCGGCAAAGTCCCCGGGCAGGGTGACGTAGTCGAGGGCGGTGACCCCGGTCCAGTGGCCGTTGGCGTCCAGGCCCTTGTCGTAGGTGAAGTTCTGGTAATCGTAGCCGGCAGCCGGCCCGATGAGGGCGCCGGCGTCCTCGTCTGCGGACGAGAGCCAGTAGTACCCTGCCGCCGCCGCTGCGATGACGAGGCAGAGCGCCGCAGCCGCAGCCACGGCAATGCGAATCTGCTTGTTCAAAGCTGAAAACCTCCTGATGGTGTGATGAGAAAAGGGGACACTGTGTCTCAGTATACCGGAAGAAGGGCAAAAAAGAAAGTTCTTTAACAAAATTCCCATAAAACCCACACACCCGCCCCGCCCTGCTGGAAAAGGCCCTGCCTTTATGTTATACTGGACTTGCAATGTAAAAGGAGGAGGCGTTTTTATGGATTACAACAAGGCAGCCCTCGAGATGCACGAGGCCCACCACGGCAAGGTGGGGACGGTCAGCAAGGTCAAAGTCGAGACGCGGGACGACCTTGCCACCGCCTATACCCCCGGCGTGGCCGAGCCCTGCCGCAGGATCGCGGCAGACCCCGCCGAGGTCTACCGCTACACCTGCAAGGGGGAGATGGTGGCCGTCGTCTCCAACGGCACCGCGGTGCTGGGGCTGGGGGACATCGGCCCCGAGGCGGCCCTGCCGGTGATGGAGGGCAAGGCGGTGCTGTTCAAGCAGTTCGGCGGGGTGGACGCCTTCCCGATCTGCATCGATGCGCCCGACGCGGCCAGCGTCATCGCGGCGGTCAGGGCCATCGCCCCCACCTTCGGCGGCATCAACCTGGAGGACATCAAGAGCCCCGAGTGCTTCGAGATCGAGCAGACCCTGGAAAAAGAGCTGGACATCCCGGTCTTCCACGACGATCAGCACGGCACCGCCATCGTGGTGACGGCGGCCCTCATCAACGCGCTGCGGGTGGTGGGCAAAAAGATGGAGGACGTCCGCATCGTCCTGAACGGCCCCGGCGCGGCCGGCACCGCCATCATCAAGATGCTGATGACCGCCGGCGCGCGGGACATCATCGCGGTGGACCAGTTCGGCACTCTCTACAAGGGCTGCAACAGCGCCGAGGCCCACAAGAACTGGCTGGGCGAGGTGACCAACCCCCGCCAGGTCAAGGGCGGCCTTGCCGACGCCATCGAGGGGGCGGACGTCTTTATCGGGGTGTCCAGGCCCGGCTGCCTGACGGCCGAGATGTGCCGCCATATGGCCAAAGACGCCATCGTCTTTGCCATGGCCAACCCCACCCCCGAGATCATGCCCGACGAGGCCAAAGCCGGCGGGGTGCGGATCATCGCCACCGGCCGCAGTGACTTTGCCAACCAGGTCAACAACGTGCTGTGCTTCCCGGGGCTGTTCAAGGGGGCGCTGTCGGTGCGGGCGCGGGACATCAACGACGCGATGAAGCTGGCCGCCGCCTACGCCATCGCCGACCTGATCGGCGACGACGAGCGCAGTGAAGAGTACATCATCCCGGGCGCCTTCGACCCCCGCGTGGCCGAGAGCGTGGCCGCCGCCGTGGCCAAAGCCGCCCGCGAGACCGGCGTCGCCCGGCTGTAAGGGGGAGGTGACTGCCATGCGCACCATCCCCGCCGCACAGCTGACCGAGGCGGTGGCGGCCCTGTGCATCGAGGCCAACACCCGCCTGCCCGCCGACGTCCAGGCCGCGCTGGACGCCGCCCGCGCCGCCGAGCCCTGGCCCCTGGCCAAGACCACCCTCGACCTGCTGTGGTCCAACCTTTCGGCCGCAGCAGACGCCGCCCTGCCCATCTGCCAGGACACCGGCATGGCCTGCGTCTTTGTCGAGCTGGGCACCGAGGTACACATCGACGGCGACTTCGAGGCCGCCATCCACGAGGGGGTCCGCCGGGGCTACACCGACGGCTACCTGCGCAAGAGCATCGTCGCCGACCCGCTGCGCCGGGGCAACACCGGCGACAACACCCCCGCCGCCATCACCGTCCACCTGACGAACGGGGACGGCTGCCGGGTGACGGTGGCCCCCAAGGGCTTCGGCAGCGAGAACATGAGCCGCATCGCCATGCTCAAGCCCGCCGACGGGGTCGAGGGGTTCAAGCGGTTCGTGGTGGACACCGTCCGTCAGGCCGGCTCCAACCCCTGCCCGCCGGTGATCCTGGGCGTCGGGGTGGGCGGCAGCTTCGACAAGGTGGCCTATCTTGCCAAGAAGGCCCTGCTGCGCCCCCTCGACCGCCCCAACCCAGACCCCTACTACGCCGCCCTGGAGCGGAAGCTGCTGGATGAAGTCAACGCCCTCGGCATCGGGCCGCAGGGCTTCGGCGGGCAGACCACCTGTCTGGGCCTTGCCATCGAGCAGATGCCCACCCATGTGGCCGGGCTGCCGGCGGCGGTCAACGTCTCCTGCCATGTCACCCGCCGGGCCACGGCCGAACTTTGAGAGGAGGAGCTCCATGCAATACAAGCTGACCGCCCCCTGCACCGCCGCCGACCTGGCCCCCCTGCGGGCCGGGGACACGGTGCTGCTGTCCGGGGTGGTGTACACCGCCCGGGACCAGGCCCACAAGCGGATGATGGAGGCCCTGGACGCCGGCGAGGCCCTGCCCTTCCCGCTGGAAGGCAGCGCCATCTACTACGTCGGCCCCACCCCCGAGCGCCCCGGCCAGGTGATCGGCTCGGCCGGGCCCACCACGTCGGGCCGGATGGACAGCATGTCCCCCCGGCTGCTCGACCTGGGCAACAAGATCATGATCGGCAAGGGCAAGCGGGACGACGCCGTCAAGGCCGCTGTCTGCCGCAACGGCGCGGTCTACCTGGCGGCGCTGGGCGGGGCGGGCGCCCTGATGGCACAGAGCGTCCAGAGCCTCGAGGTCATCGCCTGGCCCGACCTCGGCTGCGAGGCGGTCCGCCGCCTGGTGGTGAAGGATATGCCCCTGACCGTCATCCTGGACAGCGCGGGGGGCGATTTGTACCAGTCGGGGCCCGCGGCCTACCTCGCCAGCCGCTGAGGCTGTTTGCCGCCGCAAACATCCGCCCCGCTCTTGCGCATGGGGCGCAGATGTGGTACTCTTATAACAATTACCATCATCACCTGCCCGCGGGCAGGCAACAGGAGGCAGAACCAACCATGACCATCCATCAGTCCGCCGAAGATTACCTGGAGACCATCCTGATGCTCACCGAGCGGCAGGGCAAGGTGCGCTCGATCGACGTTGTCAACGAGCTGGGCTTTACCAAGGCCAGCGTCAGCATCGCCATGAAGAAGCTGCGGGAAAACGGCTACATCGCGGTGGACGGCGAGGGCAGCCTGACCCTGCTGCCCCCCGGCCAAGAGATCGCCGAGCGCATCTACAGCCGCCACCGCCTGCTGACCCACTTCTTCGTGCAGCTGGGGGTGGATGAAAAGACCGCCGCCGAGGACGCCTGCAAGGCCGAGCACATCCTCAGCGAGCAGACCCTCGAGAAGATACGCGAGCGCGCCCGGCTCACCGACGCCGAGGCCGCCTGCCAAAAGACCGACGGCGCCGAGTGACTCTCTGCGCCCGCCGCACAAAGCAAAAAACCGCCGCCCTGCTGTTCTGCAGGGCGGCGGTTCTGTTTTGGTTCAGCTGCCAGGTCCGGGGGCAGCGCTTACTTTGCCTTGGGGCCGGCGTTGGCGATCTCAGCGGCCATGTGGGGGTACTTCTTGGCGAAGTTATCCTCGAACATCTTGGCCAGCTTGTTGGCCTGCGCGTCGTAAGCGGCCTTGTCGGCCCACATACCGCGGGCGTCCAGCATCTCATCGGGCACGCCGGGGCAGCTGGTGGGGTAGTCAACGTTGAAGACATCGTGGTGCTTGAACTCGATGGAGTCGAAGCTGCCGTTCAGGGCGGCGGTGACCATGGCGCGGGTGTAGCTCAGCTTCATCCGCTTGGCGCCGTCAGCGGCGCTGCCGCCGGCCCAGCCGGTGTTGACCAGGTAGACCTTGGTGCCGTACTGCTCCAGCTTGTCGCCCAGCATCTTGGCGTAGACCTGGGGGTCCATCGGCATGAAGGGCTCGCCGAACAGGGTCGAGAAGGTGGGCTGCGGCTCGGTGATGCCGCGCTCGGTGCCGGCCAGCTTGGAGGTGAAGCCGGTGACGAAGTGGTACATGGCGGCTTCCTTGCTCAGGCGGCTGATCGGGGGCAGGACGCCGAAGGCGTCGGCGGTCAGGAAGATGACCACCTTGGGGATGCCGCCCTCGCCGGGGATCTGCGCGTTGGAGATGTAATCGACGGGGTAGCCCACGCGGGTGTTCTCGGTCAGGCTGTCGTCGTCGAAGTCCAGCTCACGGGTGGCGGGGTCCATGACGACGTTCTCGACCAGGGAGCCGAACTTGATGGCCCGGAAGATGTCGGGCTCGTTCTCTTCCTTCAGGTTGATGCACTTGGCGTAGCAGCCGCCCTCGAAGTTGAAGATGCCGTCGGGGCTCCAGC
>DWXX01000007.1 GCA_019118985.1 Candidatus Faecalibacterium faecipullorum
GACCGGCCTGCCCGCCGTCAGCTATGAAAAGGCCGGCAGCCTGGCCGGGTACGAACAGATCGTCTATCTGGGCGGGCTGTATGCCGGCGGCGTCAAGGGGCTGAAAAAGACGGCGAAAAAGTTCCCGGCGGGGGCGCGGCTGATCTTGGTCACCGTCGGCCTTGCCGACGTGCAGGACCCGAAAAACATCGAGAACATCCGCCGCAGCCTCCGCACGCAGCTGCCCGCGGAGGTGCTGCAAAGCGCCGCCCTCTTCCACCTGCGGGGCGGCATCGACTACGGCAGGCTCAGCTTTGCCCACAAGACCATGATGACCCTTCTCTATAACCACGCCAGAAAGCTGCCGCCCGAACAGCAAAACGCCGAGACGAAAGCCATGATCGATACCTTCGGCCAAAAGGTGGATTTTGTGGACTTCGCGGCGCTCAGGCCGGTCGCGGACGCGATGCAATAAAGAGGAAAACCCATGTCGATCTATTTAGACGAGAAAAACCCATCCCAGCACAAGCCCTTTCAGGACGCATCGCAGGATGTGGTGGACTATGTGCGGTATCTGGAGGTCATCGCGGGCAAGAGCGCCAACACCGCCTTCAATTACTACTGCGACCTGCGCAATTTCAGCAAGTTTATGAAAAGGCGGCGGGGCCTTGTGCCCGAGGACGCCGAGATGAAGGACATCGACCCCAAGGGGCTGGACACCGCCTTTTGGGGCAGCGTCACGCGGGAGGATATTTACGAGTATCTGTACTTCCTCAACCAGACCTGCGGCAACAAGAAATCCTCCACCGCCCGGCGGCTGGCCAGCCTGCACGGCTTTTACGACTATATGGTCAACCACGCCAGCCGGCTGGAGGCCGACCCTACCGCGGCGGTCAGCCCCCCCAAGCTGGACAAGGTCCTGCCCAAGTACCTGTCCGCCGACCAGGCGCGGGAACTGCTGGAGACGGTACGCACCCAGGGGGACTTCCCCGAGCGGGATTTCTGCATGGTGACCCTCTTCCTCAACTGCGGGATGCGCCTGGCCGAACTGGTGGGGATGAACCTTGGGGACATCGACCTGCCCGGGCGGCAGATCCGCCTGTTCGGCAAGGGGCACAAAGAGCGGATGGTCTATTTGAACGACGCCTGCATTGAGGCGCTCGACCGCTACCTGCAAAAGCGGGGGACGGTGGAGGGGCTTTCCCCCAAAGAGCCGGCGGTCTTTATCACCCGGATGCGGAAGGAGCGGATCTCCAACCGGCGGGTGGAGCAGCTGATCACCGGCGCCATGAAGGCGGCGGGTCTGCAGGGCTATTCCACCCACAAGCTGCGGCACACCGCTGCCACCCTGATGTACCAGACCGGCGCGGTGGACGTGCTGACCCTCAAGGAGGTGCTGGGCCACAGCAATGTCAGCACCACCCAGATCTACACCCACCTCAAAGACGCGCAGGTCCGCGCCGCCA
This sequence comes from Candidatus Faecalibacterium faecipullorum, assembly GCA_019118985.1. GTDB lineage: Bacteria > Bacillota > Clostridia > Oscillospirales > Ruminococcaceae > Faecalibacterium > Faecalibacterium faecipullorum. The sequence continues at coordinate 1,446 of DWXX01000007.1, forward strand.
TCGAGGCGAACCCCTTGGGCGCCGCACGCACCGTCCCCGCCGCAAACGCCGCCGCCCCGGCAGACGAACCGGACGTACCGGACGCGCCGGCGGCAGGGGAGCCGCTGCCCGACATCCTGCCCGCACAGCCCCCCGCAGAACATCTGCCCGATTGACAAGCGGGGGATTTTGTGCTATCATACAGCCAACAGTTAGCAAATCTGTTAATTGTATACCGGAATCATACAAGGAGGTCTTGTAAGATGGAACTGTTGGCAGTGCCCGCCGGCAACGTGGCCGGCATGATCTTTTCCCTGGCGGTGGCCTTCGGGCTGCCCATCGGCCTGTATCTCTACCTCAAGCGGAAACTGTACGCGCGCACGTCCAGTTTTGTGTTCGGGATGCTGGTCTTTATCCTCTTCGCCCTGGTGCTGGAGAGCGGGGTGCACACCTTTGTGTTCGCTCTGACCGGCACGGCCATCACCGGCAGCCTGTTTTTGTACGCGCTGTACGCCGGCGTGATGGCCGCCGCCTTTGAAGAGACGGGGCGGTACCTGGCCATGCGGTTCCTCCTCGGGCGGATGGGCCCGATGGACGGCAAAAACGCCCTGATGTACGGCGCGGGGCACGGCGGGGCAGAGGCCATGATCCTGCTTGGCCTGACCTCCATCAACAACCTTGCCAACGCGACTTTGATCAACAGCGGCTCGATGCCCGAGGTGCTGTCCGGCCTGGCCGACGCCGACCGGCAGATGATCGTGGACAGCGTGGCCGCCCTGTGGGAGTCGCCGGCCTGGCTCTTCTTTGCGGGCGGGTTTGAGCGGGTGGTCGCCATCTGCCTGCACGTCGCGCTGTCGGTGCTGGTCTGGCGGGCCGTCCGGGACGGCAAGGCGCACTGGTACTGGGCGGCCTTCGGCGGGCATTTCGCGGTAAACTTCATTGCGGTGCTGCTGGCGGGCTACTCCATCCTCGCCACCGAGATCGTCGTCGCCCTGATGACCGCCGGCGTCGTCTGGTACGCCATGCGGGCTTACAAAGAAGCCGAAACGGAATAAAACGCATCGGGAGGTACTTTTGGATGAAGGAGACCATGACCGTAAACGGCAGGGGATATGTTCTGCTCAAACTGCTGGGCAAAGGCAAGGGCGGCTATTCCTGGCTGGCGCAGGCAGACGGCGGAGCGGCCGTCGTCCTCAAGCAGATCCACCACGAGCCCTGCGATTACTATCAGTTCGGGGATAAACTTGCCGCCGAGCTGGCCGATTACCAGCGCCTGAAAGACATCGGCATCCCCATGCCCGAAATGCTGGATGTCGACCGGGAATACGAGCGCATCGTCAAAGAATACATCGAGGGCGAAACGGTCTACGACATGGTCCTGCATGACCGCCTGCCCGAAACCTGTCTGGCGCAGGTCCGGGCCATGTGTGACAAGCTCTATCCGGCCGGGACCAACATCGACTATTTCCCGACCAACTTCATCTTGCAGGACAGCGTGCTGTACTACGTCGATTATGAGTGCAACCACTATATGGACGAATGGAACTTTGAAAACTGGGGCGTCAAGTACTGGTCCAAAACGCCGGAGTTCTTGCAGTATGCGGCGGAGCACCCGTGAAGTATACAAGATAAAATAAGGAGGCCGTCAGAATGAAAACTTCTCGGACCTGCCCCAAATGCGGCGGGCATGATATCCTGCGGGTGCCGGGCAAGTCCGGCGCCTACGGCGCGGGCAACAACATCCAGATGGGCTTTACTTATTTTTCCGCCGTGCTGGTCCACCGGTATGTCTGCTGCAACTGCGGCTACTCGGAGGAATGGATCGACCCATCCGACCTGGAACGGCTGAAAGAGCGGTTTGGCTGAAAGTGCGAAAGGACTGCTGAAATGACGGTATCACGTTTCAAAACCATCCTGCCGGGCGATGTGCGGACTGTCTGGGACATCGTGACCGGCGTCATGGAGTATCCGGCTTGGCGCAGCGATGTGGAGCGGGTCGAGACGCCCGGCGCGCAGAACTTCTGGGAGTATACCAAAGGCGGATACGTTACAAAATTCACAATCATAGGGGAAGAGCCATCCCGCCGCTGGACGCTTGCTATGGAAAACGCCAACATGACCGGCCGCTGGGTGGGCGTATTCCGGCAGCGGGGCGCGGCGACGGTGATAGATTTTACTGAATATGTGACGGCAAAGAAATGGTGGATGCGGCCATTTGTCAAACCGTATTTGAAACGCCAGCAGGCGCAGTTTGCGGCAGACCTGCGCGCGGCGCTGGACGCGCGGCGGGCCGGCCAGAACTGACCAGAACAAAGCGAAACCCTCCGGGATGCGAAACGTCCCGGAGGGTTTTGTATCTGCAAAAGTGCATCGAAAAAACACGCATTTTGCAGATCGATCATCAGCAGCCGTTTGGTCAGCCCGGACGCAGCCAAAACCGGCCAAGGCCGGCCGAGAGACCCATAAGCGCCTGAAAAGGGCTTTTTCACTCCCCTATATTTCGTATAACCTACATTATACGAAATATAGC
>DWXX01000094.1 GCA_019118985.1 Candidatus Faecalibacterium faecipullorum
GGCGGAGGTGGTGGCCGCCTCGGTGACGAAGAGGGCCAGGATGGTCCGCTCCTTCGCGCCGAGGGCCTTGCGGATGCCGATCTCACGGGTGCGCTCGGCCACCGACACCATCATGATGTTCATGATGCCGATGCCGCCCACCAGCAGGGAGATGGCCGCGATGACGGTCAGCACCGACACCACCATCCCGATCATGCTGCTGAAGGTGTCCAGCATCTCGGACAGGCTGGTGACGAAGTAGCCGCTGTCCGAGTGCATCATCTCCTCAAGGCCGGCTTCCAGCACAGCCTTGCCCTCGGCGACCCGGCTCTCGTCCACGGTGGTGACGCCGTAGGTCGAGACGTTGGCGTTGCGGGCGGTGCGCTGGGCGGTGGTGTATGGGATGTAGACGTAGTCGTCCGAGCTGCCCTCCTGCAGGGTGGGGTCGTCGACTTCGGCGGCGGCCACCCCGACGATGGTGTATTTGTTGGCGCCCACCTTGATGGTCTGGCCGAGGGCGTTGCCGCCGTAGGCCACACGGTCGATGTAGTCCCCCACCACACAGATCTTCTTGCAGTCGGCGCAGTCCACAAAGAGGATGCCCCGGCCCTTGGCGATCTTGGTGCCGGTCATGTCGGCGTAGGTCTCGCTGACGCCGATCACGCTGGTCTGATCGTAGCTCTTGGTGCCCACCTTGACCGCCGAACTGGTGCGGTCCATGTTGACCATGGGCGACAGCCCCGAGAACAGGTCGGGCCGCGCCTCCACCAGCTCGTACATCGACTCGACCTGGACGGTGCGGGCGCGGGGGCCCATCAGGCTGACCTGCAAAAGGTTCATCCCCATCGAGGAGACGCTGGCCCGCATGCTCTGGGTCAGCCCGTTGCCCAGGCCGACGATGATCATCACCGCCATGATGCCGATGATGATGCCCAGCATGGTCAGGAAGGTGCGGAACTTGTTGCTCCAGATATTCTTCAAGGCCTGGCGGACCGTCTCGTAAAACATATTGAGGTTCATGCGCTGCCTTCCTGTTCTGCCGGCCCGTCCTCCTCCGCTTGGATGGTGAAGGCGGGCTGCACCACCGCTTCGGGGGCGTGGGCGTCGCCGTCGTAGACCACGTGCCCGTCCTCAAGGCGGATGATCCGCTCTGCCTGCACCGCGATGGAATTGTCGTGGGTGATCAGCACCACCGTGTTCCCCTGCCGGTGCAGCTTCTGCAGGATGCCCAGCACCTCCCGGCCGGTGTGGCTGTCGAGGGCGCCGGTGGGCTCGTCGGCCAGGATGACGGCGGGGTCCCCGGCCAGGGCCCGGGCGATGGAGACCCGCTGCTGCTGGCCGCCCGACAGCTGGCTGGGCCTGTTGTGCAGCTTTTTGCCAAGGCCCACCCGCTCGAGGGCCGCCGCCGCCCGCCGGTGCCGTTCGGCCGCGGGCAGCCCGGCGTAGACGAGGGGTACCTCGACGTTTTCCATCACGTCCAGCTTGGGCAGCAGGTTGTACTGCTGGAAGATGAAGCCCAGCATCTCGTTGCGTATCTCGGCCAGTTCGTCCCTGTCCATGCCGCCGACGTCCCGGCCGTTCAGCCGGTAGCTGCCGGCGGTGGGCACGTCGAGGCAGCCGATGATGTTCATGCAGGTACTTTTGCCCGACCCCGACTGCCCCACGATGGCGACGAACTCGCCCTTGTCGATCTGCATCGAGATGTGGTCGGCGGCCTTCACGGTGGTGTCCCCCATCTGGTAGTACTTGCAGACGGCGTCAAACTCGATCAGTGCGCTCATCGCGGGCCACCCCCCGGGGCGCCCCCGCCCATGCCGCCCATGCCGCCGCCCGGCATCCCGCCGGGCATGCCGCCCATCATGCCGCTGCCGTCCGACAGGGCCAGGGCCGCGGCGTCGGCGTCGTAGGCGACGGTGTCGGCTTCGGTCAGGCCGCCCGTCACCTCGATGTAGTCGTCGTCGCTGACCCCCGTCTCGACCCGGACGTAGACGTAGCCGTCGGGGGCGGCCAGGTCGGCGGCGTTCGCGGCGCTGGGGCTGTCCGCGGTGACCAGGACGTAGCCGCCCCGCACCACCGCGCCGTTCGGGATGGAGAGGGCGTCCTCCGCGCTTTCCACCACGATGGAGGCGGTGGCGTTCATCCCCGGCATCAGCGCGCCGTAGTCGTCGATGCGGATGGTGACGGGGTAGGTGGTGGTGCCGCCGGTGGTGGTGCCGTTGGAGGAGACATTGGTCACCACACCGGTGAAGGTCTCGTCCTCCAGCGCGTCGGCCACGATGGCGGCCTGCTGGCCCTCCTGGATGGTGAGGATGTCCAGCTCATCCACCGCGATCTCCATCTCAAGGTAATCGAGGTCGTGGATGATGCAGAGCACCTCGCTGGCGGAGGTGTCGGCGCCGATGGTCTCGCCGGCCTGTACCCCCTTGTAGATGACGGTGCCGCTGATGGGCGCGGTGATGGTGTAGTCGTCGAGGGTGTTCTCGGCGTCGGCCATGGACAGCTCGGCGCTGCGCAGGCTGTCGGCGGCGGCTTCCAGCTGGCGGGTCAGGCTGTCGCTGGTCAGCTCGAGGATGGCGCTGCCCGCCCAGACCCGGCTGCCCTCGGACACGCAGAGGGCCGCTACCACGCCGTCCGCCGGGGCAGTCAGGGTCTGGGCGTTCTGGTAGGCAAGGCGGGCCGAGCCCAGGGCGCTGACCCCGTTCACGCTGGCGGTGGCCGCCTGGGACGCGGTCAGCGCGCCGGCGTTGGGCACCGCGATGGTGACCTGCCGCACCAGCATAGACCCGCCGCTCTGGGTGTCCGCGCCCGAGACCGAGCGGACGGCGCCGGTCAGGCGCTCATAGGTGCCGTCGAGGGTGACCTCGGCGGGCTGCCCGACGGCAAAGCCGGCCGCGTCCGCCGCGGGGAAGGCGACGGTCAAAAGCAGGACCGAGTCGTCCCGGACGGCGGCCACCTCCTGCCCGGCGGCGACCACCTCCCCGGGGGCCGCCGAGATGGACACCACCGTCCCGGCGATGTCGCTGCGGACCAGCCCTGCGCCGGCGGCGTCCTCGTAGTCCCGCTGGGCCTGGCTGAGGGTGAGCTGCGCCCGCTCGACGCTGTTGACGGCGTCGGCGCTGTCGATGGTGAAGAGGACGTCCCCCTCTGCGACGGTGTCCCCCTCCTCAAAGTCGGCGGTGAGGACATCCCCCCGCACCAGGCTCTTGACCTGGTAGCTCTCGGCGGCCGAGAGGGTGCCCGACTCGCTGTAGATGTTGGTGATGCTGCGGCGGGCGGGGGTCACCTCGATGTAGCTGACGGTGCCCGACACCTCGCTGGCCCGCAGCTGGCCCGCCCACACGCCGGCGGCGGCCAGCGCCGCGCAGACCAGGACGACGGCCGGCCACCGCCTGCGGAGGAAGGCCCGCGCCCTGCCCGGCGACGCCGGCTGCGCCCCCTCCCCTTGCTGCGGCTTGTTCCTGAACATATCTGCCCCTCCTTGCATTTGGATAGTGGGATGTATTTTTACGGGGGGCCGCGCGGCCCGCCCGACGCTTTCAGTATAGCGGACGTTTCTTAGCTTCCGCCGCAGGAAAATCTTAAGACTGCTTTAGACGGGGTGAACTTTTTATGAACGCCCCCAGACGACAAAAGGCGCGGCAAAGGTGAGCCGAAGCTCTCGCTTGCCGCGCCATGGGCGCTTTATTCGTCTGCGATGGGGTCTGCGATGGGGAACAGCAGGGTGATGCAGAAGGCCCGGTCGGTCTGGCTGACCCGCACCTCGGCGTGCATCTTCTCCATCATGGTGCCGACGCTGACAAGGCCGACCTTGGTGCCCTCGCCGCCGGGGTCGGGCGGCAGCGCGGCGTTGGAGAAGGCGAGGCCGATCTTCCCCCCTTCCCGCACCATGCGGACGGCCGCCGGCTGGGCCGGGTCGGCGTACTTGAGGATGTTGGAGGCGATGTTGTCGATGATCCGCCGGATGTAGGGCCGGCAGACCCGCAGCCTTGCCTGCCCGTCGCCCTCCAGCTCGAACAGGCAGCCGAAGCCGCTTTCGTCCAGCTGGGCGGCAAAGTCGGCCAGCGGCTCCTCGAATACCTGGCAGAAGGGGGCCGGCGGGTCGAGGGCGGCCGCCGTGTCCCGGGTAACGAGGGCGTACTCAAAGAGGTTATCCGACAGCTGCTTGATCTGCCGGGCCTTGGCGTCGATCTTGCCGAGGTACTCTTCCAGCTGGGCCCGGCTCTGGTACCTGCCCCCCGCCACGATCTCGGTGTAGAGCAGCAGGGTGGTCAGCGGGGTGCGCAGGTCGTGGGACATCTCGGTGATGAGGCCCTTGACCCGGGCGGCGGCCTCGGCTTCCTCCTGGTGCTGCCGCCGGAGGGACAGCCGCATGGCGTCGAGGCAGGACGCCAGGGCGGTCAGCTCGTCCCGGCCGCGGATGGTGACCGGGTGGCTGAGGTCGCCCCCCTCCATGGCCTGTATCTCGCCGCTGAGCAGGCAGATGTACCGGACGATCCGCCGGCAGCCCAGCAGAAAGATCAGCAGGAACAAAGCCACGCAGAGCACCATCAGCGCCGTCGTCCCCACCCGCCCCCAGGCGAGGGCCGGGTCGTAGTAGAGCAGGGCCTGCAGCTGCCCGTCGGCGAAGGTGATGTCCGCCCGGGGCATCCAGTCGTAGAAGGGGGCGGGGCGTCCTTCCGCCCCCACGTCCGCCCGGTCGGGCACAAAGGAGCTGTAGACCAGCACCTGGTCGCGGTAGAGCTCCAGCAGGGTGAAGTCCCGCTGGCCCACCCACCCGGTGATGGCCGCCGCGTCGGTGCTGGCAAGGCCCTCTGCGGTCACATAGTCCTGAAACTCGGCCAGCAGCCGCCCGGTCTCCCGCCCGCGCAGGTCGCTGTGGCTGTCGTACCAGCCCAGCGCCCCGACCAGCAGCCCCTGCAGCGCCGCAAAGAGGACCAGGCACCCCAGCCCCGCCGCCGTCAGCAGCCGGATGAACTGGGCGGTCAGGCTGTCCTGCTTTTTCACGGCTCCTCCTCCCCGCCGGCGAAGCGGTAGCCCTTGCCCCAGGCGGTGCGCACCCGCCGGGGGTTCTGGGGGTCGGCCTCGATCTTCAGCCGCAGGTTGCGGATGTGGACCATCACCGTGCCGTTGGAGGTGTAGAAATACGGCTCGTCCCACACCGCCTCGTACAGCGCCTGGATGGAGAAGATCCGCTCGGGGTGCTGCATCAGCAGCCGGAGGATACGGTACTCGGTGTCGGTCAGGTTGACCTCGCGCCCGTCCGCCCAGACCCGGTTGCACTCCAGCGACAGGGTGACCCCGTGGGCGCAGAGCATCCGGTTTTCCGGCAGCGCGCCCGCCTGCCCCTTGCCGCGGTAGACGGTGTACCGGCGCAGCAGCGCCCGCACCCGCGCGCTCAGCTCGGCGAAGGAGAAGGGCTTTGCCAGGTAGTCGTCCCCGCCCGCCGTCAGCCCCAGCAGCTTGTCCGATTCCTGCGAGCGGGCGGTCAAAAACAGGATGGGCACGGTGGAGCTTTTGCGCAGCTCCTCGCAGACCCGCAGCCCGCTCATCCCCGGCATCATCACGTCCAGGATCACCAGGTCCACCTCGGGGCCAAAGGCCTGCAGCGCCTTGGCGCCGTTTTCCGCCTCGATGATGCGGTAGCCCTCCCCCGCCAGCAGGATGCGCACCCCGTCCCGGATGTCGGGGTCGTCCTCCGCGATCAAAATGGTCTCCTGCGCCATCCGCGCACCTCCCTTGCTGCCATACTGCTACCAGTATACCAGATACTTCTTGGGATTTGTGTGAAAGCTTTCTTAGGAATTCTTAAGAGAGGGCGCACGGTGGGTACTTTCGGTACTTTCGGTACTTTTGGGAAAGGGTGTAGTTTGGGTAATTCGCCCGTTTTGAGGGGGTTTTACCGGAAATACCCATACTCTAAAAAGTACGCAAAGTACCGGAAGTACGCGCTGGGGGGGCAAGGACGTGGCCGCCGCGCTGGGGTACGCCAACACCAAAGACGCACTGGCAAAGCACGTTGACCCGGAGGACAAGCGCCAAGACGATGGGGTCGCGATTTGCGACCCCATGGGTCGGGAGCAGCATCCCACCATCATCAACGAATCCGGCCTGTACAGCCTGGTGCTGTCGTCGAAGCTGCCCACGGCCAAGAAGTTCCGCCACTGGGTCACCGGCGCCAAGCGGCTCTTCGCCCGCCTGCGGGAGGAGGGCTACCTCATCCGCCGCCGCGGCGCCGACTACAACATGCCCACCCAAAAGGCCATGGAGCTGGGCCTGTTCGAGGTCAAGGAGACCAGCGT
>DWXX01000008.1 GCA_019118985.1 Candidatus Faecalibacterium faecipullorum
CGCTGCCCCGGGCCACCAGCGCGCAGATGAGGCGGATGTAGGTCTCTTCGACATCGCGGTGGGGGGCGGTCAGGGCATGGGCGGCCTGCTCCAAGATCAGAGGGTCGGCGGCCTGCAGCGGCCCAAGAGCCCAGACCTGCCCCGACCGGCGGGCGGCCGCCGGGCAGGGGGCCGACTGCGCCGCGGCGGCGGACTGCGCCAGCAGCCCGGCGGCGGCCCGCTCAAAGTAGGCGGCGGCGCGGGCGGCCTTCTCACAGAAGCGGGCGAGGTTTGCCTGCGCCCCGGCGTTGGCCTGCTGCAAAGCGGGCAGGGCGTCATGGCGCAGCCGGTTGCGGGCGTAGCCGTCCGAGAGGTTGGTCTCGTCGGTCACCCACCGCTGCCCGGCGGCGGCGCAGTAGTCCTCCACCTCGGCGCGGGTCAGGCAGAGCAGCGGCCGGCGGTAAAAGTCCCGCGCCGGGCGGATGCCCCCCGCCCCGTGCAGCCCCGTCCCCCGCGCCAGCCGGAACAGCAAAGTTTCGGCCTGGTCAGTGACAGTATGGGCGGTGGCGACGCAGTCTATCCCCCCGCCGTGCAGCCGCTCAAAGCAGGCGTAGCGCAGCGCGCGGGCCCCCGCCTCGCCGCCGGCAGCGCCTGGCAGGCCGTCCTCGCCGGCGCGAAAGACCTGCAGCTTTACCCCCAGCCGGGCGCACGCGGCCCGGACGAAGGTCTCGTCCGCGTCGGCGGCGGCCCCCCGCAGCCTGTGGTTGACATGGCAGGCCGACACCTCCACCCCGAGCCGCCCCGCAAGGGCCAGCAGGATGCGCAGCAGCGCCATGCTGTCCGCCCCGCCCGAGACGGCGGCGGCCACCCGCTGCCCCGGCGCGAACAGGCCTTTCTCTTCACAGTAGGCCAGCACTTTGGCCTCGGCCCCCCGCAGGGCGGAGGGCTGCCGCTCCTCAGCGCGCGGCATCTCAGTGGTGGAAGTCCACATCCATGAAGCGGGTGTGGGCGCCGTCCCACCCGAGGGGGACGGTGCTGGTCTCGCCGTGGCGGTTCTTGGCCACGATGCACTCGGCGGTGTCGGCGTCCACCTCGGCGCCGTCCGGCTGCTGGCTGGCGTAGTAGGAGTCGCGGTAGAGGAACAGCACACAGTCGGCGTCCTGCTCGATCGAGCCGGAGTCCCGCAGGTCGGACAGCTGCGGCCGGTGGCTGGAGCTGTTGCCCTGCTTTTCCACCGCACGGGACAGCTGGCTGAGGGCGATGATGGGGACGTTCATCTCCTTGGCCATGATCTTGAGGTTGCGGGTGATGGAGCTGATCTCCTGCACCCGGTTCTCGGTCCGCTGGCCCGAGGTCATCAGCTGCAGATAGTCGATGACGATCAGCCCGATGTTGGGCCGGCTGGGGTCCTGGTTGATCCGGCGGATCTTGGCCTTCATCTCGGTGATGGTGATGGAGGAGGTGTCGTCCATGTAGATGGGGGCGTCGTGCAGCTTTTCGGTGGCGATGGCCAGATACTCCCAGTCGGCGGCGGTCAGCGCGCCGGTGCGGAAGGCCTGGCTGTCGATCCCCGCCTCGGCCGAGAGGATGCGGTTGGTCAGCTGCTCCTTGGTCATTTCGAGGCTGAAGATGGCCACCGGGATCTTCTGCTTCATGGCCACCCGGGTGGCGATGTTGAGGGCGAAGCTCGACTTGCCCATGCCGGGGCGGGCCGCCAAAATGATCAGGTCCCCCCGCCCCAATCCGGTCAGGACGGTGTCCAGCAGCCGGAAGCCGGTGGGGATGCCCTTGTACTTGTCGGCGTCGGGGCCGCTGATCTTCTGCAGGTTGGTCAGGGTCTCGACCATGCTGGAAGACAGCGGGGTCAGCGCGCTGGAGTCGCGCCCCGAGCGGATCTCATACAGCCGCTGCTCGGCGGTCTCCAGCAGGACGGCGGCGTCGGGCTCGTCCCCGGCGTCCTCCAGGATGTCGGCGGCCACCCCCATCAGCTGGCGGATGAGGTACTTTTCCTGCACGATCTCGGCGTAGGCGCGCACGTTCGAGATGCTGGGCACCGTCTCGGCCAGACCGGTCAGGTAGACCTTGGCCTCGTCGGGGCTCGAAAAGATATTGTCCGACACCACGGCGTCCAGCAAGGTGACGAAGTCGATGGTCTGGTCCCCGGTGAACAGGCGGACCATCTCGGCAAAGATCCGCCCGTTCTGGGCCGCATAGAACATCTCGGGCCGCAGGATCTCCACCAGGTCGGTCAGGACGTCGGGGCGCAGCAGCACCGCGCCCAGCACGCTCTGCTCGGCCTGCATATTGTAGGGCGGCTGGATGCCCACGCTCTCAAGGTTCAGTTCACGGCCGCGGCGGGCGCGGCGGCGGTCTTCGGGCATACGCTCTCCCTCTCTCTTGTCATACCGTTCACATCACAAAAACGCCCCCGGCACCTGCTGGGGGCGCACGGTGGGGGCAGGCGCTCAGGCCTGCTCCACCTCCACGTTGACTTTGAAGCTGGCGACCACGCCCGGGTAGAGGCGGACCTTGCCGTTAAAGACCCCGGCGTCCCGGATGTCCTTGACCTCCAGCTCGATCTTTTTCTTGTCCACCGTCTCGCCGGCAGCCTCGGACAAGGCGGCGGCGATCTCCTTGCCGGTCACCTTGCCGAACAGCCGGCCCGACGCGCCGCCCTTGGCCTTGACGGTGACGATCCGGCTGTTGATCTTGGCGGCCAGTGCCTCGGCGGCGGCGCGGTTCTCGGCTTCATGGAAGTCGGCGGCCGCCTCCTTGCTGCGGGCGATGTTCATGGCGCTGGCGTCGGCGACGGCGGCCAGCTTGCGGGGGAACAGGTAGTTGCGGGCGTACCCGTCCGATACCTCGTGGATCTCGTCCTTCTTACCAATCCCCTTGACGTCCTGTTTCAAAATAACCTTCATGGCTGAAACCTCATTTCCGGCCGGGCGGCGCAAAGGCCGCCGCAGCCTGATTCTTTCTATTTAGTATACCGCATCCCGGCCGTTTCGGCAAGGGCGGGGCGGGCGTTGGATATGCCCATTTCAAAGCTCTTTCGCCTTCTCCTGCGCTGCATTTCCCAGCTTTTCATATACAAAGTTACCGTTGTTCCAGTTCTGCAGGTTACGAAGCCTTGCACCCCTGTCACCGTGTTCAGGATCTCCAAACAACAGTTTTAGCTTATCACAAGGCATTTCAGGACACTGTCCGCAGTGCTCAAAGCCTTTTTCGATGCAGCATTTCGCTTTGTCACATCCACCCCAGAACATGTCTCCGGCATTCGCTTTACATCCCCCGCAACCCATTTTTTCTTTCCATTCACATACGCCGCAATATGTACCGCAGTATGCCATCATTGATTGATCCATAAGACTTAGTTCCCTTCCGTTTTAATATTTTGACAATCTGCTTTTGTACGGCCTTCACACTATCAAAAAAGTTTTCTGTCGCTTTTCTCATGTTTTTATTATATCATAACATTTTTATTTTGGACACTCCCGCGGGCGTTTTCACCGCAATTCCTCGCGGATAGCGGCCAGGGCGCTCTCGATCACCTTGTCCATGTCGTAGTAGCGGTACTCGCCCAGCCGCCCGCCGAAGCGGACGCCCTTCTCTTCGTCGGCGAGGGCCTTGTAGCGGGCGTAGAGGGCGCCGTTGGCCTCGTCGTTGACGGGGTAGTAGGGCTCGTCCCCCACCTTCCACTCGGCGCTGTACTCCCGGCTGATGACCGTCTTGGGCTGGGCGCCGAACTCGAAGTGCTTGTGCTCGATGATGCGGGTGTAGGGGGTCTCGGCGTCGGTGTAGTTGACCACCGCGTTGCCCTGGTAGTTGTCGGTGTCCAGCACCTCGGTCTCAAAGCGGACGCTGCGGTATGCCAGCGCCCCCAGCTTATAGCCGAAGTAGGCGTCGATGGCGCCGGTGTAGACCACCCGGTCGGCCAAAGCGTCCAAGGCGGGCTTTTCTTTCAGATAGTCCACCCCGAGGCGGACTTCGACCCCCTCCAGCATCCGTTCGACCATGGCGGTGTAGCCGCCGTTCGGGATGCCCTGGTAGAGGGCGTTGAAGTAGTTGTTGTCGTAGGTAAAGCGGACCGGCAGCCGCCGGATGATGAAGGCGGGCAGCTCGGTGCAGGGGCGGCCCCACTGCTTGGCGGTGTAGCCCTTGACCAGCTTTTCGTAGATGTCGGTGCCCACCAGGCTGATGGCCTGCTCTTCCAGGTTTTTGGGCTCGGTGATGCCGGCGGCGGCCCGCTGCTGCTCGATCTTTGCTTTGGCCTCGGCGGGGGTCACCACACCCCACATCCGGTTGAAGGTGTTCATGTTGAAGGGCATGTTGTAAATTTCGCCCTTGTAGTTCGCGATGGGGCTGTTGGTGTAGCGGTTGAAGTCGGCGAACTGCCCCGCATAGTCCCACACCTCCTTCGAGTTGGTGTGGAAGATGTGCGCGCCGTAGCGGTGGACGTTGATCCCCTCCACCTGCTCAGTGTAGACATTGCCGGCGATGTGGCCCCGCCGGTCGATGACCAGGCACTTTTTGCCCGCGCGGCGGGCCTGCCGGGCAAAGACCGCGCCGAACAGCCCGGCCCCCACGATGAGATAATCGTACTGCTTCATGCTGCTTCTCCTTGTGCGCGTTGCGCGCGCGGGTTTACCCGCGGGCGGCGCTGCCCTTTTTCTGGGCGGCGCGGTAGCTGTCGATGGCCTCGGTCAGGCGGGTGCGGGCCTGCTCGAGGGAGGTATGCTTGAGGACGGTGGCCGCCATGGTCTGATGGCCGCCGCCGCCCAGGCTCTCCATGATGATCTGGACGTTGACCTGGCCCATGCTGCGGGCCGAGATCTTGACCATGCTGCCGTTTTGCACCGCCACAAAGCTGGCCTGCACCCCCTCGATGCTCAGCAGGTCGTTGGCCGCCTGGGGGACGGCCACCTGCGCCTCGGCGGGCAGCTCCCCGCTGAGGACGATGGCACAGCCCTTGTACATCTGCGCCTTGGCCACAAGGCCGGCCTTGGCGTTGTATTCCGGCAGGCTGACGTCGAACAGGGCCCAGGCGCGCTCGGTCTCGGCGCCGTAGCGGCGGAGGGCCGCCGCCGCCTCGAAGGTGCGCACGCCGGTGTGCAGGCTGAAGTTGCGGGTGTCCAGCATGATGCCGGACAGAAGGCCCTCGGCCTCGATGCGGGTGGGCTTGTCGTCCCGGCCGCCCACGTACTGCAAAAGCTCGGTGACCAGCTCGCTGGCCGAGGATGCGTAGGGCTCGTGGCAGACCAGGACGGCGTTCTCGATATAGCCCACACCCTTGCGGTGGTGGTCGATGACGGCGACCTTGCCGCACTTTTCGAGGATCTCCTTGCTTTCCACCTGGCCGACCTGGTATGTATCGACCACGATGCACAGCGTCTCTTTGGTGATGATGGACAGGGCGCTGCGGGGGTCGATGAAGTCGCCCTCCTGCCCGGCGTCCTCGATGGCGTTGATCAGGCTGGCGGCCAGCGTCGCCTCCCGCTTGACGGCGATGACGGCGGGCACGTCGCAGATCTTGCAGATCCGCAGCACCCCCTCGGCCGAGCCGATGGCGTCGAGGTCGCTCATCCGGTGGCCCATGATGACCACATGGTCGGCGGCCTTGATCAGCCCCACCAGCGCCTCGGCCACGATGCGGCTACGCACCTTGCTGCGCTTTTCCACCCCGTGGCTGACCCCGCCGTAGAAGGTAAATCCGTCGGGGGTCATCTCGGCGGCCTGGTCGCCGCCGCGGCCCTGGGCCATATCCAGCGCCTGGACGGCCATCTCCTGCGCCTCGTGCAGTGTGGGGGCCCGCCGCCCGATGCCGATCGAGATGGACAGGTTGATGCCCGGCTCAAGGGCGCGGATCTTATCCAGCACATCGTAGCCCTGCTGGGCGAACTGCTCGAGCTGCCGCTCTTCCACCACCGCGATGTAGCGGCCGTTGGCCACCCGGCGCAGAAAGCCGGTGCCCCGGGCGATCATCCCCTCGATGGTGCGGTTGATCCGCTCCAGCAGGCGGGCGCTCTCGCTGTCCAGCATATCGCTGAAGACGTCGTCGTACCCGTCCACCGAGAAGATCATGTACCCCGGGCGGCTGAGCTTGTACTCATTTTCGATCCGGCGCAGGGCGGTCTCGTCGTTCAAAACGAGGATGCTGGCCTTCTCTTTGCCGTCCTTGCCGCCGGTCTCGACGATGGAGGCGTGGATCCGCCACACCCCGCTGACGCAGGCCAGCACCTGGCCCTCGGCCGCGCCGCACTGCGCCAGGTCCAGCCCGGGCAGGATCTTGTTCACCCGGCCGGCCAGCTGGTCGGCGCCGCCCAGCACCTGATCGCGGAAGGGGATGTTGTACCACACCACCGTGTCCCCCGCCAGCAGCGCCGCCGGCTGGGACAGGGAGGCGAGGCTGTACTGGGTGCGTGAATTTTCAAAGCTGGTGCCGGTGACCCAGCGGGCCGCCCAGCGGCGCACCCGGTAGCGGGACACCGCCACCAGCGCGGCGCAGACCGCCAGCAGCGCCAGCAGCACCGGCCAGACGGCGGGCTGCAGCGCCAGCGCCAGCAAAGCCAGCAGGGCAGACAGCAGCGCAAAACCGGCTGTCAACATTTCCAGAGTCCATCTGGGGTTTCGCTTCATGGCGGATGCCTCTTTTCCCCTCCCGGCACGGGAGGCTGACTTTCACCCCGGCGCCCGCCTTACACTTCCATCAGGACGGGCAGGATCATGGGGCTGCGCTTGGTGCGCCGGTAGATATAGCTGCTCAGCGCCTCCCGCATCCGGGTCTTGACGCTGTTCCAGTCCCGGACGTGCTCTTCGACGCAGCGGTTGAGGGCGGCTTCGACGGCGTTCTGGGCGCCGTCCATCAGGCCCTCGTTCTCCCGCACATAGACAAAGCCCCGGCTGACAAGGTCGGGCCCGGCCAGCACACGGCCGGTCTTGCCGTCGACGGTGGCCACGATGATGACCAGGCCGTCCTCCGAGAGGTGCTTGCGGTCCCGCAGGACGACGTTGCCCACGTCGCCCACCCCGAGGCCGTCCACCATCACCGCGCCGGCGGTGACCGGCTCGCCCAGCTTGATCTCGTCCTGGGTGAGGATGACGTTGGAGCCGTTCTCGGCGATGAGGATGTTGCTGTGGGGGATGCCGAGGCTGGCGGCGGTCAGCGCGTGCTTTTTCAGCTGCTTGTACTCGCCGTGCACCGGCATGAAATACTTGGGCCGGGTCAGGGTGAGCATCAGCTTCTGCTCTTCCTGGCAGGCGTGGCCCGAGACGTGGACGTCGTACATGCTCTCATAGATCACCTCGGCGCCCAGCAGCAGCAGGCCGTTGACGATCTTGGTGACGCTCTTCTCGTTGCCGGGGATGGGGTTGGCCGAGATGATGATGAAGTCCCCCGGGCCCACCCGCACCTGGCGGTGGCTGCTGGAGGCCATCCGGGACAGGGCGCTGAGGGGCTCGCCCTGGCTGCCGGTGGTGATCAGCACCACCTCTTCGGGGGCGTAGCGGTTGAGCTCCTCGATGCCGATCAGGGTGCCGTCGGGGATGTGCATATAGCCCAGCTCCTGGGCCATGGCGGTGTTGTTGACCATGCTGCGGCCGCTGAAGGCCACCTTCCGCCCTTCCTGCACGGCCAGGTCGATGATCTGCTGGATGCGGTAGATGTTGGAGGCGAAGGTCGCGATGATGATCCGCTTGTTCCGCGCCTGGGTGAACAGGTTGTGGACGCCGGCGGCCACCTTCTGCTCGGTGGCGGTGAAGCCGGGGCGCTCGGCGTTGGTCGAGTCGCTCAGCAATGCCAGCACCCCCCGCCGGCCGTATTCGGCCAGGGTGGTCAGGTCGGTGGGCCCGCAGGCCAGGGGGGTGTAGTCGATCTTGAAGTCGCCGGTCTGGATCACCACGCCGGCGGGGCTGTCGATGGCGAAGGCCACCGCGTCGGGGATGGAGTGGTTGACGTGGATGGGCTCGACGGTGAAGCACCCCAGCTGCAGCTTCTGCTTGGGGGTGATCTCGACAAAGCGGGTCCGCCCGGCGAGGTTGAACTCCTCGAGCTTGTTGCGGATCAGCCCGATGGTCAGGCGGGTGCCGTAGACCGGCAGGTCGATCTTCTGCAGCAGGTAGGGGATGCTGCCGATGTGGTCCTCGTGGCCGTGGGTGATCAGCAGGCCCTTGATCCTGTCCCGGTTCTGCAGCACAAAGGTGAAGTCGGGGATGACCATGTCCACCCCGTACATCTCGCTGTCGGGGAAGACTAAGCCGCAGTCGACGATGATCATGTCGCCGCAGCACTCATAGACGGTCATGTTCTTGCCCACTTCCCCCAGGCCGCCGAGGGGGTAGATGTGGATGGGCACCGCCGCGCTGCCCTTCTGCTGGGGCTGGGGGCGGCGGGGGCGCTTGTACAGCGGGCGGCGGGCGCGCTGCTGGGCGCGGGCGTCTGCGCCGGGGCCCTGGGGCCGCCGTTCGGTTGCGGATGCAGTCGTATTCTCTTTTGCCTGTGCCATTTGTACCTCCATGACAAACGGGGCAAAGGGCCCTTCGCTGTGCGCGAGCCCATGCCAACGGGGAGGCCGCGCCTTCCGCCCGGCCCCCGGTAAACCAACGTATTTCTCAAAACAGGGCCGTCCTCCGGCCTGATCTTCTGATGTTGAGCCGCCGGTCCGGGCGCGTGCGGCCGGGGCAGTCCATCTGCTCAATGCGACTGCGGCCAGCCCGCCGGCGGCAGGCGCGCCCCAAAGACGCGCCCCAATACGCTTTCCACTTGCCACAATTATAG
Organism: Candidatus Faecalibacterium faecipullorum; assembly: GCA_019118985.1. Lineage (GTDB taxonomy): Bacteria > Bacillota > Clostridia > Oscillospirales > Ruminococcaceae > Faecalibacterium > Faecalibacterium faecipullorum. The sequence continues at coordinate 8,753 of DWXX01000008.1, forward strand.
TAGGAATACCCGCTTTTGTCAATTCGAGCTTGGTCGGGCGGGGGGTGAAATATACATTCCCCCTTGACAGCGCCCCCCGCTGCCTCTAATATAAAAGGGACACGAAGGGGGCGCTGCCCCCGGCTTTTCTGACAGGAGTACAGGATGAAACAAGTCGAGATCTACACCGACGGCGCCTGCAGCGGCAACCCCGGCCCCGGCGGCTGGGGGGCGCTGCTGCGGTACCGCAGCCCCGGCGGCCGGGTCTATGAAAAAGAGCTGAGCGGCGGGGCGGACGCCACCACCAACAACCGGATGGAGCTGACCGCCTTCATCGAGGCGCTGGGCCTTCTGACCGAGCCCTGCGCCGTCCGCTACTGCTCGGACAGCCAGTACGTTATCAACGGGCTGGAAAAGGGCTGGGCCCGCGCCTGGCGGGCCCGGGGGTGGAAAAAGGCGGACAAATCCCCCGCCCAAAACCCCGACCTGTGGGAGAAGGCCCTGGAACTGGCCGAAAAGCACACCATCACCTACGTCTGGGTCAAAGGCCACGCCGGCCACCCTGAGAACGAGCGCTGCGACCAGCTGGCCGTGGCGCAGAGCAAAGCACATGGCGGGAGGCAGAACTGATATGAGCGACACCATTTTGCCCGGCAGCGGGTTCGACACCTATGAAGAGCAGGACAAAGTCCTTGTGGGGATGAGCGGCGGGGTAGATTCCAGCGTCGCCGTCCGCATTTTGCAGCAGCAGGGCTTTGCGGTGACGGGGGCGGTCATCCGCTTTTCCCCGGCGCACGCCGCCGCGGTGGACGCCGCGCAGAAGGCCGCCGAACAGCTCGGCATCGAGTGCATCGTCCTGGACGCCGAGGAACTGTTCGAGCGGGAGGTGATCGCCCCCTTCTGCGCCGACTACTGCGCCGGGCGCACCCCCAACCCCTGCGTGCGCTGCAACCCGGCGGTCAAGTTCACCGCCCTGCTGGCGGCCGCCGACCGGCTGGGCATCCAGTACATCGCCACCGGCCACTACGCCCGGGTGGAGGTGGACGGGGACGGCGTGTCCCGCATCCACCTGCCCGCAAGCGCCGCCCGGGACCAGAGCTATATGCTCAGCCGGCTGGACCAGGACGTCCTCAGCCGGCTGGTGCTGCCGCTGGGCGAGTTCGACAAGGAGGACGTCCGGCAGATGGCCCGGGACTTCGGCCTTGCCTGCGCCGACGCGCCCGACAGCATGGAGATCTGCTTTATCCCCGACGGGGACTACGCCGCCTACATCGAGGCGCGGGGCTGCGCCGGCAAGGCAGGGCGGTTCATCTCCCCCGACGGGGCGGACCTCGGCCCCCACAAAGGGGTGCTGCACTACACGGTGGGCCAGCGCAAGGGGCTGGGCATCGCTCTGGGCGAGCCGGTCTTTATCCGCGAGATCTGTGAAAACGGGGACATCCGCCTGGCCCGCGCCGGCGAGGAATACTTCACCCGTGTCGCCGTCGCCGGCGTGGTCACCCCCGACGGCGCCCCCCTGCCCGCCGGGGAATACCTGGTCAAGGTGCGCAGCGCCGCCCCGGCGCAGCCCGCCCGCCTGACCCCCGTAGGGGAGGACGAGGCCCTGCTGACCTTCGCCGAGCCGGTCCGCGCCCCCGCCCCGGGCCAGACGGCGGCCTTCTACTGCGGCGGCGCGCTGATGGGCGGCGGCTTCATCACCCGGGCCGAGTGAGCCTCAAATCATACAGCAAACAGCCAGCAAACAATAAACCCCGGACGCTCTGCACGTCCGGGGTTTTGTTTGCGTTCTGCCGTTTTACGCCTGCGGCGGGTTGACGATGCTGCGCCAATCGAGGTCGCCGCGCTCCAGGCCGTGGATCAGCACCTCGGCGGTGGCGATGTTGGTGGCCATCGGGATGTTATGTACATCGCACAGCCGCAGCAGGGTCATCTCATTGGGTTCGCTCGGTTTGGCGTTGATCGGGTCGCGGAAGAAGATGAGCAGATCGATCTCATTGCAGGCGATGCGGGCCGCGATCTGCTGGTCGCCCCCCTGCTTGCCGGACAAAAACCGCTTGACCGGCAGGCCGGTGGCCTCAGCGATCAGCTTGCCGGTGGTGCCGGTGGCGACCAGCTGGTTCTGGCTGAGGATGCGGCAGTACGCCGTACAGAACTGCACCATCAATTCTTTTTTCGAGTCATGTGCGATCAGCGCAATCGTCATCCCAGTCCATCTCCTTTGCTGTTATCCAAACCGGCGCGCGGCCGGCACGATCGTAACCATGCTGACATTCCAATATAATCTTACCACATTTTACCCGGAATAGCAACCTTCTTTTATACAGAACATTCAAATTTTCAAGATTTATTGGCCCGCCGCTCTTTATTCCAGCAGCTGCCCCTCCTGCACGGGGGTCATCCCGCCCGAGCGCTCGAAGAAATAGGCGTTGAAGATGTCGGCCACCAGCTCGCCTGTGCGGGAGCCGCCGCCGCCGTACTCCACCACGATACCCACCGCGATCTGCGGGTCCTCCACCGGGCCGTAGGCGATGATGGTGGAGTTGGTGTAGTACTGCCGCCGGCCGTTCACCAGCCGGTACTCGCTGCGCTGGGGGGTGCCGGTCTTGCAGGCGATGGTGTAGGGGTAGTTGGCCAGCCCCGCCACCGTCTGTGCGGCGCCCACCATCCCCTCCTCCACGATGTCGAAGGCGCCCACCTCGTCGGGGATGATCTCCACCACCTCGGGGGCGGTCTCTTCCAGCACCTCGCCGGTGTTGGTGTCCAGCAGCGCCTTGACGAAGTGGGTGCGGTAGCGCACCCCCTTGTTGGCGATGGTGGCGGCGTAGGTGGCCAGCTGCACCGGGGTGACCACCGTGTTGCCCTGGCCGATGGCGGCCTGAACTTCCAGCGAGGCGGTGTAGTTGTCGTCCTCCTTGGTGGTCAGGCGGCCGGTGGACTCGCTGACTTCCACCCCGGTGGGGGTGCCGAGGCCCAGCCGGTGGGCGTAGTCGTCGTAGACGTCGCTGGTGGTGCGGCGGCCCACGTCGTAGAAGAAGATGTTGCAGCTCCACTTGATGGCGGTGACCACGTCGATGTCGCCGCTGTGCCCGTGGCGGGTGCAGCGGGGGTGGTAGTCGCTGAAGTAGTTGTAGACGCCGTTGCAGTAGACGGTGCTGGTGCGGTCGATCACCCCGCTGAGCAACGCCGCGATGGCCACCGAGGGCTTGTAGGTCGAGCCGGGGGTGTACAGCCCCTGCAGAGCGCGGTTGTACAGGGGCAGCCCCGGGTCGGAGCTGTACTCGCTGTACTGGGTGGAGTAGAGGTTCTGGTCGTAGCTGGGGTAGTTGGAGCAGGCCAGGATGCCCCCGTTCTTGACGTCGATGACCACCACCGCGCCGGCGCTGGCGTCGACGTTGTAGGTGGCGGCGATCTGCTGGACGTTGCGGGCCAGCGCCTCGTCCACCGCCTTCTGGAACTCGCTGTTGACGGTCAGCATCACCGTCTTGCCGGGCTGGGGCTCGGTGGTGATGCTGGTGTCGATGATGACCCCCTCGCTGTCGCGGGTGATGGTCTCCACCCCGTCCTGGCCCCGCAGCTGCTCTTCATAGGCGGACTCAAGGCCCGAGATGCCGATGACGTCGTTCATGGCGTAGCCGCGGTCCCGCAGCGGGTAGGTGACCTGGCCGTTCTCGTCGGTGACCCGCCACATCTCGGCGGTGATCTTGCCCACCCGGCCCAGCACATGGGGCAGGATGGTGCCGTCGGTGTAGCTGCGGACGCTGGTCTCGGCGATCTCGACGCCGGGCAATGTGAGGCTGTGCTCCTTGACGGTGGCCACCGTCCGGTCCGAGACGTTCTCGGCCAGGGTAAAGTTGTTGACGTTGGAAAAGGCTTCCTGCTCCATCTGGTAGCGGATGCCGCCCAAAATGCGCTGCCAGGTGCTGTCGTAGCCCTCCAGCTCATATTCGGCGACGATCCGCTCCATCACGTCGTCGGCGGTGGCGTACTGCTGCAGCCCCAGGGCCTCTTTGACGGCGGCGATGGCATTCTGGTCCCGCTCGCTGTCCGCCGCCCCGGTAAAGGCATAGTGCCCCGCCCCGTCGGCATAGCCGATCAGGAGGGTGTCGTTCCAGCTTTCGCCCCCGGCCTGCAGGATCTCGACCGCGCTGCGGATGGTCTCGTTCAGGTCGTTCGAACCGATCAGCAGCCGGCTGAGCACCACATTGTAGCAGGTGGTGCTGGTGGCGATCCGCCGGCCGGCGCTGTCCACGATGTCCCCCCGCGCCGCCGTGACGTTGAAGCGGTATTCGGTGGTGCTGGTGGCGCGGGCGGCGTACTCCTCCCCGTGGACCAGCTGCAGGAAGATCAGCCGCAGGGCGTACAGCCCGAAGATGGCCGCCGACGCCGCGATCAGCAGCGCCAGGCGGCGCACCACCACTTTGTGTTCGTCCAAGGCGCGGGGCCTCCTTTCGGTTCCTGCCGGCTTGGGGCCGGCGCAGTCAGATCACGCCGCTGTCGATGTGGAAGGTGTCGCTGACCCACCGCACCGCCCGGTAGAGCGGCAGGGCCAGCACCCCGCTCATCAGGACGGTGAGCGGGACGTAGGCCAGGTAGCGGCCGGCCATCCCGCTGTAGCCGGGCATGGCGTAGTAGAACAGAAAGTCCCCCGACACCACCAGCCAGACCGCCCCCGCGGCCACCAGGCCGAAGTTGGGGGTGGTCAGCTTGAGGTAGAGCTGGCTCGCCACCGAGACGGCAAAGCTCAGCCCCATGACGGTGAGGGCCAGCAGCCCGGCCGTCCGGCCGGCGGTGTAGTCCCACATCAGGCCGCAGACCGCCCCGAACAGCGCCCCCGAGAACTCGTCCTCGCAGACGGCCACCGCCAAAGCCAGCGGCAGCAGAAAGACCGGCCGGGCCTGCCCGATCAGCAGAAAGCCCGGCACCGTCTGCAGCACGGTGCAGCCCAGCAGCAAAAGGGCGTACAGCCCCCACTTGTACAGCTGCGAGCGCCTGCGCTTGCGGCGCGATTCCATACGCAACCCGCCTTTCTCCCCTGTGGGTGGGGTCAGTAGTCGGTGATGATGAAGGCGTGGCGGGCCCCCAGCACGTCGGCGTCGGGCTGGATGACCGCCACCACCGAGGTGCCGCTGGCCTCCGGCTCGATGCTGACGATCCGCCCCACCAGGATGTCAGGGGGGTACACCCCGCCCAGGCCGGTGGTGATCACCTCGTCCCCCACCGAGGCCATCGACTCACGCGAGAGGTCGGTAAAGACGCACTGGCCGTCGGGGGCGTAGGCGGCGTCCCCGGTCAGGATGCCGTTGTCCCGCGTGCGGGAGACCACCCCCGCCGCGTTGAAGCTGGGGTGCAGCAGTGTCAGCACCCGGCTGCTGGTCAGGCCGGCCTCGATGACGGTGCCCAGCAGCCGGCCCTGGTCGTCGATGACGGTGTCCCCCCGCTCCACCCCGTGGACGGTGCCCTGGTCGAGGGTGAACCCGCCGAAGGGGTCGAGGGCGTCCCGCCCGATGACAAAAGCCGACACAAAGGTCATCTCGGGGTTATCCTCCTGGATGCCGGCCAGGTTTTTGAAGGCCTCGTTCTCGGCCCGCAGCTTGTCGTAGTCGGCCAGCTGGCGGCGCAGCTCGGCATTCTCAGCCCGCAGGGCCTCGTTTTCCTCCATGGTCTCGTCGATGCTGGTGTACTTGTCCCAGACCGAGACGATCCCCCCGCTGACCCAGGCCGCCGCCTTCTGGAAGGGCGCGGCCGCCACGCTCAGCAGTTCCTGGGGGGCGGCGGTCAGCCGGCCGTTGGCCGCGGCATAGGCCATCAGCCCGGCCAGAAAGACCGCCACCGCGATCAGTATCCTGAATTTCCAGGTCTCGAAAAAGTCCTTCACGGCTTTCCGCTCCTCCTGCTGCCTGTGGGTGAAAGAGCGCGGACAGCCGGTGCCATCCGCGCTCTGGTATAGTATATGTCAGCGCCGGGCCGGGCCAGACGCCCCGCCCCCGCCGCCAGGATTTACATGTGGTCGCCGTCGGTGTCCAGCACGTCGTGCAGCACGTCCACATGGTCCAGCACGGCGCCGGCGCCGGTGGCCACGCAGTCCAGGGGGTTCTCGGCCACATGGACGTCGATGCCGGTCTCGCTCTGGATCAGCTTATCCAGCCCGCGCAGCAGCGCGCCGCCGCCGGTCAGGGTGATGCCCCGGTCGATGATGTCGGCGCTCAGCTCGGGCGGGGTGCGCTCGAGAGTCTCCTTGATGGCGTCGGTGATCTTGACCAGGCACTCCAGCAGAGCCTCCCGCACGTCCTCCGAGTGGACCACCACGTTCTTGGGCAGGCCGTCCACCAAGTTGCGGCCCTTGATCTCCATGGTCATCTCTTCCTCGAGCTTGTAGGCCGAGCCGATGTCGATCTTGATCTGCTCGGCGGTGCGCTCGCCGATCAGCAGGTTATACTTGCGCTTAATGAAGGCGATGATGGCCTGGTCGAACATATCGCCGGCCATCCGCACGCTGCGGGAGGCCACGATGCCCCCCAGCGAGATGACGGCGATCTCGGCGGTGCCGCCGCCGATGTCCACGATCATGCTGCCGGTGGGCTCGCTGATGGGCAGGCCCGCGCCGATGGCGGCGGCCATCGGCTCTTCGATGACCGACACCTGCCGGGCGCCGGCCTTGAGGGTGGCCTCCCGGACGGCGCGGCGCTCCACCTCGGTGACGCCGGAGGGGATGCAGATCACCACACGGGGCCGGGCGAACAGGCTGTTGCCGCAGGCCTTCTTCAAAAAGTTCTCCAGCATGTTGGCGGTGATGTCAAAGTCGGCGATGACGCCGTCCTTCAGCGGGCGGACCGCCACGATGCTGCCGGGGGTGCGGCCGATGACCGCCTTTGCCTCGGTGCCGACGCAGCGGACTTCATCGTTGCGGGTGTCCACCGCCACCACCGACGGCTCCCGCATGATGATGCCCTTGCCCTTCATGTAGACCAGGGTGTTGGCGGTGCCCAGGTCGATCCCAATATCCTTTGACAGAAAACTCATAGCGCAGCTGACTCCTTATTATCTCAATACGGGGCCCGGCCCATGGGGCGGCCCTGTGGAACGCAGACGGAAGGACGGCCCGCGCCGGGCAGTCCTCTCATTATTATAGTCACAAAGCCCGGTTTTCACAAGTGCTTTGGCAATTTTTTCCCTTTTTTCATCTTTCCTCAAGCTCGAAGCTGCGCAAAAGCCGCGCCGTCCGGCTGACCGGCAGCCCCATGATGGTGTAGTAGTCCCCCTCCAGACGGTCCAGCCACAAGGCCGCCCGGCCCTGGATGGCGTAGGCGCCGGCCTTGTCGAAGGGCTCGCCGCTTTGGATGCAGCGCTCGATCTCCCCGTCCGGGATGGGGAAGAAGGTTACGCGGCAGCTGTCCACAAAGCTCTCAGCCCGCGCCCCGTCCGAGGCGCAGACCCCGGTGTGGACCCAGTGGCTGCGGCCGGACAGCGCCCGCAGCATCCGCCGGGCGTCGGCGGCGTCGGCGGGCTTGCCGAACACCTCCCCTTCCAGCTCGACCACCGTGTCGCTGCCGACCACAAGGCAGCCCGGGCGCTCAGCGGCCACCGCCAGGCATTTGCCCCGGGCCAGCGCCCCGGCCAGGGCGGCGGGGCTGTCGGCGCGGACGGCGCGCTCATCAAAGCTGCTTGCGCAGACCTCGAAGTCGGCAGTGACCATGCCGAGCAGCTCCCTGCGGCGGGGGCTGCCCGATGCCAGGATCAGTTTCATTCCTGCCCGCCCCCTCTCAGCGGCCGGTGGAGCCGAAGCCCCCCGCCCCGCGGGCGGTGTCCCCCAGCTCCTCAGCCGGGGCAAAGGCCGCGGTGTAGACCGGCGCGATGCAGAGCTGGGCCACCCGCTCCCCCGGCTGGATGGTATAGCTCTCGGCCCCCAGGTTGACCATCGGGACCCGCAGCTCGCCGCGGTAATCGCTGTCGATCACCCCCACCCCGTTGGCCATGCACAGCCCGTGCTTGATGGACAGGCCGCTGCGGGCGTAGACCAGGGCCACCGTGCCGGCGTCCGGCAGCTCGATGGCAAGGCCGGTGGGGATGAGGGCCCGCTCCATCGGCGCGAGGGTGAGGGGCGCGTCCAGCACCGCGCACAGGTCGGCGGCGGCCGCCCCGGCGGTGGCGTAGGCCGGCGCTTTGGCCCGGCTGTCCAGTACCTTATATTTTACAGTGACTTGCTGCATGGCAGTACATTCCTTTCCAATCCTATTCATCCCAATTTCATTCATCTCATCACATAGTACCTTTATAATAGAGGCCGCGGGTAAAATCGCCCTCAAACGCCTGCCCGGCGGCGATCCGCCCGAGGACGGCGGCGGCTTCTTCCCGGCTTTCGAGGGTAAAATAGGCCACCCCGTAATCCACCGGCAGGGCCCCGGGCTTGTCGCCCATGTACAGGGGCACCGGGTTATAGATGGTGCGCACCCCGCCGCCGCACCGCAGCGGGAACTTTTTGGCCTTGCGGTCGGTCAGCACCCCCTGCCGCGGGCAGCCGGCGCAGCCGTGCAGGTTGTGCAGCGGGCAGGCGCGGGTCAGCATCAGGGGCATGTGGCCGTAGACCAGCGCCCCGGTGGGCACCGGCCGGCCGCCCCGCGCCGGGGCGATGCAGGCCATCTCGCTGTCCTTCACCTCGGGCAGGATGAGCAGGGCCGAAAGGCCCAGGTCGGCGTAGACCTGCGCGGCCAGGGGGTTGGTGAGGTTGAGGCCCAGTCCCCCGGTCAGGGGCAGCCCCCGGCAGATGCGCAGGTGGGCGATGTTGTTGGCCTCGAACCCGGCAAAGCCCTGCCCGGCGGCCGCGGCTACCCGGCGTATGGTGTCGGCCTCTACCGGGCCGAACATGGCCCGGGGCAGCTCGAGGATGGTGCGGGGGCGGTATGCCTCCGGCACCCGCGCCGCCTCGGCCAGGGGCAGGATCAGCTTTTCAGGGGCGGCGGGACCGGCCAGGGCGTTTTCGGGCAGCTGCGCCCAGCTCTCGAACCGGGCCCAGAGGGCGGGCCGGGC
>DWXX01000095.1 GCA_019118985.1 Candidatus Faecalibacterium faecipullorum
GAGTCGCCGGTCTCCTTGTACAGCACGTCCATGATGGCCAGGCAGATGTCCAGGCCGACAAAGTCGCCCAGCTCCAGGGGGCCCATGGGGTGGTTGGCGCCCAGCTTCATGGCGGTGTCGATGCCCTCGATGTCGGACACGCCCTCCATCTTGATGAAGGCGGCCTCGTTGATCATGGGGATCAGGATGCGGTTGACCACGAAGCCGGCAGCCTCGTTGACCTGGACCGGCTGCTTGCCGATGGCCACCGACAGGGCCTTGATCTGCTCGACCATCTCGGCGGGGGTGTTGCCGCCGGCGATGACCTCGACCAGCTTCATACGGTCGGCGGGGTTGAAGAAGTGCATGCCGATCAGCGGGCGGGACAGGCCCTTGCCGATCTCGGTGATGGACAGGGACGAAGTGTTGGAGGCAAAGATGCACTCGGGCTTGCAGATCTTGTCCAGCTCGCCGAAGGTGGCCTGCTTGACCTTCATATCCTCAAAGGCGGCCTCGACGATCAGGTCGCAGTCAGCGCACAGATCCTCCTTGACGCCCGGGGTGATGGCGGCGCAGATGGCGTCGGCCTTGGCCTGGGTCATCTTGCCCTTGGCCACCAGACGGTCGTAGCCCTTGACGATCTTGGCCTTGCCGCCGTCGGCCCACTCCTGCTTGATGTCGCACAGGGCCACGGTGTAGCCCTCGACCTGTGCAAATGCCTTCGCGATGCCCTGGCCCATGGTGCCAGCGCCGATAACGCCGATCTTCATAGCAATCTCTCCTTTACAGTCGTAAGTCGTATCGATCAGTTGTTGGTGAACACAGCCTTGGGCTTGGGCTTTTCCTTCGAGAGGAAGCAGGCCATGCCCTCGACCTGGTCGTGGGTCTCGAAGCAGTCGCCGAACAGCTTCTCCTCCACCTCGACGGCCTTGTCGATGGGGAGGCTGATGCCCTCGTTGATCGCCTTCTTGCAGTTGCGGACGGCGATGGGGGCATTCTTGGCGATCCTGCCGGCCAGCTTGAGGGCGTTGTCCATCAGCTCAGCCTGCGGGTAGACCGCGTTGACCAGGCCGATGCGCAGCGCCTCGTCGGCCTTGATGTTCAGGGCCGAGTAGACCAGCTGCTTTGCCATGCCGGGGCCCACCAGGCGGGCCAGCCGCTGGGTGCCGCCGAAGCCCGGGGTGATGCCCAGGCCCACTTCGGGCTGGCCGAAGACGGCGTTGTCCGAGCACAGGCGGATGTCGCAGCTCATGGCCAGCTCATTGCCGCCGCCCAGCGCAAAGCCGTTGACCGCGGCGATGACCGGGATGGGGAAGCTCTCGATCATCAGGAAGATGTCGTTGCCCAGCTTGCCGAAGGCCTCGCCCTCGGCTTTGGTCATGGTGCTCATCGAGCCGATGTCGGCGCCGGCGACAAAGCTCTTGTCCCCCTCGCCGGTCAGGACGATGCAGCGGATGGCGTTCTGGTCCACAGCCTCAAAGGCGGCCTTCAGGTCGGCCAGCACCTCGGGGTTGAGGGCGTTGAGTGCTTTGGGGCGGTCGATGGTGATGACCTCGACGGCGCCCTGCACTTCGGTTTTCACAAAAGACATAGCGTTTCCTTTCAGCCTTTACAGGGCATATCAGTCCATCTCGACGATGGTGGCGCAGCCCATGCCGCCGCCGATGCACAGGGTGGCCAGGCCCTTCTTGGCGCCGCGGTGCTTCATGGCGTAGAGCAGGGTGACCAGGATGCGGCAGCCCGAAGCGCCGACCGGGTGGCCCAGGGCGATGGCGCCGCCGTTGACGTTGACCTTGCTCATGTCAAACTCCAGGTCGTGGGCGACGGCCAGCGACTGGGAGGCGAAGGCCTCGTTGGCCTCGATCAGGTCCATGTCGGCCACGGTCAGGCCGGTCTTGGCCATCACCTTGCGGGTGGCGGCGACGGGGCCCACGCCCATGATGGAGGGGTCGACGCCGGCCAGGGCGCCGCCCACCCAGGTAGCCATCGGGGTGATGCCCAGCTCCTTGGCCTTCTCTTCGCTCATAACCACCACGGCGGCGGCGCCGTCGTTGATGGCGGAGGCGTTGCCGGCGGTCACCTTGCCGTCCTTCTTGAAGGAGGGCTTGAGCTTGGCCAGGACTTCGGGGGCGCTCAGACGGGGGCCCTCGTCGGTGTCGAAGATGATGTCGCCCTTCTTGTTCTTGATGGTGACGGGGACGATCTCCTCCTTGAAGGCGCCGCTCTTGATGGCCTCGGCGGCCTTCAGCTGGCTGTTGTAGGCGAAGTTGTCCAGGTCCTCACGGCTGAGGTTCCACTGGTCGGCGACGTTCTCGGCGGTGATGCCCATGTGGTAGTTGTTGAACACATCCCACAGCGCGTCGTTGACCATGGTGTCCACCAGCTCGCTCTTGCCCATGGGGTAGCCCATGCGGTAGCCGTAGCGGCCCTTCATCATGGCGAAGGGGGCCATATCCATGTTCTCGGTGCCGCCGGCCACCACGATGTCGGCGTCGCCGGCCTCGATCATGCGGGCGGCCATGTTGACGCACTCCAGGCCCGAGCCGCAGACCACGTTGACGGTGACGGCGGGGGTCTCGATGGGCAGGCCAGCCTTGATGGAAGCCTGACGGGCCACATTCTGGCCCTGGCCGGCCTGGATGACGCAGCCCATGTACACCTGGTCGACCTGCTCGGGCTTGACGCCGGCGCGGGCAATGGCCTCCTTGATGACGATGGAGCCCAGCTCAGCTGCAGGGACGTTGGACAGGGTGCCGCCGAACTTACCGATGGCGGTGCGGCATGCAGATGCGATCACGATCTTTTTCATTTGAATTGCCTCCTGTTGGTTTGAATGTGTGGCGTGCGTTCGCTGTGGGGGATGTTTTGTGTGTAAACCTTCTTGATCAAAAACCCGTTGGTCGCCCGCGGGGACTTTTGCCTGGTCACGGCTGGCCGGACGGCGCCGCGCTGAACTTGGCCCGCACCGCCTGCTCGACGTTGGGGGTGACGAACTTGCTGATGTCGCTGCCGTAGCGGGCCGCCTCCTTGACGACGGTGGAGGACAGATAGCTCCACCGGATGTTGGTGGCGAGGAAGACCGTCTCGATGCCGGGCATCAGGGCGTAGTTCGTCTGGGCCAGCTGGATCTCGTTTTCAAAGTCGGTGACGGCCCGCAGCCCCCGCACCATGACGGTGGCGTGCCGCTTGCGGGCGAAGTCGACGGTCAGGCCGTCGAAGCTCTCCACCGTGACGTTGGGGATGTCCCTGCAGCACTCGGTCAGCAGGGCCACCCGCTCTTCAATGGTGAAGAGGGGGCTCTTGGCGCTGTTGATCAGCACCGCCACGATCAGGTGGTCGTAGATCCGCGCCGCCCGATGGATGATGTCCAGATGTCCCCGCGTCACCGGGTCGAACGAGCCGGGATAGATTGCGATGGCCATGGTATACAGACCTTTCCGCTCGCGCCCGGCTGTCCCAAAAACAACAGCTCAGGGCGGAAATTCAGCCCCTGGCTTTCTGCCAGCCGGGCTACTATAGTTGTACCATTTCGTTAAGCTTTTGTCAATTGCCGATCTGTTAAAATTGCATTGAAAACCCGTTAAGGTTTTGTCGATCCTCACAATTTTACAAAAGCCGGTCTCTGGGGCCCCGCCTCCCCTGCCCCACTTATAAAAGTACCCGGCCGGCAGCCGCCCCGCCGCGCCCTCTTGACCCGCGGGGCATACCGTGTTATTATTTTAACATGCGAGGGTGTGCCCCTCCTTTTGCACTGTTTTGGGAATAATAAATGAGGTGCTGTACCATGAATTTTGAGGACCTGATCGCGAAAGTAAAGACCTGCGGCAAACAGAAGCTGGCCGTGGCCGCCGCCGAGGACGACGCCGTGCTGGAAGCTGTCGACGCGGCGCATAAGCAGGGCATCGCAGACGCCATCCTGGTGGGCGACGAGGCCGCCATCCGCAAGATCGCCGCCGACCTTTCCATCGACCTGACCGACTATGAGATCATCAACGAGCCCGACAAGGTCAAGGCGTCTCTCACCGCCGTCAAGCTGGCCCACGACGGCGTGGCCGACATGTATATGAAGGGCCTGCTGGACACCAAGACCTTCCTCAAGAGCGTGCTGGACAAGGAGGTCGGCCTGCGCACCGGCAAGACCCTGTCCCACGTCGCCGTCTTTGAGGTCAAAGGGATCGAGCAGCTGCTGTTTTTGACCGACGTGGCCTTCATGACCTACCCCACCCTGGAGGACAAGGTGCATATCATCGAGAACACCGTCGCCGTGGCCCACGCCTGCGGTGTCGCCTGCCCCAAGGTGGCCCCCCTGGCCGCCGTCGAGGTGGTCAACCCCAAGATGCCCTGCACCGTGGACGCCGACGAGCTGCGCAAGATGAACGAAGAGGGCAAGATCACCGGCTGCGTGGTGGACGGCCCCCTGTCGATGGACATCGCCATCGACCCCGAAGCCGCCCGCCACAAGGGCGCGCAGGACCGCCCGGCCGCGGGGCACGCCGACATCCTGCTGTTCCCCGACATCCAGGCCGGCAACCTGGTCTACAAGACCCTGGTCCACACCGCCGACTGCAAGAACGGCTGCATCCTGACCGGCACCCGTGTGCCCGCCATCCTGACCAGCCGGTCCGACTCGTTCCAGACCAAGGTCTACTCCATCGCGCTGGCCGCCGTCGTGGCCGCCGGGCTGAAGGCTGAATAAGCCGCCAACAGGAAGGGAGAAGAGAGAATATGTCGATCAAAACGCTGGTCATCAACCCCGGCTCGACTTCCACCAAGGTGGGCGTCTTCGAGGACGAAACGCTGCTGTTTGAAGAGACCCTGCGCCACCCCACCGAGGAGATCGCCAAATACGCGACCATCATCGACCAGAAGGACTTCCGCAAGGCGATCATCCTGGACTTTCTGAAAGAGAAGGAATGCGACCCCCGCAGCCTCGACGTCATCGTCGGGCGGGGCGGCCTGCTCAAGCCCATCCACGGCGGCACCTACGCCGTCAGCGACGCGCTGCTGGCCGACCTGGAAAAGGGGGTGCAGGGCCAGCACGCCTCCAACCTGGGCGGCATCCTGGCCCGCGAGATCGGGGACGAGCTGGGCCTGCCCAGCTACATCGTCGACCCGGTGGTGGTGGACGAGCTGACCGACAAGGCCCGCCTGTCCGGCATGCCCGAGCTGCCCCGGCGCTCCATCATCCACGGCTGCGCTCCATGGCGCAAC
>DWXX01000096.1 GCA_019118985.1 Candidatus Faecalibacterium faecipullorum
TGGCCGAACTGCCGCTGGTGCTGCACCAGACAGGGCAGGAAGCTGCTTCGGCGGCGCCCGCCCCCTGGGAGGGGACGGCGGGCGTCCGGGACATCCGGATGATCCGCCCGGCGGCGCAGCGCACAGCCCCCGCCCCGATGGACGGCGCGGCGGGCCGCGAGACGGCGGCGCTGACCTATGCCGGCGCGGCGGCCGAGCACAGCCCCGCGGCAGCCATGGGACAGACCCAGACCTCCGCGGCAGCTGTGAAGCAGGCCCAGACCCCCGCGGCTGCGGCAGCCGCAGACCGCGCACCCCGCGCACAGGCGGGGCAGACCGGCTGGGAGGCCGGGCAGCCCGACCTGATCCTGGCGCGCGGAGCGCAGGGGGCAAACGCCGGGCAGGCCGCGCCGGGCGCGCACAGCGCACAGCGGCCGACGGCGCGGGGCAGCGGGAACTTTGCCGAGGACCTGCCCCCCTGGGCCAAGGAGATGCTGGAGCGGGCCGGCGGCAGCGCGGCAAAGCCCGGCACGCCCCAAAAACAGATGGAATGGACCGCCCCGTGGGCCCGCGGCGGCAGCACAGCGCCCGCCGGCGCACAGCCCGCCGCCCCGGCACAGCCGGCGATGCGGCAGCCTGCAAACGCCGCCGCCCTGCCCGCCGAGATGCAGCACAAGCAGCGCGCCGAGACCGACGAGCAGGACCCCCGCCGCAAGATGGAGCGGGAAGCCGAGCTGCGCCGGACGGCCGACCGCGTCTACCGGATGATCGAAGAGCGGCTGCGGCGGGAGCTGCGCCGCAGCGGACGATAAACAGGAAAGGAGGCCGCGGCCATGTACAGCGGACGTCGCAACCCCAACCAGGACATCGGTCTGGAAAAAATGACCATCGTCAACCTGGACGCAGACAACGGGAATGGTGAGACGCTGGTCGTCCTCTATAACCCGCAGAGCTATGTGCGCAAGCGCAGCGTTGAGTACCAGCCTGTTCAGGAGCTGGGGGCTGAATTCCCCAAACTGCAATACAACGGCGGCGGCATTGAAGAGCTGAGCTTTGAACTGTTTTTCGACAGCGTCTCGGCCGGCGAAGAAGTCAAGGGTAAGAACGGCGAGGAAAAGCTGAAGAATGAGTTCAAGCAGAATCAGGGGAAGATCCTGAAGGAAAAAACGGTCGACGTGCGCACCTACACCCAGAAGATCTATGACCTGATGACCATCGAGAAGGACGCCCACCGCCCGCCCATGCTGAGCATCAGCTGGGGGTCGATGGAGTTTACCGGGTTTTTGTCCAGCTGCGAGCAGAACTTCACAAAGTTCAGCAGCAACGGCAACCCGGTGCGGGCGGTGCTGAACTGTCAGTTCATACGCTGCAGCGACGGCAAGGAGGCTGCGCTGAACCCCAAGCAGTCGCCCGACACCACCAAGTACCGCACCGTCCGGCAGGGCGACTCGCTCTGGGCGATGGCCCAGAAGGAATACGGCGACGCCAGCCAGTGGCGGGAGATCGCCGCGGCCAACGGCATCGTCAACCCGCGCACCCTGCGCAGCGGCGAGATGCTGACGGTGCCGGGGCTGGTGTGACCGCCCCGACGGGCAGAACAGACTGAGAAAGGAGGGACAGCTTCTTGGATAAAGGGTCGTACGAATACACCGATCTGCAAAAGAAATACGGAGGCTTCATCGCGCCGCACTTTACCGTCTACCTCGACGGCAAGAAGCTGCCCTGCGACGAGCACAACATCTCCGAGCTGGAAGTCGAGATCAACGGCGACGGCACGGCGGGGGGCTGCAGCTTCTCGGTCCAGGACGTCTACATCTACGGCACCAACACCTGGGACAATGCGATCGTACAGCAGCTGGTGCCCGGGGCGGAGATCAAGATCGTGGGCGGCTACGGCAAGGACGAAAAAAAGAGCCAGAAGGAATTGTTCTACGGCTACGTGGACGATTTCACGGTCGAGTTTTCGGCTGAAACGCCGCCTACCCTCAAGGTCAACGGCATCGACGGGCTGGGCTACCTGATGAACTGCCGCCAGCCCATCTACGGCGGGAAGGAGACGCCCACCAATATCGTCGAGACCATCCTGAAAAAGGCGGTGAGCGCCGGTTTTGCCAAGAGCGTCTCGGTGGGCAGGCTGGACCCCTTCCAGGTGCCGCTGGTCAAGGAACAGGTGGACGACTGGCGGTTCCTCAAACTGATGGCCCGCCGGTGCGGCGCTACCCTGATGGTGGTGGACGGCGAGATGATCTTCAACACCGAAGAGGTGTCTAAAGAGATCCTCACCCTGACGCTGGGCGAGTCGCTGGTCCGGTTCAGCCGCCGGCTCGATCTGTCCCACCAGGTGGGCGAGGTCGAGATCTACGGCCGGGACGTCAACCAGAAACCCATCCACGCCAAGGTCAATACGGTGACGGTGGGGGACAGCAGCTACGATTCGGCGGCCGAGATGGTCCCCGCCTTCAAGAAAGCCTCCCTGCGGGAGTACAGCGAGTTCGCCCGCACCGAGGAAGAATGCAAGAAGCTGGCCCAGAACCGCCTGAACGAGATCGCGATGAACTTTATCTCGGGCAGCGGCGAGTGCATCGGCATCCCCGAGCTGATCCCGGGGCGGTACATCGAGATCGACGGCGGGGACGAATTCTATATGAACGGCAAGTACCTTCTGACCAAGGTGGTGCACAAATTTACACTGGAGGGCTACCGCACCTCCTTCGAGTTCAAGGGGGCGAAACTATGAGCCTGGCACAGCAGCTGGAGAGTTTGATCCAGGACGGCGGGATGCCGCCGGAGCGGGGGATGTCCCGCAGCGGGCTGACTTTGGCCAGGATCACCAACGTCAACGACCCCGATAAGCTCAACCGGGTCAAGTGCCTGCCGGTGGGCGTGCCCGAAGCCGAGGAGACCGACTGGTGCTACTTCATGGCCCCGATGGGGGGCAAGGAGCGGGGGGTCTACTTCCCGCCGCAGGTGGACGATCTGGTGGTGCTGGCCTATCTGGACGACGACCCCCACCGCCCGGTGATGCTGGGCGCCATCTGGAACACCGAGACGACGCCCCCCTTTACCATCCAGGACGGCAAGGTGGAGGACTTCGCCATACGCACCCCGCAGAAGATCGACCTGGTGCTGCACGACGAAAAGGACAAGCAGACCGTCACCCTGACCATGCCGTCCGGGGCGGTGCTGCAGCTGAACGACGAGGCGCAGAGCGCCACCCTCAAGGATAAAAACGGGGACAACGCCCTCTTGATGAACTTCAAGGACGGCGAGATCGAGCTGAAGGCCAAGACCAAGCTGACCCTCAGCGCCGGCGACACCAAGATCACCCTGGAAAGCAGCGGCAACATGACGCTGGAGTGCAGCCAGAATATGACCCTGAAGGCCGGGGCAAAGCTCGCGGCCGAGGCCCCCACCATCGAAGAGAAGGCCAGCGGCCAGATGAACCTGAAAGGGGCCGCCGTCCAGATCAAGAGCGACGGCACCATGGACGTCAGCGCCACCGGGCCCGCCACCCTGAAGGGGGCCATCGTAAAGATCAACTGACGCCGGCTTTGTACAGCCGGTGGAACAGGAGGAGAGTGTGAACATGAACGGAAAGGAGTTTTTGGGCCGGGGGCTGAAATTCCCCCTGCAGGTGGACCCGCGGACCGGCAAATTCGCCATGGTCAGCCACGAGGACGACATCCGCGAGGCCATCGGGATCATCCTCAACACCATGCAGGGCGAACGGGTCATGCGCCCGGGCTTCGGCTCCAACATCATGGAATATACCTTCGCACCTTCCTCCAGTTCCACCAGGGAGGGCATTGCCCGGCAGGTGCGGGAGCAGCTGATCTATCAGGAGCCCCGCATCACCGATGTGAACGTCAGATGCAGGGAGATGAACGAGCGCAGCGGCGCGCTGGTGGTCGAGGTGGACTACACCGTCCGCTCCACCAACAACCGCTACAACCACGTCTACCCCTTCTATCTCACCGAAGGCTCTGAAGGAGGGGGCGGCGTATGAAGCATCCTGTGCTTGACCCGCGGGACCTGGACGCCATCCGCGCGCAGGTAGCCGCACTGGCCCGCAGCTATACCCCCGAATGGCGGTACGAGCAGGCCGAGGACGACCCCGGCGCGGCCCTGGCAGAGCTGTTCTGCACCATGTTCTACCAGACGGTGGACCGGGTGAACGCCCTGCCCGCCAAATTGTACACAGAATTCCTCAACCAGATCGGCTATCAGGAGCCGGGGCCGGTGTCCGCCCGGGGCGAGATGGCCTTTGACCCCAGCGAGATGGTGGACCGCCCGGTGCCGGTGCGGTCGGGCACGCGGGTGTTCGCCCCCGGGCCCGACGGCGAGAACGTGGTCTTTGAGACCCAGCGCTCCATCGAGGCGAGCCCGGCCAAACTGCTCGACCTGTACTACGTCGACGCCGCGGCCGATCAATTGCAGAAGATCAGCCTGGAGCGGCCGCAGCCCTTCTTCACCCCCTGCGGGGAGGAGATGCAGGCCCACAGCTTCACCCTGGCCGAGAACAACGTCCTGCGGCTGGAAGGCCCCGCGGCCATCACCCTCGAGCTGCGGCAGGGTGTGCGGTACTTCGAGGACGAGACCGCCCGCCTGCTGGCCGAAAGCGGCCTGCAGTGGAGCTACCGCCACGGCGGGGTCTGGCTGCCCTTTGACAGCGTCAAGGCGGACGCGGGGCGGATCATGCTGGAAAAGCGGACCTCCCTGGCCATGGAGCCGGACCAGGAGGGCCGCATCTGCATCCGCTGCGCCGGCCGCCCGCCCATGACCCTGACGGTGGAGCAGACCGCCCTGACCAGCGCCCCGCTGGAGCCCTGCCCGGCGCAGCAGCTCTTTGCCGGGGACCTGCCCATCGAGGGGGAGGGCTACTGCTTCGGCAGCCGCCCGGCGGCCTACAGCCTGTTTTACATCCGCAGCGACACCGTTTTGTCCAAGGCGGGGGCCCGCGCGGCCCTCAAGCTGGACATCAGCCCCATCGTCTTTGACCCGCCGGCCCAGGGGCCCGAGTACCGGTTCAGCCAGCCCATCATCGACAAGCGCAGCGCCGTGGCCGCAAAGCCGGACGACGTGCGGGTGGCGGGCGTGGTCTGGGAGTACTACAACGGGGTGGGCTGGCGTCAGCTGGAAGTGTCCGGCAGCCGCAACCCCTTCTCCTGCAGGCAGGAGGGGCCCTACGAGACCATCTTCCGGGTGCCGGAGGACCTGCAGCCCGCCGAGGTCAACGCCGAGACCGGCTATTACATCCGGGCCCGGGTGGCCGAGGTGGAAAACGCCTTCTCGATGTACCAGCGGTGGATCGTCCCCTTCTGCAAAGGGGCGAGCCTGCAGTGGCAGTACGAGGCGCCCAGCCGGGCGGCATGGATCGCCAGCGACAACAACGGCGTCCGCCGCGAGATGGACGACGCCGCCCGCGTCACCGACCTGCAGATGACTTTATTGGAACCCCTCGAGCCGGGGCCCCCGGCGGTCTATCTGCGGTTCGACCGCAGCCCGCACGCCATGCCGCTGTCGGTCTACTTCAAGGTGGACAGCCAGGCAAAGCTCAACACCCGCCTGGAGTGGGAGCAGTGGAACGGCAAAGCCTTCGCCCCGGTGCGGGCGGTGGACGAGACCGACCAGCTGCTGCACAGCGGCGAGATGTACCTCTTTTTGCCCGAGGAGCTGCCCGCGCGCAGCCTGTTCGGCCAGACCGGCTGCTGGCTGCGGCTGAGCCGGGCGGCCGGGCGGCCGGGGCCGGCGCCGATGGTCAGGGCCATCCGCCTCAACGTCGCCCCGGCGCTGCAGCGCAGCGAACAGCCCGAACAGATCTTTGACACCGGCATCTACGAGGCCGGCAAGGCATTGCAGCTGCTGAGCGCCCCGGTGCAGGGGTGCGAGGTATGGGTGGACGAGATGGAGGGCCTGTCGGCGGCCGAGGCCGAAGAGCTGGGCCGCACCCGCCCCGACGCCGTCCGGCTGGAGCGGGAGGACCACCTGCTGCGCCGCTGCTGGGTCCGCTGGGAAGAGACGGCCGACCTGGCCCTGGCCGGCGAGGGGGACCGTGTCTACACCCTCGACCCCTACCAGGGGGTCATCCGGTTCGGGGACGGGCGGCAGGGCCGCGTGCCCCCCGCCGGCAGCCGCAACATCCGGGTGCGCTACGCCAGCGGCGGCGGCGCGCAGGGCAATCTGCCGGCGGGCGCCGTGCAGTCGGCCCTGGCCGGGCTGCCCCGGATCAGCGTCATCCAGAACATCACCCCCATGAGCGGCGGCATCGGCCGGCTGACCATGGATGAGATCGAGGCCCGCGGCAGCCGGCACCTGCGCACCCGCGGCCGGGCTGCCGGCAGCCGGGACTATGAGGACCTGGTGATGCAGGCCTTCCCGCAGGTGCAGCACGTCCGGTGCTTCGCCGGGCGGGACCCGCAGGGGCAGCCCAAAGCCGGCCATGTGACGGTGGCGCTGACCGGCCACAGCATGGCGGGGGAGAGCCTGGAGGCCCTCTGCCAGGAGGTCTATCAGTACCTCAGCGGGCGGTGCTCCTGCTGCCTGGTGGCCGAGGGGCGGCTGCACGTCTGCCCCGCCACCTTGCTGACCGTCAACGTGCAGGTGGCGGTGGAGCTGGAACGCCCCGAACTTGCCGCCGACACCCAGTATGCGATCACCGCCGAGCTGCGGCGGATCATCGGCGAGGTGTGGCAGGCGCGGCCCATCGGCGCACAGATCCGGATGGACGAGCTGTGGGGCGCGGTGCGGCAGATGCCCAACGTCCGCCGGGTGCTGCGGCTGCTGGCCGAAGGCGCCTACGACGAGCAGGGGCAGGCCCGGCTCGCCCCGCTGGAAAAGGACAGCGCCTTCCCCTATGCAGTGGTGGAAAACGGCGTCCACACCGTGCGGGTGCAGTGACGCGCCGCCCGAACTAGAACGAACGCAACAAAGGAGGATGCCCTGTGTTGGTTTCCCGCAGGCTGGACGACCAGCGTTATGACGAGATTGTGGCGCAGGCCGAGGGCCGGCTGCCGTGGCTGTGCCCGGTCTGGACCGACCACAATGCCCACGACCCGGGCATCACCATTCTGGAGCTGATGGCCTGGTACAAGGAAATGCAGCAGTACCAGATGGATCAGCTGACGCCGGCCATCCAGCAGAAGCTGCTGGCGCTGGCAGGGCTGCGGCTGCTGCCCGCCCGCCCCGCCCTCTGCGCGCTGGAAGCGCCCCCCGACGGCAAAGCCCGCCCGGCCATGAGCCGGCTGGAGACGGCCGAGGGCGCCCTGTTTGAACTGGCTGAGCCCATCCCCGCCGTCCGCCCCGCCCTTGTGCAGACGCTGGTGCAGCGCCGGGACGAGCGGTTCAGCGTGGCGGGGCTGGTGGCCGGGGAGACGGCCTTTCAGCCCTTCGCCTTCGGCGGGGAGGGGGACAGCCGGCTGCTGCTGGGCTTCGACCGCCCGCCCGAAGGGGCGCTGCGGCTGTGGTTCGACGTGGCGCAGCCGGACGGCGTCCAGCGCAACCCGCCCGACAGCCAGGCGCAGCCCCCCCGCACCCTCTGCTGGGAAGCGGGGGAAAACGGCGAGGGCGGCGCGCTGCGCCCCCTTGCGGACGAGACCTGGGCCTTGAGCTGGAGCGGCTATGTCCTGCTGCCGGCCCCCGCGCACTGGCAGCCCGGTACAGACGGGCTGTGGTGGCTGCGGGTCAGCCAGACCGAGGCCGGCTGCGAGGAGCAGGTCCGGCTGGCGGGGGTATCCGCCGGGCGGTACCAGGCGATGCAGCAGCAGACGCGGGCCGCCTGCTTCACCTTCCGCATCGAAAGCGCGCCGGGGCAGACCGTCCGGATGGACAGCGCCCAGGCGTCGGCGGCCGCGCTGGCGGTCTTTCTGCGGGACGAGAGCGGCTGGCGGCAGACCGACGCCTATGAGGCGGGCCGCACCCCCGCCGGGCTGGAGGTGACCGCCGACGGCGACGGCGCGGCGGACGACGGCGGCGACAACCTGATGGTGGTCTGCCTCGACCCGGCGCATCAGAAAGAACTGCTCTTTGACGCAAAGGGCCGCCCGGGGGAGCAGCTGTTCCTCCCCGTCGAGGGGGCGGCGGACAGCGCGCAGGTGCTGGCCGACCGGCTGGCGCTGATCTGCATGACCCTGCAGCGGGACGGCAGCGTCCGCCCCGCGGTCTGGCGGCGGGTGGAAGACCTGTCGGTCTGCGGCCCGCGGGACCGGGTCTTTACCTACGACGCGGCGCGCAGCCTCATTACCTTCGGGGACGGGCTGCACGGCACGGTGGTCTGCCCCGGCGAGGGGGCGGTGCTGGTCAGCCAGATGGTCCTCTCGCAGTGCGGGGGCGGCAACATCCCCGCCGACACGGCCCTGGCCTTTCAGGACGACGGGCAGGCGGTGGAGCACGGCGCGGCGTGGGGCGGCCGGTGGGCCGAGAGCCTGCCGCAGGGCCGCGCCCGCCTGCTGGCCGAGCTGAACGAGACGAGCAAATGCCTGTCGGCCGCCGACTATGAGCGGTGCGCCCGGCAGACGCCGGGGCTGCGGATGGCAGGGGCGAAAGCCCTGCCCGGCTACGACCCCGAGACCCCGCATCAGCGCCGCAGCGCCCTGGTCACGGTGGCGGTGCTGCCGGCCGGGGAGGGCAAACGGCCGATGGCCGACCGGCGCTTCCTGGACGCGGTGGACCGTCAGCTGGAGCGCTGCCGCCCCATCTGCGTGCAGACAAAGGCGGCGCCGGCGCGGTACGTGCCCTGCAGCGCCGCGGTGCGGCTGACCGCCGCGCCGGGGGCGGCGCCCGAGATGATCCGCCGCGCGGTGGAGGACTTCTTCGCGCCGCGGCAGGAGCGGATCGGCGCGCCGGGCCGCCGGGGCGACCTGGAAGCGGCGCTGCAGCAGCTGCCGGGCGTCTATCAGGTGGAACAGCTGGAACTGCGGGGGCTGGATCAGAGCAGCTACCGCAATGCCGTGGGCGACCTGCAGATCCCGCCGGACGGCATCCTGGCGCTGGAGCGGATCGAACTGGAGCTGAGGCGGCCGTGAGCACGGCGGCCCGAACGGGGGTGAGGAGCAAGCTATGAGTGAGACCCAGAAATACCGTACCCTCTGCTGCCGCGAGCAGTGGCTGGGCGGCATCTTTGACAAGATCGAATGCCGGGGCGACGCGCTGGGCCTGGCCGATGGGGCCTACGCCGGGGCGGTCTGCCTGCCGCCGGTGGACAGCGGCGAGGCGGGCTTTGCCTGGGGGCGGCTGCGGCTGCTGGCCGAGGTGCCGGCCGAAGCGTCGGTCCGGGTGTACGCCCGGGCATCCGATCAGCCGGGGTGGCCGGAGCGGGAGGCCCTGTGGGGCAGACCCCTCGACCCCGACACCCTGGAAAGGCTGTTCGGCCCGCCGGCGGCGCAGACCGACCTGTTGCTGCAAAAGACCGGCCGCTGGCTGTGGGTCGCCCTGGAGCTGACCGCCGGCGGCCCCGAAAAGCCCCGGGTGGACGGGCTGTCCCTCTGGATGGCGGGGGACCACATGGTGGATTACCTGCCGGCCATCTACCGCGGGCAGGACTTTACCTGGCGGTACCTGTCCATCTTCAACACCCTGTTCCAGGGGGTGGAAGAGGAGCTGGATGGCCTGCCCCGGCAGCTGGACCCGGCGAGCGCGGGGGACAGCATGGTGGAATTTCTGGCCCGGTGGCTGTGCATGGAGCCGGAACAGGGCGAGGAACACCTGCGCGAGCGGCTGGGCGGCATCCTGGAAGAATACGAGACCATGTACACCGTCGAGGGGGTGCGGCGGACCGCCGCCCGCCTGACCGGACAGGAGCCGTTCATCATCGAGCACTTCGCGGTCGACCCCAACGACCCTGCCTGCCGCAACCCGGCGCTCTACCGCCGGCTGTACGGCGAGGACCCCTACCGCTTTTTCCTGCTTTTGCCCCAGGGCACCTTTGAAAAACAGCAGGACATGGAGCGGTTCATCGAGCGGATGGGCCAGCTGACCCCGGCCGAGACCGAGATGGAGCTGGTGCTGCTCAAACCCTGCATCCAACTGGACTGGCACACCTATCTGGGGATCAACTCCCGGATCGGAGATTATATCCCGGCGGCCATCGACGACTCGGTGACCATCCACTATGACACGACGATTGGAGGAGCATACGAATGAGTGGGAACACGGACTTTTTCCCTGTGGTGCGCAACCGCTATTTTTACGGCAAACTGCTGACCGTCCGCGACTTTGAGGTCGAGCAAAACTATCAGCGCAGAAAGACCCAGCTGCTCAGCCGTCTGTCCCTGGGGGCCGGGGTGGTCTGCGGCCTTGGGGTCAGCGCGAGCGACGACACCACCCTCCTGATCGAAAGCGGCATGGCGCTGGATTACCAGGGCCGCATGGTGGTGGTGGAAGAGCCGCTGCTGCGCAAGCTGCAGATGATCGAAGGGCAGGAGACCCTGCAGGGGCAGGACAGCGCCTACCTCTGCCTGGGCTACGACGAGACCGACATCGAGCCGGTCAACGCCGTGGGCGCCGACACCGGCGCGAGCCGCCAGTGCAATATGACCAGCGAGGGGTACCGGCTGTTCTTGACCGCGCAGCCCCCCGAGTTCCGCAGCCTGCTGGAAGCCGGCGGCCACGACAACGTCTCGGTGCTGTACGCAAGCAAGGAGCTGACGCTGGTGCTGACCGCGCCCGAGGCCGTCTGCGCCGGCGAGGAGTTCACCGTCGAGGTGCTGGTGGTCAAGAACGAGCGCACCCCGCCGGTGCAGTTCCGCCTGGAGGGCGAGAGCGCCTTTGTGGACAGCGGCGACGGCCGCATCCGCCTGGAGTTCCGCGAAAGCGCCGAGGAAAAGCGCCGGGTCTACACCGCGTCCTTCCAGCTCAAGGCGCGGCAGCTGGCCGGGGTGGACAGCCCGCTGTTCCCCACCGGGGGCGAGATCAACCTCGAGCTGGGCAGCCACAGCTACAAGAACTACATCGAGATCAACACCCGCTGCCACCTGTGCGAAAACCAGGACGAGCTGGAAGAGCGCGGCCAGCGCACCGATAACCTCGAGCGGCACCTGCGCGGGCGGGACATCCCCATCTATCTGGCAAAGCTGGAGCTGATCCACTCGGCGGGCAGCATGTTCCTGGCGTCGGTGACCAACCTGCCCTTCCATCAGCGGCTGGGCCGCCAGGGCGGCAAGGCCGGCGGGCAGGAGCTGCAGGCCGTCACCACCTCGGTGCGCAGCCTGGAATACTGGCAGAAGCCGGACGTCAAGTCGGTCTACCAGCCCTCCACCGGCGCGCTGCACTTCGACTTCGGCATCCCTGCGCCGGAGCAGTATGACTACGCCGTCTCCCACGGGACGGTGGACCTGACCATGCCCGGCGGGCTGCGGGTGAACAGCAGGGTCTATTCCGACGAGATCGCCCACGGCCTTGGGCCCGGCGCGGTGGATGTGCGGCTGAGCGTCGAGTTCGCCGACCCGTCCGCCGACGGCGAGACCGCCCTCTACTTCGGCAACAGCGAGATCTTCCGGGGCAAGACCGCCCCCACCACCCCGCCGTGGGTGGAGGCTGCGGCCCTGGTCTACCCCCAGCGGGGCACCATGCGGATCGGCCTGTGGCTGCACGACATGGTGGAGGGCAACCGCCTGACCGTCCACTACTTTGCCCAGAAGCCCGAGCGGGACACCAGCCGCATCCTGGCCCAGCGCCAGGTCAGCCTGACGGTGACCCCCGAGTTCTCCCACGTCAGCCGCCGCGGCACCCTGCGGATGCAGGCCGAGGTGGTGGGCAGCGAGGACAAGGGCGTGCAGTGGACCATCAGCGGCGAGGGCGGCGGCTCGATCGACCGCAACGGCGTCTATCAGGCGCCCGAGACCCCGGGCACCTATGAGATCGTCGCCACAGCCAGCGCCGATGAGAATGTGCGCGCCAGCGCATTTGTGATCGTAGACTGAACCAAGCGGGAGGGGGAACATCCATGAACACGGTGCTGATCCGCGAGCGATACAAGGTGGTGCGGGTGCTGTACAGCGAGCCGGACTATGCCTTTGTGGAAGCGGTGGACATCCAGGAGCGGGAGACCCCCACCCGTCAGATCAACCTGTACGAGGGGGAGCTGCTGCACCGGTACGGCCGGCTGTGCGCCGGCATCGACCCGGCCGACTGCCCGGCCTTCCAGGGAATGTTCCTGTGCGGGGACACCCTGGCGGCGGTGTTTGAGGACTGCGGGGGCGAGACCATCGATCAGGTGTTTTACAAGGGGGACCGGTGGCCCCTGGCCGACCGGCTGGCGTTTGCCGAACTGGTGCTGCACCGCGCGCTGGAAATGGCAAACCTGCCCCCCGAGATCTCCTGCGCGGCCATGCTGAGCGAAAACCTCTTTGTGGACGCGGAGGAGCGTCGGGTGCGGCTGCGGTATATGCTGCGGCCCCTGCCCGATATGACCGCGCGGGAGCTGCCCCTGCTGGCCGGGGATCAGGTGAAAAAGATCCTGCCCCGGCGGTGGGACGCCCTGGAGGCGGAGCTGGCGTTCCTGGATGAGCTGGACGCGGGCTGCTTCCGCGCCATCGTGCCCCTGTACGCCCGGTGGCGGGCTGCCCGGGCCGACATCCAGGCGCAGCAGGAGGAATTTGAGAGCAAGAACATTCTCAGCCGTGCCATAGCGCTCATCAAGCTGCGGCTGAAACGATGGAAAAAGCGGAGGGCCCGTCGATGAGTGTTGGCAGAAGAATCATCCTTTTCCTCTCGCTGCTGGTGCTGGCCGTATGCTCGGCGTCGATGCTGGCCGGCCCGGCAGTGTGGGAGTATGCCTCGGTGCTGCGGTACGGCTGGGGGCGTCAGCCCTATGAGGCGGCGGCGGTGGGCACCGACGGCCTGGCCGCCGCGGCCGGCTGGGACGGCGGCGCGCTGCGGCTGCGGCTGTTCGACCTGGAGGGCCGGGCAGTGGGCAGCTGGGCCGTCGACCTGCCGCAGGAGGCGGGGGGGACCATCGCGTCCCTCTACCCCTGCCGGGAGAATCTGGTCTATCTGGGGGTGTACAGCCCCGACGCAACCACCCTGTCGGTCTACCGGCTGACCAGGGCGGGGGGCGCCGAGCTATTATTGGAGCAGGAGTGCCGGGGGGCGTCCGCTGCAGCGCGCAGGGACGGGACCCGGCTATCGGTGTTTTCTCAGGACGGCAACACGGCCTCCTTCGTGGTGCTGTCTGACGGCTATGCCACCGGCTATACCTGCCCGGTGGCCGACGGCGGCCTGGTGGAGCTGGGCAGCCAGCCGCTGGGCGGCGCGCGCACCGCGGCGGTGCTGCCCGACGGCAGCCTGGTCCTGGGCGGGCCGGGCGCGCTGACGGTGGACGGGCAGCAGAACCCCGGCGTCACCGCAAGCCAGCTGCCCGCCCGGCTGACCCGCCGCGGGGTGGGCCTGTACTACATCGACGGGGCGGACCTGGGGGTCTATTACAGCGATCTGACCAACGCCCATGTGCGGCGGGTGCTGTCGCTGCAGGAGGCTGCGGCGGGCCATCGGGTCAGCAGCGTCTCGCTGACGGCGGACGGCCGCGCTTTGCTGCTGCTGGACGGCCACACCCTGCTGCTGGCAGGGGAGGAGGGCTCCACATTGCTGGAGGAGCTGCTCTACCCCACGGCTGCCCACTGCGCCTTGATGCTGGCGCTGCTGGTGCTGGCCGCGGCGGCTGCGGCGGCGCTGGTGTGGTACCTGCTCTGCGGGCGGCGGCGGTGCTGGGCCCCCATGGCCCTGCAGTGGGGCTGCCTGCTGGCGGCGCTGGCCCTGGCGGGCGCGCTGGGGCTGCGCTATGGCGTCGAGCTGCCGGCGCAGAGCCGTCAGGCGGAGGAAGAACGCTTCCGCGTGGTGGACGGCGTGCTGCAGGCGGCGCAGGCGGACAGGGGCTATCAGCCGCTGACCGGCCTTGACAGCCTTTCGGCGGCCGGCACCCTGGCCGACGAGCAGCTGCCCGGCACCCTTTCGGCGGCGCTGGGCGGCATCTACGGCGGGGCCTACCGGGACGTCACCGTGACGGCGGCGTACTTACAGGACGGGCTGTGGCGCCTGCCCGACGGCAGCCTGGCCGCCCTCGATTCCGCCTTTGACCCGGCCCTGGCCGAGGCTGCGGCGGCCGGCCCCGCCCGCAGCCAGAGCGGCGATGTGTTCCGCTGCTGCTTCCGGCAGGGGGACTGGGCGCTGACCGTCGCCCTGCGGCAGGACGCCGCGCCGGACGCCTTTGCGGCCGGGTGGTGGCTGCTGGCGGTGGCGGCGCTGGCCATTGTGATCCTGCTGGCGGTGGGCCGTGACGTCCGCCGCCTGACGGCGGCCACCGCCGGCCTGCTGAACGGGGAGGGGCGGCTGCGCCTTGCCACCGGCGACGAGCTGGCCGGGATGGCCACCACCCTGTCCAGCACGGCCGACGCGCTGGACGCCCAGAGCCGCGCCCGGGACGACCTGGAGCGGGCTTACCGGCGGTTTGTGCCCGAGCAGCTGCTGACGTTGCTGGGCAAGCAGTCCATCCAGCAGGTGGACAAGAGCACCTTCGTCTCCCGCCGGATGGCGGTGATGCAGGTACATTTCGCCTTCCCCGAGCCGCTGTACACCCAGCAGGCCAACAGCCGCCTGCTGTTCGACAGCGTCAACCAGGTCATCGAGCGCACCTCCAACCTGGCCACCCGGAACGGGGGGACGGTGTTCCACTTCTCCTACGACGGCTACGACGTGGTGATGGAGAACGACAGCCGGAAGGTCATCAGCACGGCGGTGGCCATCCAGCAGGAGGTGCTTGCCTTCAACGAGGGGCGCGTGCGGGAGGGGATGCCCACCGTCCGCTTCCACATCGCGCTGGATGTGGGGGACGTGCTGCTGGGCGTCGTCGGCGACAGCGCCCGGATGGAGCCCACCACCATTTCCACCAGCTTCTCGGTGGTGCGGGAGCTGGTCGGCCTGTCCGGCCGGCTGGAGGCCCGCATCCTCTGCACCGAGTCGGTGATCGACGGCGCGGGCGAGTATGGCAGCCGCTACCTCGGCAAGTGCTGGCTGGACGACGAGGCCATCCGCGTCTACGAGATCTTCGACGGGGACGACTACAGCGTCCGCAAGAGCAAATCGCAGACGGTCGGCCGCTTCAGCCAGGGGGTGTACGCCCTCTACAGCGGCGAGACCGCCCAGGCCAAGCGGATCTTCCTGGAGCTGGTCCACAACGACCCCGCCGACGGCGGCGCGCGGTACTACCTGTACCTGGCCGACCGGATGGAGCGGGACCCCGAGCTCGTCTGCGGCCTCAACCCGCGGCGGGCCGAGCAAAGGAGGAATTGAGCCATGGCCGTATCACCTCTTGAGCTGCTGCAGCGGCAGGCGGAAAGCGCCGTCCGCCGCGAAGTCAGCCGGCAGACCGCGCAGGTGCGCCGGCAGCTGAGCCTGGTGGACCAGGTGCGGCAGATGTCCCGCCGGGCGGAGCAGACGCTGGACGGCGCGGCCCGCTCGGCCGCGGCCAGGCTGACCGGCGCTGATGAGGCGCAGCGCCCCGCGGGGGACCTTGCCCCCGACGACGCCCCCGAACAGGAGGGGCCCGTCGTCTGTGCGGACGGCTATGTCCGGCGCTCGCCGGTGCAGCGCTACCGCCGCCCCAAAAACCGCCGGTGGCTGCGCCGGGCGGTGGGGGTGGCGCTGCTGGCGGTGCTGGCCGTGCTGCTGGCCATGGCCCTGTGGCGCAGCGGGCTGATCCGTATGCGGCTGTTCTGACAGGGCCCTGAGAGGGCTGAACGAGAGGGGGCCCCGCCCCGCCGGGAAGCCATGTGGGAGGACGACGTACATTGCTGAACTTTTTTATGAACCAGATGTCCCGCACAGTCGGGGTGTTTTTCCGGACCATCCGCGCATTTTTCAACCGCAGGATCATGGCGGTGTCGACCTATCTGCGCAGGGTGACCAACTTTTCCCGCCATGCCATGAAGGTGGCCACCAGCTCGATGCAGACGGTGGCGTCGGCTGTCAAAAAGCCCACCCGGCGGGAGGATTATGTCGAGACGTCGCAGCTGTTCATCGCCAAGTCTTTTCTGATCAAGATGGCGCTGCTGCTGGCGGCGCTGGGGCTGATCGGCTACTTTCTGGTCTGGCCGTTCATCCTCAGCCACTTTTTCACCGTCCGCTTCTATGTGCAGGACAGCCGCGTCCCCGACTGGTCGGGGCGGGTGATCGTCTTTTCCGACCCGGAAAAGACTCTCCCCCTCTACGCCGGCCGGCTGGAAGAGGGCGTATTGCAGGGGCGCGGCGAGGACTACGATGAAAACGGCCTGCTGGCCTACGAGGGGCAGTTCCTGGACGGCGTCCGCTCGGGGGAGGGCACGGCCTATGAGGACGGCGTCCTCTGCTATGAGGGGCAGTTCGCCGGCGGCCTGTACGAGGGGCGCGGGCGGCGCTACCAGGACGGCGCCCTTGCCTACGAGGGCAGCTTTGCCGCCGGCGTGGCCAGCGGCGAGGGGGTAGCCTACTACCCCAACGGGCAGGAAGCCTACCGCGGCCAGTTTGCAAACGACCTCTACGAGGGGCAGGGCGCCGCCTACACCGAGGCGGGGGACAAGCTCTACGAGGGCAGCTTTGCCCGGGGGCTGTACAACGGCAGCGGCCGGCTGTACCTGGGCGACAACCAGTGGATCACCGCCGAGTTCCAGGACGGGCAGCCCGCCGGCGTGGTGCAGTGGTACAAGGGCGGCCGCCTCTATTATGAGGGCGAGTGGGCCGACGGGCGGCCCCAGGGCTACGGCGCGCTCTACAACAAGGCGGGGGAGACAGTCTATCAGGGCCAGTTCAGCCGCGGTACCCTGGACGGCGGCTGGCTGCTGAGCCTGCCGGTGGAGGAGCTGCGCGCCGCCCTCGGGGCAGAGGCGGCCACCACCGTCAGCGCGGACGGCGGCTTTTTGATCGAGGGCAGGACCCTCGGGCTGACCGCCCTGTGCTCCTTCCAGACCGAAGAGGAGGAGAGCGCCGTCTACGCCGTCTACCTGACCGCCCCGCGGGAG
Source organism: Candidatus Faecalibacterium faecipullorum (assembly GCA_019118985.1). Lineage (GTDB taxonomy): Bacteria > Bacillota > Clostridia > Oscillospirales > Ruminococcaceae > Faecalibacterium > Faecalibacterium faecipullorum. The sequence goes on from DWXX01000096.1 coordinate 16,962, forward strand.
GCCGGCTGGGCTGGGCTGCTGCCGGGCGACGAGGCGAGCCTGCCCGAGTGGCCGGCGGGGGCGGTGCAGCAGCGCGGCAGCGCGAGCTTTGCCCCCCTCGATACCATGAACCTTGCCCCCGGGGTGTACCAGGCCCTGGCGGTGAGCTGTGAGAACTACGAAGCCACCTGCCTCTACGATGAAAACGGCGACGCCGTCCTGCTGGGATGGCGGGCGCAGGGCGCGGCCCCCGGCCTGCTCGACCTGACCGCCCTGGCGGACAGCGCCGGCGCCGGCAGCGACGGGCAGATGGCGGCCTTCCTGGCGTCGCTGGACCTGGGCGAAGGCAGCGCCGCCGACGCGGCCGCCGAGAACCCCTACTACGGCAAGAAAGACCCGGCCGAGGCCCTGGCCTTCTGCACCACGGTGGACCAGGCGGAAAGCCTGATCGACGCCATGCTGCTCTACTGGGAGAACGCCGAGCGCCAGGTGGCCCTGGAAGAAAACCTGACCCGCGCCCGCGAGCTGCTGGCCGACGCCGAGAGCAGCCAGGCCATGGCGGCCGCCGACGAGGAGGCGCTGGCCGCCCTCGAGGACGAGGTCACCGAGCTGGAAGGCGGGGTGCAGTCCTGCCAGGCGCAGCGGTCGCTGGCCATGCTGCAGGGCCAGGCCGCCGGCATCGACGATATTTCGGCCTATGCCCTCGACCAGCTGCTGCTCTGCTTTGACCCGTCGGTGACCGACAGCAGTCTGTTTGCCCAGGCGGCCACCGCCTACGCCCAGTCCACCCAGCGGGACACCACCGAAGCCCGGCTGGCCGGCATGACCTCGGTGGTCAACCTGACCGAGGACTACACCCAGGTGCAGACGGCGGTCAGCCGGTACGAGACGGCCCAGGCCAACGCCCAGACCGCCGCGGCCGGCTACGCCACCGGCAATCTGGACAAGGCCGGCTGGTACGACGCCCTCTCGGCCCAGGCGGACGCCCGCAGCGCGGTCTGCGCGGCGCTGGCAGCCTTCGGGCGGGAGGCCAACCGTTTGAACACCCTCACCGGCGGGTGGGTGGCCACCAACTACGGGTGGTACACCGACCAGCTGGAGCCCCTCTTCCTGGCGGCGGCCGAGTCGGACGCCGCAGCCGAGGCCGAACAGGCCGCCGGCGTCTGGTGGGGGCAGAAGGCCATCCAGACCGTGGTCGGCTGGTTCGTGGACGACGAGGGCAACCCCTTCTATGGCGAAGCGGACCTGACCGAGGCCGTCGCCGGCCGCAAGAAGGCCGACAAGGCGGTCGAGGTACTGGACATCGCCTTTGCCTACTGGGAGCTGGCCGAGCGCCAGGCCGCCCTCGAAGAAGAACTGGACCGCACCCGCGAGCTGCTGGACGAAAGCTCGTCCGACGCGCTGCAGGCCCACGCCGACGCCCTGCGCCAGGAGATCCGCAGCTGCCAGAGCCACCGGCTGCTGCTGGACGTGCAGGCCAAGACGGCGGGCGTGCTGGACATTGCCAAGTATGACCTGGGCGAGGCGCTGCTCTACTTTGACCCGGCGCTGCTGAACAGCACCGAGCTGGCCCAGGCGGCCACCGAGTACGCCCTCGCCGCCGGCGATACGCCCGCCGCCGCCCGCGACAGCCTGATGGCGTCGCTGGCAAACCTGGTGGGCGACTACAGCCAGGCTGCCGACGCGCAGCGCCGCTGCACCGCCGCCGAAGAGGCCGCGGCCGCCGCCCGGGAGGCTTACGCCGCCGGCGCCGGCGCCAAGGCCGACTGGTACGCGGCCCTGTCCGACCTGACCGCCGCGCAGCAGGACCTCTACGCCGCCCTGGCCGCCTTTGGCCGGGAGGCCAACCAGATCAACGCCGTCACCGGCGGCTGGCTGAGCGCCAACTTCGGCTGGTACGGCGACGCCCTGACCCCCCTCTTTGAGGCGGAAATGGAGTGAGCGCCCGGCCCGCGCCGCCGGCTGACATCGAAAGGAGCACCCAATGGCAGACTATACCGCATTGATGGAGGCGGGCAGCGCCCTGGTGGAGATGCTGCGGGACAACCTGACCCCCGAGCCCCTCAGCGACCGGGAGCTGATCGCCCTGGCGTCCCCCCATGAGAGCGAGAACAGCCAGCTGACCGTCTACCTTTACCACGTCGAGGAGGACAGCCCCAACGCCACCTCGGGCTATTACCAGGCCGACCGCGACCTGCAGCGGGTCCGCCCCGCGCGGTACACCCTGCGCTATCTGGTGACGGCCCACTCCAAGGCGCCGGCCCACATGAAGGAGGCCGAGCAGCACCGCATCCTCGGCGCGGCGCTGCAGGTGCTGCGGGATAACCCCATCATCCCGCAGCAGTACCTCAGCGGCTCGATGGCGGAGGAGCAGTCCGAGCTGCACCTCCTGGTCGAGCGGGTGCCGCTGGAGCAGATCCTCAAAATATGGAACAACAACTCGAAGGACTACCGCCTGTCCTTCGTGGTGCAGATGACCGGCGTGACCATCAGCTCCCGCCGTGAGCGGAAGATCACCCGCGTCACCGAGTTCACCATCGGGACTGCGCAGCGGCCCCGGGGAGGTCAGTCATGATCCGGCGGCGGGTCAGCGCCGTGCTGCGGCTGCGTGACGGCTTTACCGGGCGGGTGCTGCCCGGCGGCGCGGTCTGCCTGCTGGACGGGCGGCCCCTGCGCCATCCCCTGTGGAAGGAGGGGGGCTACCTGGTCATCCAGGACCTGGCCGCCGGCCCCCACAGCCTGGAGGTGCGGTGCGCCGGGTTCCGCCCGGTCACCCTGACGGTGGAAGCCGGCCGCACCCTCTGGGAAGAGGTGGTGGACCTGACCCCCGGCGAGGGGTACCCCTTCCCGGCGGGGACCGCCGATTTGACCATCCGCTTTGCGGGCGGGGGCGCCCCCGCCGACGGCGAGACGGTCTGGGTGGGGATGAAGGGGGACGTCGTCCTGAAACTGGCGCAGGACAAAGCCGACCCCGCTGAGACCGCCCTGCGCTTGTTCTGCCAGGGGCCCGAGAGCCGGCTGCCGGTGCCGGGGCACTTCATCCTGGCCGACCCCAAAGCGCCGGAGCTGGCCGCCCTGCGCAGCCTGCGGGACGGGGCGGGGGAGCTGGAACAGCCCCTGGCCCAGACCCACCCGCGGGGGACCGAATGGGTGGCCGCACGGCCCTGCGCGGTGCAAAGCGGCGCCGTGCAGATGCGCTTTGCGGGGCCGGGGCAGGTGTGGATCTTCTGCCGCGGCGCGCTGGCTTGCACCCGCGTCGAGAGCGGCAGCCAGGAATACCAGTGGGAACTGGGTGGAGGCGAGTAAATGGCAAATCCAGTGGTTCAGACGACGATGTGTACCTGCAGCTTCGGGGCTGCGCCGGCGGTGCTGCCGGTGACCTCGCAGCAGACGGTGATGACCTGCAATATGCTGCAGGCCACCATCATGGACAATAAGCTGCCCACCTTCGGGATGTGCGCCTGCCCGGCCAACCCCGCGGTGGCGGCGGCGACGGCGGCCGCCCTCGGTGTGCTGACCCCCATGCCCTGCGTGCCGGTCACCCCCGCGCCCTGGGCACCCGGCGCGCCCACCGTGCTGGTGGGGGGCAAGCCGCTTTTGAACAATACAAGCAAGCTGATCTGCGCCTACGGCGGGGTGATCCAGGTGACCATGACCCCCGCCCTGACGGTGCAGACCCCGTGAGGCGCGGCATGGAGCGGGGCGAACTGGGGCTGCTGCAGCCCCGCCGGCCGGACGCCGGCTATGAGACCCAGGGCCAGCTGATCGAAGAGCTGTCCGCCTGGGTGGACCTGCTGCTCTATCAGTATTACAGCCGGCATCAGTGGCTGGGCCCTGACAGCGAGCTGAAAAACATGCTGGGGCTGGTGGTCTCGAAGGAAGAGTTTGAGCATAACCTGAGCCGGGCGGCGCAGCGGGGGCTGCAAAGCCAGCTGACCGCCCGCGAGCGGGGGGAGCTGGACGGCGTGCTGGCGTCCATCAAGGTGCGGGCCGGGCGGACTGCCGCCCGCCTGCCGCTGCTGGAGCTGTTCCGGCGGTTTGAGCTGGACGACTTCCAGTGCAGCTGCGTGGCGCTGGCCTACCTGCCCGAGGTGGACCGCAAATACGAGAAGCTGTACGCCTACCTGCAGGACGACGTGACCCGCAAGACCCCCGACGCCGCGCTGGCGGTGCAGCTGTTTCTGCCGGCGGGGGCGCAGCCCGAGAGATATCTGGCCCGCTTTGCCGGGCGGGGAGGCTTTCTGCGGCTGTTCGACCCCGACAAGCTGGCGCAGGGCAACCTGACCCTGCGGGCGGTGGTGGTGGAGTACCTCTCCACCGGGACGGTCGCGCCCCGGGACGGGCTGCGGCTGTACGACGGGGCAAAGCAGACCCCCGACGCCCCGCTTGCCATCGGGCAGAAGACCGCCCGCCGGCTGGACGCCGTGCTGGCAAGCCCCGCCCCCTGCACCGTATTGCTGACCGGGCCGGGGGGCACCGGCAAGAAGTTCCAGGTCGCCCATCTGATGACAAGGCGCAAGCGCCGCTGCGTCTTTGCCGACCTGGAAGGGGAGGACTGGGCCGCCCGGGCGGAGGAAGCCGCCCTCGCCGCAGACCTCGCCGACGCCTGCCTGTGCCTGTACCATCTCGACCGGCCCGAGGGCAGCGGCCTGCGCCCCCCCGACGGGGCGATGATGGCCCGGCTGGACCATCTGGAATGCCTGGCGGGCAAGCGGTTCTACCTGTCGGCCGAGCGGGCAGCCGCCCGGATGACCGGCCTGACGGTGGAGCTTGCGCTGGATATGCCCGGCGAACAGGACCGCCTCGAGCTGCTGTGCAGCGCGCTGCGCGGCGCACAGCTGGCGGAGGACTGCAGCCTGGAAGAGATCGCGGCCAAGTTCCGCTTTTCCCCGCGGCAGATCGCGGCGGCCTGCGCGCAGGCGGCGGGTCTGACCAGCCTCGAGGGGGGCGGGCCCATCCGGCGGCAGCTGCTGCATCAGTGCTGCCACCGGCAGGCGGTCCACCGCCTGGGAGAGCTGGCCAGCCGGGTGCCCCCCGCCTATACCTGGGAGGACGTCGTCCTGCCCGACGAGCAGAAGCGGCTGATGCAGCAGGCCTGCGGGCACATCCGCCATCAGCACCAGGTGTACTACGGCTGGGGCTTTGACAGCAAGGTGCAGTACGGCCGGGGACTGTCTATCCTCTTCGCGGGGGAGCCGGGCACCGGCAAGACCATGTGCGCCCAGGTCATCGCCAACCAGCTGGACATGGAGCTGTACAAGATCAATCTGTCCCAGATCGTCAGCAAGTACATCGGCGAGACCGAAAAGAACCTGCGGGCGGTCTTTCAGGAGGCGCGGCACGCCGGGTGCATCCTTTTCTTCGACGAGTGCGACGCTTTGTTCGGCAAGCGCAGCGAGGTCAAGGACGCCCACGACCGCAACGCCAACGTGGAGGTGGCCTATCTTCTGCAGCAGCTGGAAGAGCACGACGGCGTCTGCATCCTGGCCACCAACCTGATCGGCAACATCGACGCGGCGTTCATGCGGCGGATCACCTATGTGGTGCGGTTCCCCTTCCCCGAGCCGCCCATGCGGGAGGCCATCTACCGCCGGATGGTGCCCCCCGGCGCCCCGGTGGCGGAGGACATCGACTGGGCCTTTCTGGCGCAGAAGTTCCGGCTGTCGGGCGGCCACATCAAGAACATCGTCCTGGCGGCGGCCTTTCTGGCGGCCGGGCGGGGCGAGGCCATCTCGATGCGGCACCTGCTGCGGGCGGCGGTGGACGAGCTGAAAAAGAACGACATCGTGGTGGTCCGGGAGGAACTGAAAGAGTACGCCGACCTGCTGGACAACTGACGAGAAACGCAAAAGGAGAGTGGACCCATGAAGAACGAGGATCGCCGCGGCGCGCCCCGGCTGTGGTATGGGGCGGCGGCGCTGATCGCGCTGATCGGGGTGGCCGCCCTGCTGGCCGGCAACGATACCCCCAGCCGCTTTGCGGGGCTCTGCCTGCTGCTGACTGCGGCGGCGCTGATGGCCTGGATGGAGAGCTTTCAGCAGAACTTTGTCCGCCCGCTGGAGCGGATGGGCCGGCTGCTGGCCGACGAGGAGGCCGGCGCCGAGCAGCTGCGGCAGGAGGCCGAGGCTACCCCCGGCCTTGCCGGCGAGGTGGAGCAGGCCATGGCCGCCCGGATGGAAGAGATGGACCGGCAGCTGAGCCGGCTGAAGGCCACCGCCGACGCACAGGCGCAGCAGTCTGTCCGGCGGGAGCTGACGCTGGAGCTCTGCCGCTCGGCCCTGCCGCAGGTGCTGCGGGACAGCCCCGCCACCGCCACCTTTGCCCTGGCGGGCATGGTGGAGGAGGCCCCCCGGCTGAGCTGCACCTTCTACGATTACTTCTTCATCGACCCGGGGCTGCTGTGCATCATGGTGGGGCAGGTGCCGGGGGACAGCATCGCCGACGCGCTGTACATGGTGGTGGCGCAGACCACCATCCGCAGCCGGCTGCGGATGGGCCGCTCGCTGGTCGAGACCATGGCCGACGTCAACGCGCAGCTGTATGACCAGGGGGCCAAGCAGTCCCTCTGCGCCCTGGTGGGCACCCTGAACACCGCCAACGGCGCCTTTACCTACGTCAACGCGGGGGGCGCGCTGCCGCTGCTGATGCGCAACGGCGAGCGGTACGAGTGGCTGGAAGCCCCCGTCTACGCCGCAGTGGGGATGAACGAGAACGTCTCCTACCGGTCGATGCAGCTGCGGCTGCGGCAGGGCGACCGCCTGTTCTTACAGACCGCCGGCCTGGGCCAGACCGAAAACGCCGCTGGCGTCCCCTTTGAAAAGCAGGAGCTGCGGGCGGTGCTCAACCGCAGCCGCAGCAAGGCCCACACCCCCGAGAAGATCCTCCGCTTCACCGCCGACGAGGCCGCCGCCTACTGCGAGCGGGACGCCGGGCTGGAGGGCTACGCGGCCCTGATGCTGGAATACCGCAAGGGCGACAAGGAGCTGGCCCACTGCGAGGTGCCGGCCGTCCCGGCCGCCGCCGGCGAGGTGACCGCCTTCCTGAACAAGCGGTTTGCCGACAACGGCATCCAGCGGCGGAAATACGCCCGCGTGGCGGTATTGGTGGACGAGATGTTCGCCCTGTGCTGCCGCAAATGCGGCGAGGGGGCGTCCGTCATGGTGGAATGCGGCATCGCCCCCGACGGGCAGAGCGTCACCGTCCGCATGAGCGCCCCCCTGAACGGGGCAGACCCCCTGGAAGAGCCGGAAGGGGAGGTGGCCGATGCGGCCGCCGCCTTCATCCAGGACCAGGCGGAGTACCTGACCTTCAAGCCCGGGGAGGAGCGCGACACCCTAACGGCCGTCTGCTTCCTTGAAAACGATATGCTTTTGCCGGGGGAGTGAGCCGCCGGCCCGAATACGCAAACAAACCAAAGGAGATCGTACATTTATGCCGGAAGTTAAGACCGAACGGCGCGCGGCCATGCAGTTCGCCAAGAGCGCCTATTGGTATTTTCTGTTCTGGGGGATCTGCTCGGCACTGGGCACTACGCTGTCCACCCTCATCGACGCCATCCTGGTGGGCAACATCGTGGGCAGCGACGGCCTGGCCGTCACAAGCATCGCGACCCCCGTCTTTCTGGTCTACGCCCTGCTGGGCATGACCCTGGGGGTGGGGGCGAACGTCTACATCGGGCGCAGCCTCGGCGCGTCGGATGTGGAAAACGCCAACCTGACCTTCCACCGGGTGCTGCTGGTGGGGCTGGCGGTGGGGCTGGTCTGCCTGGCCATCGTGCTGCCCTTCCGGGAGCGGATGCTGGATTTCCTGGGAGCGGAAGGGGACCTGCGGCCTTTGGCCCGGCAGTATCTGACGGTGGTCTTTGGCTCGGCGCCGGTGTTCGTCCTCTATCATATCATGAGCGCGTCGGTCCGCACCGACAGCGACCCCAAACTGGCGGCCGCCTCCTCGGCGGTGGTGGTGGTGGTCAACCTGACGCTGGACATCTTCTTCATGCAGGTGCTGGGCTGGGGGATCGTCGGCGCGTCCACCGCCCTGTGCATCGCCGAGGGCCTGGGGCTGGTGGTGCTGCTGTTCCACTTTGCCCGCAAGAGCGCCCTGCTCAAACTGGGGCTCAAGCTGCCGCGGCTGGAGGACATCGAGCGGTTTGTGACCAACGGCTTCGGGGTGGGGTCGGCCTGCATCTTCCAGGCTGTGGTGATGTTCACCTTCAATACCCTGCTGCTGGCCACCGACAGCGAGCATGGGGTGACCTATGTCGCCATTTTCGGCGTTATCTATACCATGAGTACCATTCCCGCCGCCGTCTTTGACGGGGCGGGCAATGCCATTTCCACCGTTGTGTCCATCTTCGCCGGCGAGCGGGACAGCGAGAGCATGCTGGTGACCATGCGCCTCGGCCTCAAGATCGTGCTGGGGGGCGGCGTGCTGGTCGGCCTTGCCTTTGTGGGCTTTGCGCCGCAGCTGGTGCGGTTCTTCGGCATCAGCGACCCGGCCGCCCTTGCGGCGGCGGTGCCGGCGGTGCGGCTGTACACCATCTGCCTGCTGTTCATGGGGATCAACTCGCTGTCCACCGCCTTCTGGCAGGCCATCGGCCGGGCCAAACTGGCGGGCGGGATGTCGCTGGTGCGCAACTTTGCGCTGATGATGGTGCTGGGCTGGGTGCTGATCCCCTGGCTGCACCTGACCGGCCTCAGCCTGACCTATGTGCTGGCCGAGGCGCTCTGCCTTGTGGGGGTGGGGGTCATCCATCTGCGCAGCGGTTCGCCCACCTATGTGGAGAAAAAGTACTGCACCGCCGGCAAGTCCTTCGAGAAGGTGTACGCCATCTCGACCGAGAGTATCAACGAGGTGGCCGACGACCTTGAACATGTCTGCGACGAATGGCAGATCGACTACAAGCAGGCGTTTTTCATCCATCTGATCGCGGAAGAGCTGATCCTCAACATCATCAAGTTCGGCCTGAAGGATACCCACAAGGGCCGCTCCATCGCCATCAAGCTGATGGACAACCAGGGCGAGGTCATCCTGCGTATCCGCGACAACGTCCACACCTACAATCCCTTTGACTCGGAGGGGGACGACATCGACAACGCGGTCATCCACCTCATCACCCAAAAGACCCACTACTACAACTATCAGCGCAAGCTGATCTTCAACTATCTGTATTTGATCCTTTGATATTGGGAGGAAAACCAACGTGGAGAGCCAAACCGTATTTGAAAAGGGCTGGGAGCTGGACCGCCTGACCGTCCAGAATCAGCTGCTGCGGGAGTGCGAGCTGCCGGTCTACCAAAAATTGCTGGAAGGCAAAAGCGGCCTGCGCCTGCTGGACGTGGGCTGCAACGACGGCAGCAAGACCATGGACCGCTTCGACCTGCCGCAGGTGGAGCGGATCATGGGGCTGGAATACAACGAAGGGCTGGCCCGCCGGGCGCAGGAAAAATACGGCGGGGGCAAGGCGTCCTTCCATTCCTGCGATCTGGAGGACCCGGATTTCCCCGTGCAGATGGCCGGGCTGATGGAAGCGGACGGGATCGAAGGGTTTGACCTGATCTACATTTCGTTCGTGCTGATGCATCTCAAGCGCCCCGACCTGATGCTGGCGCGGCTGCGCCCTCTGCTGGCGCCCGGCGGCTGTCTGCTGATCGAGGAAGCCGACGACGCCGCCTGCCGGCTGGAACCCGACGAGCAGGGGCTGTTCCGCCAGTTCATCCAGATGCTGCCGGTCGACCCCTACGCAGGCAACCGCCGCTGCGGCGAGCAAGTTGCCGGCTGGCTGGAGCGCTGCGGTTACCGCGAGATCGCCGACACCCGCGTCGCCGTCACGGCGGAGGGGGGGCAGAAAAAGAAGAAGGAGAATATCTTTGAGATCTTCTTTTCTTACCTGCCGCAGGATCTGTCGGAACTATGGCGGAGTGAGCCGAACAATGCCACGTACGCGTTCTGCGTCCGATGGCTGGACCAAAATTATGAGGCGCTGCGGGCGGCGGTGATTTCGAGAGAGACCAGTCTGAATATGGGGATTCGGATCATCAGCTGCGGGGCAGAATGACCTGTGAAAATATCCGCTCCCCGACCGATCGTTCAGAGGAGGACGACTCTATGGAAAAAGAACGCCATGTAAAAGTGAAACTTCTGCCCAAATTTATTGTATCGCTGACCATTCTTGGCGTGGTGCTGACAGTGGTTATTTCCCTTTTCAGCTATGCCAATTCCCGTACCTATCTGGAAGAGCTGTACGCCCACAATGTGGTTTTCGGCGCGAAAAGCATTGCGACCATGCTGCCGCTGGAAGACGTCAAGACCATTATGGATGAAGGCGGCGACCAGACCGAAGCCTATGACCGGACGGTGGCAATGCTCAATCATCTCAAGCAGGAGGGTGAAATCACCTTCTTGTCTCTGATCTCTCTGGATGAGGACAGCGTGACCTTCTATATCGACACCTGCGTGCCCGAGATGGGCGACGACCCGGCGGCGCAGATACCGTATGGCAGCGACATCCTCTATACCGATGCAGCCGCCTCGCCGGAAGATCTGGAAAACTACTATATCGCCTGGGACTATTACAAGCAGAACCTGGGCCCAAGCACCCCGCTGGTCACCGACAATGCGTATGGCTACAATTACACGGCGGGCTGGCCCATTCTGGATGAAAATGGCGAAGCTATCGCCATGATCCAGTACATCATCGACATGCGCGAGGTGCGCAGCTATCTGAACTCCTTCCTGTATACCATGCTGGGCATCTCGCTGGGGATCATCGGCGTGGCCATCGTCTGCTATATCCTGTTTGTCCGGCACACGGTGACCAAGCCCATCGGCAGCCTGGCCAAACTGATGGAGAAGATCACCGCGTCCAGCAACTTCAAGGGCCAGCACATCGAGATCAAGACCGGCGACGAGATCGAAGAGCTGGGACACTCCTTCAACTACATGCTGGAGGAGCTGGAAAACTACATCGACAACCTTGCCAAGGTCACCGCTGAAAAAGAGCGCATCGGCGCGGAATTGAGCGTCGCGACCCAGATCCAGGCCAGCATGCTGCCCTGCATCTTCCCGGCGTTCCCGGAGCGGGAGGAGTTCGACATCTACGCCAATATGCACCCCGCCAAAGAGGTGGGCGGCGACTTCTACGACTTCTTCCTGGTGGACAGCGACCACCTGGCGCTGGTCATCGCCGACGTGTCGGGCAAGGGCGTGCCGGCGGCGCTGTTCATGGTTATCGCCAAGACCCTGATCAAGAACGAGGCCCTGACCGGCAAGCAGCCGCAGGAGGTGCTGGCGGCGGTCAACAATCAGCTGTGCGAGAACAACGACGCCGAGATGTTCGTCACCGCATGGCTGGGCATCTACGAGATCTCCACCGGGCGGATGGTCTGTTCCAACGCCGGGCACGAGTTCCCCGCCATCAAGCGGGCGGACGGCAGCTTCGAGCTGTACAAGGACCGCCACGGCTTCGTCCTGGCCGGGATGGAGGGCTCGCGCTACCGCCCGTATGAGCTGAAACTGGCCCCCGGCGACGTCCTCTTCGTCTACACCGACGGCGTGGCCGAGGCCACCGACGCCGCCAACGAGCTGTACGGCACCGACCGGATGCTGAACGCCCTGAACGGCGCGAGCGAGGCAAAGCCCGAGGCGCTGCTGGAGGCCGTCAAGGCCGACATCGACCGCTTTGTGGGCGAGGCGCCGCAGTTCGACGACATCACCATGCTCTGTTTGCAGGTCAAGAGCCTCGACCTGGACACCACCGTCCGGATGGACAGCCTGACCGTGCCGGCTGAGCTGGATCAGCTGGATACGGTGCAGGAGTTCATCGGCGAGCACCTGAGCGCCGCCGGCTGCCCCCCCAAGGTGGAGATCGCCGTACAGGTGGCGGTGGAGGAGCTGTACGTCAACATCGCCCACTACGCCTACACCCCCGGCACCGGCAACGCCACCATCCGCTGCGGTGTGGGCGGCGACCCCAAGACGGTCACCATCCAGTTTGAGGACAGCGGCGTCCCCTTCGACCCCCTGGCCAAAAAGGACGCCGACACCACCCTCTCGGCCGACGAGCGCGAGATCGGCGGTCTGGGCATCCTGATGGTCAAAAAGAGCATGGACCAGATGGCCTACGAGCGCCGCGACGGCAAGAACATCCTGACCATCCAGAAAAAGCTGCCCTGAGTGTTTTTACTCCTTTCAACCCCAGCAAGAGACGGCCCCGGAAAAGCGCCCGCACGGATGCGGGCGCTTTTTCTTTGGGGGGCAGGTTCGCTGCGCGCACGGAGGGCGAAGTTACGCCCCGCTTTGCCAAAAAGGAAAAGGCCAGTTCGGAAAAGTATACTTTTCGAAACCGATTTTTCAAAAAAGTAACAGCGCAGGAAAATATTGTATGTGCGACGTTTTTGTGCTATAATCCAAGTAAGCAAATCGGCGTTTTGGCCAGTTCGGAAAAGTATACTTTTCGAAACTGACCCCGCCGGGCTCGAAATTTGTAAGGAGGATAACGTATGTATGTAAAAAAGTTGCTGGCGGCAACGCTGGCGGGGGCCGTTTTGGCTGGAATGTTTTCCGGATGCAACCGGAAAATAGTGGAACATGAGTTCCATGTGGACACAGAATATGTGAAGGACTACATCGAAGAGGAGGCCACTTTAACTTTTGAAGACTTCGAAGATATGGCTGGCTCGATCAACGAGGACTTTAATCTTGCATTCAAACCAGACGTGGTATTTGTTCCTGAAGATTCTTCTCTGTTTACCACGATAGGGAAGGAGACCATCGGCGAGTTCGAAGTTCTTGGGATTCCTTTCCACAAAGAAACAACGCCCAAGGTGGCGGCTGAGCTATTTGTAAAGACAGCCGACATGGGTATAGAGGATTTGGTAGGCTCCAGTCTTGTATTTGTAAAACAAACCGGCGATGGGGTGAATGGATACATTTCTGCCTGCCTGAAGGGAACGAAGATCCTGTGTGAAGCCCTTGAGATCTGCATAAATGGCGACAAGTTGGAAATTCCGAGCGGTTATTCTTTGGTTTGCGGATATGGTCCCTGCAAATTTGAGGATGATGACAATTTGTATGTGCAGATTAAAGCGGTGATTATTAAAATATAAATTGATTTAAGTGAGGCTTTACCATGAAACTGAAAAAAACGCTTGCGTGGATGTCTGCAGCCGCTGCTATTGCCTGTGCAATGTCCGGATGTACTCAGACAACCATTGAACATCAGTTTATTACAGATACCCATACTGTAAACGAAATCATCGGCAGTACTGTTGTGCCTGATTTTGTACCTGGCATGGAAGAACTCGAAGAAATGCTTGCGGACTACGATATTAAAATCATAACGCAGTTTCCTCTCTTTGTAGACCCTACTGATGCGAAAGCTCCGACAGGCTTGGAGGGCGCAGACCCAGACGTTACAGAGGATGAGATCGACAGCCTTTTGGAAGAAGAAAAACCTATTTTTGTGTATCAGGAGTACAATAAAGAGGATGGCATTTCTGGCTACGTAGACGCTGCAGATGAGTGTGCGCGAAAACTGTCTGCGGCACTCGAAGAATATTTTATGGAACACTCGGAGATTCTGCCGGAAATCGAGGGCCGAGTCCTGGGCCTTGATATTCGCATCATCGAATCCGAGAATGATGATGCTGACGTCGACTATGCATTGGCATGGTTGCACTGGCCAGACTGGTACCAGTGATTATGGCATTGACATCGATTAAGTAAAAGCCGTTACTAAGCATGTTTAAGAACTAGGGAGGCATTTTTATGAAACTCAAAAAATACATCACGCTCGCACTGGCTGCTCTGACGATGGTCTGTACCCTCGCTGCCTGCGCCCCGAATGTTGAGCATCGCTTTGACGTGAATGAGTACTCTGCCCAGGCAGAGGCTACCATGCGCAGCATTTCCCAGCAGCTTGCCCAGATGGACAGCCTGCTGGCGGTTCATAACGCAGACCTCGACGCTGCCTTTGCCCGCTATGAGGACGGCAAACCCGGCCGCCCCGAAGGGAATGTGGCAAATACCGCCATCACCCAGGACGCCCTGAACGATTGGGCCGCCCGCCCCGGGCGGAAGCTGTACGTCTATGCTGAGAGCGGCGCGACCATTGAGGAATACCTGTCGGTGTGGTACGCACAGCTTGGCGACGTGTACAGCGCGCTGAATGCGCTGTCCGCCGAACAGTGGGAGAAGCTGGACGGCGAGACGGTGTCTGTCACCGGGATGCTGGTGAAAGCCGGCGGCAGGACCTATGTCGAGACGGAAGTGAGCTGCGGGTAAAAGGAAAACAAAGGGAAGGCCCCTTGCCTGCCGGATGGCTGGCGAGGGGCTTTTTTGCGCATCTGTGTTGAAATGGGGCGCGGCGTCTTGTAAAACGATGCCCGCTCTGCTATACTAAAACCAGAAGATGCGAAAAGGAGGCGGGGCGCATGATCTACACGATTCGGCAGTTGGAGGAGCGAATCGCGCCGGTAGCCAAAAAGTACGGCCTGCGGGCGGTGTACCTCTTCGGCTCTTACGCGCGGGGCGAAGCGCGGGAGGACAGCGACGTCGACCTGATCGTGGACACCACCGGCACAGCCCTGAAAAGCCTGCTTGGGCTGGGGGCGCTCTACTGTGAGCTGGAGGACGCCCTGGGCAAAAAGATTGACCTGATCACGGTCAGCTCGCTGGAGCAGCCAGCCCAGATGCCGCACGAAGAGACCTTCCGCAGAACGGTATGGAAAGAGAAGGTGAACCTCTATGTTGCCGCCTGACGCGCAGAGGCTTGCGCACATTCTGGACTATTGTATGGAGGTCGAAAAGACCATCGCCCGCTACGGCCGGGACTTTACCGTCTTTGACAGCGACCGGGATTATCAGCGCTCGGTGTCCTTCTGTATCCTGCAGATCGGCGAGCTGAGCGGGGGACTGTCGGTGGAGTTCCGGCAGGCTACGGCTGACCGCATCCAGTGGGGCCCGATGAAAGGAATGCGCAATCTGGTGGCCCACAATTACGGCAGCATGAGCCGGGAGGTGATCTGGGAGACCGCCGTCACAGACATACCGGCCCTCAAGCGCTTCTGCGAAGAGCAGCTCGGGGGCTGATCCCCCTTGCCTGCCGCGTCAAAGCGTGGTATACTGTTTCAAGACGGACAGCGTGGCCCGGTGCGGCCGGCTGTCCGTTTTTGAATGTTCCGATCAAACAGGAGAGGGGAGATCAGGATGAAAAAACCGCTGATCGGTCTGATCCCGCTGGTGGATGTCGAGCGAGACAGTTATTGGATGATGCCGCCCTATTTTGAGGCGCTGGAAGAGGCCGGCGCGCTGCCGGTCATGCTGCCGCTGACCGCCGACGAGGGCGCCCTTGCGCAGATTCTGGAAATGTGCAGCGGGCTGCTGTTCACCGGCGGGCCGGACGCAGACCCCGCCCTCTACGGCGAGGAAAAGCTGCCCGCCTGCGGTCTGGTGGTGCCGCGGCGGGACGAGATGGAGCTGCGGCTGTTCCGGATGGCCCTTGCGGCGGACAAGCCCGTTTTGGGCATCTGCCGGGGCATCCAGCTGTTCAATGTGGCTCTGGGCGGCACGCTCTGGCAGGATCTGCCCAGCCAGGCGCCCTCTGTCATCCAGCATGAGCAGAAGCCGCCCTACGACCAGCCGGCCCACAAGGTGTCCATCCTGCCGGGCACCCCCCTTGCCGCCCTGCTGGGCCGGGCCGAGGCCAACGTCACCAGCCGGCACCATCAGGCCATCAAGGCCCTGGCGCCCGGGCTGCAGGCGATGGCCTGCTCCCCCGACGGCCTGGTCGAGGCGGTTTGGATGCCGGACAAACGGTTCGTCTGGGGGGTGCAGTGGCACCCCGAGCACACCTGCAAGACCAGCGAAGACAGCCGCCGGCTGTTTGCTGCCTTTGTGGAGCAGTGCGTCTGAACGCAAAAAGACGCCCCCGCCTGACCCATGAACAGGGGAAGGCGGGGGCTTATTGTATGGTTATGGCCCGACCTGGACCTGCACCACAAGGCCGTGGGGCGCGCCGGCGGCGAAGGTCAGACGGCCGCGGTGGGCCTCGACGATCTGCCGGACGATCCGCAGGCCCAGGCCGTGCTCGGGGCTGTCGGGGCCGCCGGGCTGGGTGCTGGCCACCGGCCTGCCCCGATTGAGGGCGCGCAGCTGCCCTTCGCTGACGCCCGCGCCGTCGTCCGCCACCGTGAACAGGCACCCGCCCCCCGGCGCGGGGGCGGCCGTCACCTCGATGCGGCAGCCGCCGGGGTTGTGGTCGATGCAGTTGCGCAGGAGGTTATAGAGCATCCGGCGCAGCAGGGCGGGGTCCCCGGTCAGGGGCAGGGGGCGGCCCGGCTCGGCCTCGGCAAAGGCGATGCAGTACCGCCCCGGCAGCCCGCCGTTCAGCAGCTCGCTGACCGTCTGGCGGGCCAGCTCGGCGGCGTCCAGCTGCTTTTTCTCCAGCGGGCGCAGGGCGTACTCCAGCTTGGTGGAAAGGTTCAAGTCTGCCACAAGGCCGGTCAGCTTCTCGCTCTGGCGGCGGATGACCGCGGCCTGGTCGCGCGCCGCCTGGGGCAGGGCGTCGTCCTCCTCCAGCTGGCTGGCGTAGCCCAGAATGACCGACAGCGGGGTGCGGATGTCGTGGGAGATGCCGCGGATCCATTCGGCCCGGGTGTTGTCCTTGCGGCTGATGTAGGCGGCCGCACGGTTGAGGCTGGCGCTGATCTCGGCCAGCTCGCCGTCCTCTTTCAGGTGGATCGGCCGGCCCTCGGTCAGGCTGTGGATGCCGTTGAGGATGGGGCCCATGGCCTTTTCCACCCGGCGGGCGCTGTGCAGGAACAGCACCACCACCAGCAGCAGGTTGGCGTAGAAGATGCCGCAGGCCAGCAGCGAGAGGAAGTCGAGGTAGCTGCTGTCCATCGCGAGGTAATATTTGACCATCGAGCCGCGGGGCTGCCCCACCACCGCCAGGCTGCCGTCGTCCTGCGCCCAGACGGTGACCGGCCAGCCCTCGAGGTACGACCGGCTGAACATGGCCACCGCCCCGGCGGTGTAGCTGCGGGGCAAAGCGTCGGGCATCTGGTACTCCCACACCACCGTGCCGGCGGGGTCGAGCATCATGGCCCAGGCGCCCCGCTCGTCCAGCATGAGGGCGGCCTCGGCGTCGGCCTGCCAGCCGGCGGGCGTCTGGTCGAGGTGCTCGCAGAAGGCGGTGATGGAAAACCCTTCCCGCGGGGTGGTCTTGACCTCGCTGATGACGAACAGGCCGGCCAGCAGGGCGATGTTGGCGACCAGCAGCAGCCCCAGCAGCATGATGGTGGAAAAGACGTACCGCCGGAAAAACCGTCTGACCGGGTTCATCGCGCGCCCTCCCCGGGGGCGGGCAGCTCGAGGCGGTAGCCCAGCCCCTTGACCGTCACGATGGACACCGGGCGGGAGGGGTTCGCCTCGATCTTCTCGCAGGTGGCGGATGTGGGTGGCGAGGGTGTTCTCGTACCCCTGCCAGACCGGGCCGCAGACCGCCTCGCACAGCGCGCCGGTGGTGACGATGCGGCCGGCGTTCTCGTACAGCTTGCGGAACAACAGCAGCTCCTTGGCGGTGAGGGGGCAGACGGCGTCCCCCCGGCGGACGGCGGCGTTTGCCAGGTCGACCTCGGCGGCCGCCAGCCGGACGGCGGCCCCGCCGGGGCCCGCCCGCCGCAGGATGGCCTGCACCCGGTACAAAAGCTCCCGCGGGAGGAAGGGTTTGGCCAGGTAGTCGTCCGCCCCGCAGTCAAAGCCGGTGAACTTGTCCTCCGCCTCGCTCCGGGCGGTCAGCATCAGGACGGGCAGGCTGCCCTGCCGGCGGATGGCGCGCAGCACCTCGAAGCCGTCCATCCCCGGCATCATCACGTCCAGGATGACCATGTCCGGCTGCCTCGACGCGCACAGCGCCAGCGCCTCGGGCCCCGACGCCGCCGTCAGCACCCGGGCGTACCCCGCCCGCACAAAGATCGCGCGGACCATCTCCCGCAGCTCGGCCTCGTCGTCCACGATGAGGATGGTCCTGTCCAGCTCGCTCATACCGCGCACCTCCCTTGCTGCCCCTATTCTACCACACCGCCCCGCCCCTGCCTATCCCCGCCGCGCCATCTCAAGGCAAACTCAAGGGGAGGGCAGGCTGACAGCAGAAGAAAAACCGAAAAATTTCGTGCGGCGCATTGTATTTTTAGTGCAAATGCTGTATACTATAGATAATAAAAGAGAGGAGTTGATACAATGGCCGGCAATACCACCAACATCAGCATCCGCATGGACGCGGATTTGAAGGCGCAGGCAGACGCGCTGTTCAATGAACTGGGGATGAACCTGACCACAGCGTTCAACATCTTTGTGCGTCAGTCGCTGCGGGTCGGCGGCATCCCCTTTGAGATCAAAATGGAACAGCCCAACAAGGAGACCATCGCCGCCATGCTTGAGGCAGAACGGATCGCGCATGACCCGAACGTCAAGCACTACAGCGATGTGGAAGAAGCTCTTCGGGAGTTGAAACGATGAAGCGCGATATTGTTTGGACGACGAGATTCAAAAAAGACTATAAACTGGCGCTCAAACGGCACATGAACATCGACCTCCTGGACGATGTAATCCGAGCTTTGTCGCGGGGCGAAAAACTGCCGGAGAAGCATAAAGACCATGAGTTGACCGGCGATTGGGTGGGCCATCGGGAATGCCACATCCAGCCGGACTGGCTGCTCATCTACCGCATCGAGGACAATGTACTTGTGCTGACGCTGGCCCGCACCGGGTCGCACAGCGATCTGTTCGGCCAATGAGCCTGCCGCCGTAGGGGGAACCGTGCGGCGGTTTTTCGTGCAGGCAAAACAAAAAAGCCCCGTCCATCCGGACGGGGCTTTTGGTTGGGGATGAGAGAATCGAACTCCCACAAACAGAGTCAGAGTCTGCCGCACTACCACTATGCAAATCCCCAGCGTGTTCTGTTTTGCGCATCGGGCGCTGCCGACGGTGATTATTATACTCGGGGCGGGCGGGGTTGTCAAGGGTCAAATGAAAAAAAGCGGCAAATTTTTCGCCCCGCCCGGCATAGAATCGTGACAGGATGAGAAAGGAGGACCCCCACATGATGTACGCCGGCCACGAAAAGCCCCGCCGCACCCTGCTGTCCAGCCGCCTTGCGCGCGACGCCGAGCACGAGCGCTACCACCCCGAACTGGAGGAAGAGATCAGGGAATGCCTGTACTGCCTGCGGCGCAACGCCATGATGTTCAACCTCGAGACCGACCCGGACCTCGTCGAGCAGCGCATCTATGAGCGGCAGGCCCTGCTCGCCCGCTACCGCTACCTGCTCGCCCGGGCGAAAGAGCTCGGGGTCCACACCGTCCTGACCGGGGCGCCCGCCTTCCCCGAGCTGCCGTGACGGGGGCGTTTGCCGGCCCTTGACAGCCGGGCCAAACCGTGCTATCATACACACATACAATACGCGCGCCCTGCGCCTTGGCCGGGGCGCAGGATGATATGAGATAGAGAGGTACATACCATGGAGAGAATCAAGACCATTGCTACCCGCGACCTGAAGGCCAGCGTCCAGACCGGCGGCTGCGGCGAGTGCCAGACCTCCTGCCAGTCCGCCTGCAAGACTTCCTGCGGCGTGGCCAACCAGAAGTGCGAGAACAGCAATAAGTAACACCCGTCCCACCTGATGCCGCCTTTGCCGGGCGGCATTTTTTTTGCCGGGGGCACAGCCCGCGGCCCCTTTGTGGGGACAGACCATTGAGATAGAGAGGATAGCATGGTACATCAGTATAAGCTCAACGGATACAACATCGTGCTGGACACCTGCAGCGGCTCGGTCCATCTGGTGGACGAGGTGGCCTACGACGCCATCGCGCTGTATCAGGAAAAGCCCCGCGCCGAGGTCGTCGACACCCTGGCGGCCCAATACGCCCACCGCCCCGACGTCACCCGGGCGGAGCTGGAGCAGTGCCTGGACGACATCGACGCCCTCAAGGCCGCCGGCCGCCTGTACGCCCCCGACGAGTACGAGGGGATGGCCTACGACTTCAAGAACCGCAGCAAGGTCGTCAAGGCCCTCTGCCTGCATGTGGCCCACACCTGCAACCTGAACTGCTCGTACTGCTTTGCGGCGCAGGGCCGCTACCAGGGCGAGCGCGCCCTGATGAGCCTCGAGGTGGGCAAGCGGGCGATGGAGTTTTTGATCGAGCACTCGGGCACCCGCCGCAACCTGGAGGTGGACTTCTTCGGGGGCGAGCCGCTGATGAACTGGCAGATGGTCAAGGACCTGGTGGCCTACTGCCGCGGGCGCGAGCAGGAGACCGGCAAGCACTTCCGCTTTACCCTGACCACCAACGGGATGCTGATCGACGACGACGTCATCGACTTCTGCAACCGCGAGATGGACAACGTCGTCCTCAGCCTGGACGGCCGCAAAGAGGTCCACGACCGGCTGCGGGTGGACTATGCCGGCCGCGGCAGCTACGACACCATCGTCCCCAAGTTTCAGAAGCTGGTGGCCGCCCGCGGGGACAAGAGCTACTACATCCGGGGCACCTACACCCACGCCAACACCGACTTCACCAACGACATCTTCCACATGGCCGACCTCGGCTTCAAGGAGCTGAGCATGGAGCCGGTGGTCTCCAAGCCCGACGACCCCTGCGCCCTCACCGCCGAGGACCTGCCCGTCCTGCTCGAGCAGTACGAGATCCTCGCCAAAGAGATGCTCAAGCGGGACCGCGAGGGCCGGGGCTTCACCTTCTACCATTATATGATCGACCTGACCGGCGGCCCCTGCATCTACAAGCGGATCGCCGGCTGCGGCTCGGGCACCGAGTACATGGCCGTCACCCCCTGGGGCGATTTGTACCCCTGCCACCAGTTCGTCGGCGACCCCAAGTACCTGCTGGGCGACATCTGGAAGGGAGTCACCAACACCGCCGCCCAGGACGAGTTCCGCCACTGCAACGCCTACGCCCGGCCTGAGTGCAAGGACTGCTGGGCCAAGCTGTACTGCTCGGGCGGCTGCGCGGCCAACGCCTACCACGCCACCGGCTCGATCCAGGGGGTGTATGAATACGGCTGCGAGCTGTTCAAAAAGCGGATCGAGTGCGCCATCATGATCAAGGTGGCCGAGAATCAAGACCTGGCCGCCCAGGGCGTGGAGGTGCCGCTGGAGATCGGCGGGACCTGCACCGCCTGCGCCGACGGCGAGGGCTGCGGGGAGACGGTCTGAATGAGCGCCGCGCCCATCGCTGATTTTGTAAAGGCGTACGCCGCGGCGGACGTTTCCCGGCTGCATATGCCGGGCCACAAGGGCCGCGGCCCGCTGGGCTGCGAGGCGCTGGACCTGACCGAGATCGCCGGCGCGGACGAGCTGTACGAGGCCGGCGGCATCATTGCAGCCAGCGAGGCGAACACCGCCCGGCTGTTCGGCACGGCCGCCACCTACTACGGCGCCGAGGGCTCCTCCCAGTGCATCCGGGCCATGCTGTTCCTGGCGCTGCAGGCGGCCCCGGCGGGGCAGGGCAGGCCGGTGCTGCTGGCCGCCCGCAACGCCCACAAAGCCCTGCTCTATGCGGCGGCGCTGCTGGATTTTGACATCGCGTGGGTCTGGCCTGCGCCAGACGCGGAGGACGGCCTCTGCGCCTGCCCGGTCACGCCCGGCCGCCTGGCGGCAGCATTCGACGGGCTGCAGGCGGCGGGGCGGCGTCCCTTTGCGGTCTACCTGACCAGCCCCGACTATCTGGGCGGGATACAGGACGTCGGGGCGCTGGCGCCGCTCTGCCACGGGCGGGGCGTCCCTCTTTTGGTGGACAACGCCCACGGGGCCT
>DWXX01000097.1 GCA_019118985.1 Candidatus Faecalibacterium faecipullorum
GTTATTGTGTGAGACACTTCATATCGAAATTCCAAATGAGTATAGATAACTGCAAATAACAGTTTGTAGGGGAGTTCTGATACTCCCCTATAAAAATGGCTATTTATCAACTGTTTGTTGTGACATAGCCAAAAATAAAAAGAAGTAACCGCCCCAGTTCCCCAACTTGTGCGGTTACTTCTCTAACCAAACAGGGGGACTACCGTTTGTCCGGCAGCACCCTTTTCTATGTTCAGTATAGCGCAAATCCAGCGCTTTGTCAACGTTCGCATGTATAAAATCCCGCCTGGGCAGCCCGGGCGGGATTTTTGTTTCGTTATACGCAGATGGGCTTGCGGCGGCTGCGGTAGAGCGCCTCCACCACCGCGCAGTACTTGTCGGCGATGCAGACGATCACCGCCTCCCGGCAGGAGGGCGCGTGGAAGAGGGTCAGCGGCCACATGTGGCTGCGGATGATGTTGGACACCTTGGGGCTGAGGGCAAAGCACCGCTCGGCATTCTCGCGGGCCAGCAGCGGGTGGATGAACCCGTGCATCCGGAACAGGGTGCGCAGCCCCCGGCAGTGCTGGAACCGCCCCTCGCAGTGCCAGTCGTAGAGGTAAAAGTCGTGCAGCAGCGCCCCCACCGCCAGCGCCGTCTCGTCCGCGCCGGCATGGAACCGCCGGTTGATCCAGAAGCTCACCCGCGCGACGTTGCGGCAGTGCTCATAGGTGGTCACGCAGCCGTGCTGGATGTAATTGTCCATCTCCAGCACCCGGGGGTCCTCCTCGTACTGCTGCAGGATGCAGCGCAGGCGTTCGCGTTCTGTTTCAGACAGGCCCATAGGGTTCCTCCGTTATCTGGTCGTGCCGCCCGGCTGTGCGGGGGCAGAAAGCATCGTTTTGTGCGGCGGGGCGCCGCCCCCCGCTCCATAGTATACAGAAAGGGGGCGGCTGTGTCAACCGCTTTGCACAAATTTTTCATCGTATTGACGCGCATCACAGACGCCAGTCAAAGACGTCCCGCAGCCACTCGGCCGCAAGGGCGAACCAGTGGGCGGCGTGGGGCTGCGGGGTGTTCACCTCGGCGGTGCAGACGCTCAGCCCATGCACCCCGTGGGGGAAAAAGTGCGCCTCGCACTCGACCCCCGCCCTGCGCAGCGCCGACACCAGCAGCAGGCTGTTCTCGACCGGGACGGTGGCGTCGTCCATGGTGTGCCAGACAAAGACCGGCGGCACACCGGGTCGGATCTTGTCCTCCAGGCTGAAGGCGCAGTGGGCCGCCCGGTCGTCGTCGCCGGTCAGGCGGACAAAGCTGCCCCGGTGGGCGCAGTCCCCCGCCGTCACCACCGGGTAGCCGAGGATGAGCGCGTCGGGGCGCTGCTGCGCCTGCCCGGCGGGCAGCCCCGGCAGGTCCAGCACCGCCGACGAGAGGGCCAGGTGCCCGCCCGCCGAAAAGCCGCAGACCGCCACCTTGTCGGGGCAGACCCCCCAGTCGGCCGCGCGGGCGCGCACCGCGGCCAAAGCGTCGTTGATCTCGGCGAGGGGGCGCCAGCCCCGCGCGCCTTCCCCCACGCTGTAGCGCAGCACCGCCGCGTGGTACCCCTCGGCCAGAAAGCGGACCGCCACCGGGTCGCCCTCCCGGTCGCTGACGTGCTCATAGCCGCCCCCCGGCACCACCAGCACCAGCGGGCGGGCCGCCGCCTGCGGCATCGACGCCGACGGCTCCCGCAGATAGACGGTCAGCACCGCCTGCCCGAGCTGCAATGTTTCGATCTTCATGTCCGTTGCCTCCTGCAAGTCTTTTTCTCTATTGTACTGCAGGCAGGCCCCGGATGGGAAGGAATTTTCTAAACTTTTTATGAAGCCTGCCCCCTCCCCCTTGATTTTTTGGGCCGGACGGTGTATATTAGCACTCGGAATATTTGAGTGCTAAGCACCCTTCGATTCAGAAAAGAGGTTTTTGCCATGGCAATGCAGCCGTTCCAGGCCGAAAGCAAAAAGCTGATGGACCTGATGATCAACTCGATCTACACCAACAAGGAGATCTTCCTGCGGGAGCTGATCTCCAACGCCTCCGACGCGCTGGACAAGCTCTATTTCAAGAGCCTGACCGACACGTCGGTGGGGATGGACAAGGAGGATTTCCGCATCCTGCTCACCCTCGACAAGGAAAACCGGATGCTGACCGTTTCTGACAACGGCATCGGCATGACCCGCGCCGAGCTGGAAGAGAACCTCGGCACCATCGCCCATTCGGGCAGCCAGGACTTCAAAGCCGAGAACACCGATGAGAACATCGACATCATCGGCCAGTTCGGCGTCGGGTTCTACTCTGCCTTCATGGCAGCCGACCGGGTCACCGTCATCTCGCGGGCGTACGGCAGCGACGAGGCGTGGCAGTGGCAGTCCAGCGGGGTGGAGGGCTATGAGATCACCCCCGCCGAAAAAGACGCCCCCGGCACCGACATCATCCTGCACATCAAGGAAAACACCGACACCGAGAATTACGACAACTACGTCTCGGAGTACGGCGTCGCCGCCATCGTCAAGAAGTACAGCGACTACATCCGCTACCCCATCCAGATGGAGCGGACGAGGAGCCGCCAGAAGCCCGCGCCCGACCCCAAGCCCGACGACTACAAGCCCGAGTGGGAGGAATACACCGAGCTCGAGACCCTGAACAGCATGGTCCCCATCTGGAAAAAGCAGAAGAGCGAGGTCACCGACGAGGAGTACAACGAGTTCTACAAGAACCACTTCGGCGACTACGCCGACCCCGCCCGGGTGATCGTCAGCCGCACCGAGGGCACCGCCAACTACAACGCCCTGCTCTTTGTGCCCGCCCACCGGCCCTACGACTACTACACCAAGGAGTATGAGAAGGGGCTGGCCCTCTACGCTTCGGGCGTGCTGATCATGGACAAGTGCGCCGATCTGCTGCCCGACTACTTCAGCTTTGTCAAGGGCATCGTCGACAGCCAGGACCTGAGCCTGAACATCAGCCGCGAGATGCTGCAGAAGGACAGCCAGCTCAAGCTGATCCACAACGCCCTTGAAAAGAAGATCAAGAACGAGCTGAACGCCATGCTGGTCAACGACCGGGAGAAGTACGAAGCCTTCTGGAAGGAGTTCGGCCGTCAGATCAAGTTCGGCGTCTACGCCGACTACGGGATGCACACCGAGCTGCTGCGGGGGCTGCTGCTCTTCTACTCGGCCAAAGAGCAGAAGATGGTCACCCTCGAGGAGTATGTCGAGAAGATGCCTGCCGAGCAGAAGTACATCTACTTTGCCGCCGGCGACACCGCCGACCGTCTGGCCAAGCTGCCCGCTGCCTCCCTCGTGCTGGACAAGGGCTACGACCTGCTGCTCCTGACCGAGGATGTGGACGAGTTCTGCTTCCAGATCATGCACACCTTCCCCCGCAAGGACGCCGAGGGCAAGGACGGCACCGTCGAGTTCAAGAACATCAACAGCGGCGAGCTCGGCCTTGAATCGGACGAGGAAAAGAAGGCCGCCGAGGACGCCACCGCCGAGAACAAGCCCCTCTTCGAGGCCATGAAGGCCGCCCTGGAGGGCAAGGTCAAGGAGGTCAAGGTCTCGACCCGGCTGAAGGACCACCCGGTCTGCCTGTCGGCCGACGGGCCGCTGTCCATCGAGATGGAGAAAGTCCTCTCCCGTCAGCCCGGCAGCGAGAACGTCAAGAGCGACAAGGTGCTGGAGGTCAACGCCGGCCACCCCGTCTTTGGGGTGCTGAAAGCCGCGCAGGAGGCCGGCGACACCGACAAGGTGGCCAGGTACAGCCAGATCCTCTACGCGCAGGCCCAGCTGATCGAGGGCCTGCCGGTGGACGACCCCGTCGCCTACGCCGACGCCGTCTGCGCCCTGATGCAGTAAAGACGCCGTAAATTTCAGTATTAACAAATGGGCCGCGCTCTGCTACAATAAAGGGGAGCGCGGCCCTTTTTGTCGTTTTCCACGCCGCCGCGCCGGGAGGGTATCATGCAGCCACGACACAGACAACACTATTTCGCCCGCATCCCCACCATCGCCCTGCTGATCTTTCTGGGCATTGCGCCCTGGCTGGCGGCGGTGCTGTTCATCCTGCGGGCCATCGACCGCGACGCCGAAAAGCGGGAGCTGGGCCAGGGCAAATACGCCGGGCCGGCATACCGCGCCCAGCAGCCCCAGACGGCCGGCGCCGCCTACGACTATGCCGCGCAGTACGGCCCGGCGGCCCGCGACCTGCCCACCGCCGAGCAGCGGCGGGCCCAAAAGCGCCGGCAGAGCCTGACCAAATGGTGCACCGTGCTGGGGGCGATCCTGCTGTTCGTCGGGGCGGTCAGCCTGCCCGAGACCATCTCCGCCCTGGCGGCGGCCGTCCACTATGCCGGCGGCTGGGTGGGCTGGGCCTTTGAGGACCTGGCCGCCAACATCGCCCAGATCGTGGGCGGCGGGGGCGCGCTGGCGGTCAGCCTGCATCTCAGGCGGGCCGCCCGGCTGGAGCGGCAGCTGGCCAAGGTGGTGGGCGACCGGGACAACATCCCCCTCGACGAGCTGTTCGCCGCGGCCGGCATCCCTGCCCGGGAGGGCCGCACCCTGCTGGAACAGGCCATCGACCACGGCTGTTTCGGCCCCGACGCCTACATCGACAACCGCACCGACTTCCTCATCGTCCGGGGGGACGCGCCCATCCCCGCCCCGCCCGCCCAGGAGGAGCCCGCCCCCGACGGCGAGACCCAGTACCAGAAGCTGCTGCGCCAGCTGCGCGAGGCCGCCGGCGCCATCGACGACGGGGAGCTGCGGGCCAAAGCCGCCCGGCTGGAAAAGGTCAGCGGGCGGATCTTCGCCCTGGCCGAAGCCGACCCCGCCAAGGCCGAGCAGCTGCGCAAGTTCACCGGCTACTACCTGCCCACCGCCATCAAGCTGCTGCGCACCTACGCCCAGCTGGAGGGCCAGGGGGTGGATGGCGAGACCATCTCCAGCACCAAACAGCGGATCGAGGGCTCCCTCGATCTGCTGGTCACCGCTTTTGAAAACCAGCTGGACAAGCTGTTCCAGTCCGACGCGCTGGACGTCTCGGCCGACATCGCCGCCCTCGAGGGGATGCTCAGCCTGGACGGCCTGTCGGGCGAGAATGACTTCAGCCTATCTTAAGGAGGCCCCATGCCCCGCATCATCGAGATCACAGACCTTGCCGACCCCGCCCTCGACCCCTACGCCCGGCTGACCGAGAATCAGCTGCGCAATAAGCTCGAGCCCGAGAAGGGGGTGTTCATCGCCGAGAGCCCCAAGGTCATCGCCCGCGCCCTGGACGCGGGCTATACCCCCCTCTCCCTGCTGATGGAGCCGGCCAAGATCGACGGGCCCGCCCGCGGCATTCTGGCCCGCATCGCCCCCGACACCCCCGTCTATACCGCAGACCGCGGCACCCTGGCGCAGCTGACCGGCTACGCCCTCACCCGCGGGGTGCTGGCGGCCTTCCGCCGGCCCGCCCTGCCCGCGGTGGAAGCCCTCTGCCGGAACGCCCGCCGGGTGGCGGTGCTGGAAAACATCGTCGACTCCACCAACGTGGGGGCTATCTTCCGCTCGGCGGCGGCGCTGCACGTCGACGCGGTCCTCCTTACACCGTCCTGCTGCGACCCCCTCTGCCGGCGGGCGGTGCGGGTCAGCATGGGCACCGTCTTTCAGGTGCCATGGACCCGCATCGGCGCCGCCCCCGCCGACTGGCCGGCCGCCGGCCTTGACCGCCTGGCCGCCCTCGGGTTCAAGACGGCGGCCCTCGCTTTGACCGACCGCTCGGTCCCCATCGACCACCCCGCCCTGATGGCGGAAGAACGCCTCGCCCTCATCCTCGGCACCGAGGGGGACGGCCTTGCCCCCGAGACCATCGCCCGCTGCGACTACACCGCCAGGATCCCCATGTCCCACGGGGTGGATTCCCTCAACGTCGCCGCCGCCAGCGCGGTGGCTTTCTGGCAGCTGCGCGCCCGGGGCTGAACAAAGGAAGGCTCTGTATGGACATTCTTGAACTCACCGCCCGCACCCCCGCCCTGCTCTACATGCGGCGCAGCAAATAACAAAAGCCAGACCGAACGCGCGGTCTGGCTTTTTTGTATGCAGTGGTCAGATCAGCCCCAGCTCTTTGAAAGCGACGGCGATGCCGTCCTCCTCTGTGGCGGGGCAGACGCGGGTGCAGCGGGCCTTCAGCTCGTCGGCGCCGTTCGCCATGCAGTAGCTGATGCCGGCCACGTCGGTCATCTCAAGGTCGTTGGCGCTGTCCCCAAAGGCGACCGACGCCGACATCGGCAGGCCGAGATGCTCGCAGATGCGGCGGATGGCGTCCCCCTTGTTGAACTTGCGGTTGATCAGCTCGCCGTTGACGCAGGGGCAGTCCTGCTTGAAGCCCCGGGTCTCGCAAAAGACGAACTGGTCCTCATAGGCGGCCCGGGCGGGGGCCAGGTCCTCCTCCCGCTGGGCGATGTAGCAGATCTTATAGATGGGCTCCCCTTTGTACTGGTCGAGGGGGCAGATCAGCCCGCCCTCGAGGAAGAGCCGCCGCCAGCGCTCCAGCTCGCTGTTGGTTTCACCCGGGCGGCCCTGGTGGCTGGCTGCCAGGCGGGCCAGCATCTGCATCCCGCTGTAGGTGGCGTCCCGCGCTTCGAGGGTACACTCCACCCCGTTTGCCTCCAGGACGGCCCGCAGGCCGTCGCTCTGGCTTTTATCCATCGGGCAGTCGAACAGGACCTCGTCCCCGCAGACCACATACCCCCCGGCGCTGCAGACATAGCCGTCGAAGCCGTACCGCAGCATGGGGGAGGTCATCTTGTAGTTGCGCCCGGTGCACAGAAAGACCTTGTGGCCCCTCGCCCGGGCGGCGCGGACGGCCTGCACCGCGCTGTCGGGGGCGTCCATCCGCCCCGGCGAGATGAAGGTGCCGTCGATGTCCAGAAAGATCAGTCGGGTGTCCATGGTGTACCTCCTAGTTTCACTTCACGCATCAAAAGGGCAGCAGCCCCATCCCGGCGGCCCGGGCGGCCAGGCCGATCAGCAAGGCGGCTGCCAGGGCGGCCAGAGCGGCCCGGCTGACCGCCGGCTGCCGCTGCCGGGGCGCCGCCTTCCCCCTGCCGCCCCTGCGGGGGGCGCTCTGCCCGCCGCGGGGCTGCTTCGGCGCGGCTTTGTCCCCGCCGCGGGGGGCGGGCTGCTTTTGGGGGGAAGGCTGCCGGCCTTCCTCCGCCTTGCGGCGGGCGGCGGCCTTCTGCCGCGCCTCGCCGGTGGGGTGGATATGTACCTCGGGGGCGGGCTGTTCGGGGGGCGGGGCGGCCTCCTTCCCGCCCACGCCGCAGCGGCGCAGGTAGTCGTTGGACAGCCGGTAATACTCCTCCAGCTCCCGCCCGCTGAGGGCGGTGCCGGCGTAGGCGTCCTCGACGCATTCCACCGCCTCGTCAAAGAGGATGGCCGCCTGGCCGCCCCCCGCCCGGTCGGAGGCGTGGGCCGCCTCGTTGCGGGCGGTGCGCACCGCGTTGCAGGCCCGGCGGGCCGCCCCGGGGTGGGCGGTCTGGCCCAGCAGGTCGAGGGGCGCGGCGGCGTCGCTCTCAGGGTCGAGCAGCACCCGCATGCAGATGGTGGTGTCCAGCTGCTGCCAGCCGGTCTTGCGGCCGACGTCGGGCATGTGGCCGTAGTAGGCGGGGCTCTCCTCCTGCCGGCGGCGGATGTGGTCGAGCAGGGCGTCAAAGCTGTGGGGCCCCGGCCGCGACTCCCAGTGCCAGCGCAGCAATTTGCGGCTGATCTCGTCGCAGGATGCCTTGATCTCAAAGGCGGCCTGCAGGTATTCTTCGGGCATACGCCCCACCTCCCCTACCCAAAATGGGGGGAGCGGCCGAAACACGCTCCCCCACGGGTCGATCTACAGGAAAAACTGATAGTACACAAAGCCGTACAGCGCGATGCCGGCGCAGATGAGGGCGGTCAGGGGCGGCACCCAGCGAATGATGTTCTCCGCCACCGGGTCGCGGTCGTCGTCCTCATCGTCGTCCTCCTCCACCGGCTCGGGATAGAGGCGGCGGGCGGCCTCGGCGGCGCGGGCGCGGGACGGGACGGCCCGGGTGGCGCCGTCATCCTCCTGCTCCTCGGCCGGCGCGGCGGTGGGGGCGGCGGGCTGCGCCGCGGGCGGCTGGGTGAACAGCCTCGTCTCCTGCCCGGCGTGCAGGCCGCTGTCGGTGCGGCGGGGCTGCACCGGCTCAAAGGCGCGGGTGCCGCCCGCAGCCCCGGCGACGCGGGTGTGCCCGGTCTCATCGGCGGGGGGCGCGGCGGGCGCCGTCGGCGCTGTCGGCTCTTCCGCCGCGGCGGGGGGGGCGGCGTCCTCCGGCCCGGCGGCCTGCTCGGGCTGCATCAGGGTGTTGAGGGCGTTCTGCAGCAGGATGCGGTCCGACCCGCACTCGCTGCAGTAGACGGTGTCCTCCTCTTTGGGGTGGAAGGCGCCGCAGGCGCAGTACCACCCGCTGTCCAGCACCTGGGGTGCGTAGAGCATCCCCTGGCGGCCGGTCCGCTCTTCCAGGGCGGCGGCCAGGTCGTCGGGCAGGCGGCGGGGGGCGGGCAGGCGGACCCGCCGGATGTTGTCCAGCCGGACCACCCGCTTGCCGTTGTAGACGTTGCGCAGCACCACATCCACGCTGGTGATGGGCTGCTGGGTGATGAATACCGCGTCGTCCATCCCGAACAGCTCGCCGGGCTTGACGTCGAGGTCGCGGTACTCGAACTCGTCCTCGCAGAGGATCTCGCCGCCGGTGGTCTTGCACTTGAAGTGGATGTCCAGGGCGGTCAGGTTGACGCGGGAGATATTCTTGAAGGTCAGGCAGACCGCGCGGTCCCCGCTGACGCTGCCCTTGAGCAGCTCGACGCGGACGAACTGGACCGGGCTGCCCGGCGTATAGTAGTTGGCCCTGGTTTGGGCGATCGGGTCAAAACTTTCCTCCACAACACTCACTCCTTCGCTGTGGGCTTTTGGATGTTACGGCTGCCGGGGCTGGTCGTCCGGTCCGGCCGGGGGCGCGGCGGGGGCATCCTGGGCGGGCGCCTCCGGCGCTGCCGCGCCTTCAGCGGGCTGGACGGGCGCCTCCGGCTGCGCGGGGGGCACGGGCTGCGCCGGGGCGGCCGGCTCCTCCCCTTTGCGGGGGGGCAGGGCCTCGCCCCGCATGATGGCGTTGAACTCGGCCTCGTTCAGTTTCTCGCGCTCGATCAGGGCCTGGGCCAGGGCGTGCAGCTGGCCGATGTGCTCGGTCAGGGTGCGCCGGCAGGTCTCGTAGGCCTCGTCGATGATGTCGCGGATCTCGCTGTCGATCTCGGCGGCGGTGGTCTCGCTGTAGCCCTTGCCCTGGCCGAAGTCGCGGCCGAGGAAGGTCTCCTCCTGGCTGGTGCCATAGACCACCGGGCCCAGCCGCTCCGAGAAGCCGTAGCGGGTGATCATCTGCCGGGCGATGTTGGTGGCCTGCTGCAGGTCGTTGGACGCGCCGGTCGAGATGTCGTCCAAAATCAGCTGTTCGGCCACACGGCCGCCCAGGCTGGAGACGATGTCCTCGAACATCTCCCCCTTGGTGACGTAGGAGCGGTCCTTCTCGGGCAGATACATGGTGTAGCCGCCGGCCTGGCCGCGGGGGATGATGGTGATCTCATGCACGCGGGGGTGGTGCTTGCAGTAGAAACCCGCCACCGCATGGCCCGCCTCGTGGTAGGCGGTCAGCTTCTTCTCCTCGGGGGTGACCACGCGGCTCTTCTTTTCGGGGCCGGCCATCACCTTCATGGAGGCCTCTTCGATGTCCTCCATGGTGATGGCCTTGCGGTTGCGGCGGGCGGCCAGCAGGGCGGCCTCGTTGACCAGGTTCTCCAGGTCTGCGCCGGCAAAGCCCGCCGTCCGCTGCGCGATCACCTTGAGGGAGACGTCGGGGGCCAGGGGCTTTTTGCGGGTGTGGACCTTGAGGATCTCCTCCCGGCCCTTGACGTCGGGCAGGCCGACGTAGACCTGGCGGTCGAACCGGCCGGGTCGCAGCAGGGCCTTGTCCAGAATGTCGGCGCGGTTGGTGGCGGCCATGACGATGATGCCGTCGTTGGCCTCAAAGCCGTCCATCTCGACCAGCAGCTGGTTGAGGGTCTGCTCACGCTCGTCGTGCCCGCCGCCCAGCCCGGCGCCGCGCTGACGGCCCACCGCGTCGATCTCGTCGATGAAGATGATGCAGGGCATGGTCTTTTTGGCCTTGTCGAACAGGTCGCGGACGCGGGACGCGCCGACGCCGACGTACATCTCGACAAAGTCAGAGCCCGAGATGGAGTAGAAGGGCACCCCCGCCTCGCCGGCGCAGGCGCGGGCCAGCAGGGTCTTGCCGGTGCCCGGGGGGCCCACCAGCAGAACGCCGTGGGGGATCCGCGCGCCCAGCGAGTTGAACTTCTCGGGGCTCTTGAGGAACTCGACGACCTCTTTCAGCTCTTCCTTTTCCTCATCCTCGCCGGCGACGTCGGCGAAGGTGGCGGTCTTCTGGTTGGTGGACTCATCCTTGACCCGGGCGCGGCCGACGTTCATGACGTTGCCGCCGCCGGCGCCGCCCCGCAGCATCGAGAAGAGGATGAACCCGGTGCAGCCCAGCATGGCCAGGTAGAAGAAGATCTCCATCCAGGGCACCGTCTCCCGCAGGGCGGTGTAGTCATACTCCATCGGGTCGTCGGGGTTGGCGGCGTCGTAGGCGTCGATATAGGTCTGCACCTCGTTGATGAAGAGGGCCGCGTAGGGCAGCTGGTAGCGGACGGTGACGGTGCCGTCCTCATTGGTGTAGACCGAATCCCCCGTCGAGCTGTGGGACCCCAGCAGCCCCGACACAAGCCCGCCCGAGGGGGCGGTGCTCTCCTGGGTGGCGCCGGGCAGGGGCAGGTCCCCTTCCTTCAGGTCCATGGTGATAACGCCGGTGTTGCGGTCGAGGGTGAAGGCGGTCACCTGCAAGTGTTCAAAGTAGTGCACCACCGTGGAATAGCTCATGGTCGAGCCTCTGGGCGTGCTGGAGGTGGTGAACACCGACCAGATCATCAGCACGGCGGCCAGCGCCAGGGCCAGAATCAACGGATTCAGGTGCGGTCTTTTCTGCTGCAAAAACGATCAACTCCCGTTCTCTGTTTATATGGTGTGGGCCCGGGGGCGGCGGGGCTCAGCCGCCGTAGACCTCCGGCTTCAGAACGCCCACGAAGGGCAGGTTGCGGTATTTTTCGTCGTAGTCCAGGCCGTAGCCCACCACAAAGGCGTCCGGCACCTCAAAGCCGCGGTAGTCGGCGGTGATGGAGGTCTTGCGGCGGGCGGGCTTATCCAGGATGGCGCAGATCTTCACCGAGTTGGGGTGGCGCATCCGCAGCATGGGCACCAGATTGGACAGGGTGACGCCGGTGTCCAGCACATCCTCGACGATCAGCACCTCCCGCCCCGACAGGTCGGCGTCCAGGTCCTTGACGATCTTGACAAGGCCGGTGGACTCGGTGTTGGTGCCGCCGTAGCTGGACACCACCATAAAGTCGATGCTGCAGGGGATGGTCACCGCCCGCATCAGGTCGGCCATAAAGACCACCGCCCCCTTTAAGATCGAGACCAGCAGCAGGTCCTTGCCCGCGTAGTCCCGGCTGATCCGGGCGCCCAGCTCGGCCACTTTGGCCCGCAGCTGCTCCTCACTGACCAGAACGGTCTGAATGTCGTCGCGCATATCCATGACTCAACATCCTCTCTCTTCTCCCTTTCGGGCTTCTATCTCCAGGTGCAGGACAAGGCCGGCGCCCCCGTCGGGGGCAAAGCCTTCCGCAAAGCCTGCGCCGCAGACCCATACCACCTTGCTGCCGCAGGCAAGCAGCGGCAGGCTGTCCCGCTCTTCGGGCGGGATGGCCTGCTCGTTCATCCACTTGCGCAGGGGCTTTGTCCCCCCGCGGCCGGCCGGGCAGAAGGTATCCCCCGGCTGCCGACCCCGCAGGGTGAGGGCAGGGTGCAACAAGGCTATTCTAGCATAATCTGCTACATTTTTTAAGTCTTTTTTGTGAACGACCTGTGTTTTTTCTTGAAAACCCGGCTTTTCCACCCTTGCGACGAGCCATTTGCCCCCGCCCAGGGGGTATTCGGCCCGCCGCCCGGGGCAGAAGGGCTGCGCTTCGAGCCGCTGCGCCGGCGGGGCGGGGGCGGCTTTTTCCAGCCAGAGCACCCCGCCGCCGGCCCGCAGCCGGACGCCGGGCCGCAGCTGCACCGCCCCGCTGCCCCGGGCCACCAGCGCGCAGATGAGGCGGATGTAGGTCTCCTCGACGTCGCGGTGGGGGGCGGTCAGGGCATGGGCGGCCTGTTCCAAGATCAGAGGGTCGGCGGCCTGCAGCGGCCCGAGGGCCCAGACCTGCCCCGACCGGCGGGCGGCCGCCGGGCAGGGGGCCGACTGCGCCGCGGCGGCAGACTGCGCCAGCAGCCCGGCGGCGGCGCAGTAGTCCTCCACCTCGGCGCGGGTCAGGCAGAGCAGCGGCCGGCGGTAAAAGTCCCGCGCCGGGCGGATGCCCCCCGCCCCGTGCAGCCCCGTCC
>DWXX01000098.1 GCA_019118985.1 Candidatus Faecalibacterium faecipullorum
CGCTGGTGCAAGGAGAACGAGGGCCACGCCTGGCCCTGGCGCCATGTCGAGAGCGAGAAAAAGCGGATCCGCGCCCTGCGCAAAGAGCTTGAGAGCGAAGAAAAGCAGGATAGCGCCGGCAAGGACGAATAAACCAAAAGCCCGCTGCACGTGCCGTGCCAGCGGGCCTTTTTGCGTTTTATCGGACGCCGAGCTTGTCCTGCATCCGGTACTGCAGGGCTTCCAGCAGGGCGGTCTCGTCGATGAGGTCGGCGCCGGCAAGGTCGGCGATGGTGCGGGCCACCCGCAAAAGCCGGTCGTGGCTGCGGGCGGACAGGCCCAGCCGGTCGTAGGCGACGCGGAGGGTCTGCTGCGCGCCGGGCGTCAGCCGGCAGACCTGCCGCACCTGCCCGGCCGAGAGCTGGGCGTTGCAGTGGACGCCGCGGTAGCCCTTGGCGGCAAAGCGGGCGGTCTGCACCGCCCGGGCGGCCAGCACCTGGGCCCGCAGGCTGGCGCTGGACTCGCTCTGGGCGGCGCCGTGCAGCTCGCTGAAGGAGATGGGGTCCATCTCGACGCACAGGTCGATGCGGTCCAGCAGCGGCCCCGAGATGCGGCTGCGGTACTGCCGCACCGCGTTGGGGGTGCAGGTGCAGGGCCGGGTGGGGTGGCCGTAGTAGCCGCACTTGCAGGGGTTCATGGCCGCCACCAGCTGGAAGCGGCTGGGGTAGGTGGCGCTGCCCGCCGCCCGGCTGATGGTGATCTGGCCGTCCTCCAGCGGCTGGCGCAGTACCTCCAGGCTCTCGCGGGAAAATTCGGGCAACTCGTCCAGGAAGAGGACGCCGGCGTTGGCCAGGCTGCACTCCCCCGGGCGGAACAGGCTGCCCCCGCCGGCCAGGGAGGCCGGGCTGGCCGAGTGGTGGGGGCTGCGGAAGGGCCGTGCGGCGATCAGCCCGGCGCCCCGGGGCAGCAGCCCCGCGATGGAGTAGATCTTGGAGGTCTCGACCGATTCCTCCCGGGTCATGGGGGGCAGGATGCCGGGCAGGCGCTTGGCCAGCATGGATTTGCCGGTGCCGGGCGCGCCGATCATCAGGACGTTGTGGCCGCCGGCTGCCGCCACCACCATCGCCCGGCGGGCCACCGCCTGGCCCAGCACGTCGGCAAAGTCGGGGTAAGCCGCCCAGCCGCCGTCGGGGTCGAAGGGGGCGGGGGCGGCCAGCGGGATGGTCAGCCGCCCGCTCAAAGCCCCCACCACGTCGGTCACCCGCCGGGCGGGGTAGACCTGCATCCCGCTGCCGCAGGCTTCGGCGGCCTCGGCGGCGTTGTCGGCGGGCAGGTAGAGGGCTTTCACACCGCTTTCGGCGGCGGCCAGGGCCATGGGCAGCACCCCGGCCACCGGCCGCAGCGACCCGTCCAGGGCCACCTCCCCCAGGAAGGCCGCGTCTTTGGGCGGGGTCTCGATCTGCCCGGCGGCGGCCAGCACCGCCAGCAGCAGCGGCAGGTCGTAGACGGGGCCCGTCTTGCGGACGTCGGCGGGGGCCAGGTTGACCGTCACCCGGGCCGACGGCCAGGAAAAGCGCAGGTTCCGGGCGGCCGCGCGGACGCGGTCGGCGCTCTCCCGCACCGCCGAGTCGGGCAGGCCCACGATGGAAAAGGCCTCCAGCCCGGCCGAGACGTCGGCCTCCACCGCGACGCCGAAGCCTTTCAGGCCGGCCAGGCCGAAGCTGTTCAGGACTGCATACATGGGGGCGCTCCTTTCCGCGCAAGGCGCTCGATCAGATCAGGCCGGGCCGGACGGCTTGGACTTGTCCAGCGCATCGAACTGGCGCAGGATCTGGGGGTCTTTCAGCTTGATCACCCGGCCGGCGAGGTAGCGCAGGGTATTGCCCTCCGGTATCTCGAGGAAGGTCAGGCGGACCGCGCACAGGGCCTGGGTCCTGGCGCCGGCCCGCTCGTTGGCCTTGCGGTTGCCGTACTTGACGTCCCCCAGCACCGGCCGGCCGAGGTAGGCCAGGTGGGCGCGGATCTGATGGG
Organism: Candidatus Faecalibacterium faecipullorum; assembly: GCA_019118985.1. Lineage (GTDB taxonomy): Bacteria > Bacillota > Clostridia > Oscillospirales > Ruminococcaceae > Faecalibacterium > Faecalibacterium faecipullorum. Next base: position 2,011 of record DWXX01000098.1, read on the forward strand.
TCCGCCCGGTGACAAGGCCGATTTTGCACAGAGCGTAGGGCCCGGCGGTGCGCAGCACGTCCACGTCGGTGACGATCTGCTTGCGGCGGCCGGCCTGGTCGGGGCGGGCGTGGATGCTGACCTTGTTGGCCTGTTCGTCGTGCTCCCACCAGGCGGTGAACCGCCCCCGCGGCGGGATGCCCACCGTGATGGTGTAATACTCCTTGCGCAGCCGGTCGGTGCGGATGAGCTCGTTCATGTCCCGCAGGGCGGCGTAGTTCTTGGCGGCGATGACCAGACCCTCGGTGCCGCGGTCCAGCCGGTTGCACAGGGCGGGGGCAAAGCGGTTCTCCCCGCCGGGGGCGTATTCGCCCTTGTCGGTCAGGTACTGGGTGAAGGCGTCCACCAGGTTGGCGTCGCCGGTGCGGTCGCTGTGGCACAGCAGGTGGGCGGGCTTATAGAGGACGGCGATGTTCTCGTCCTCATACACCACCTGCACGTTGGGCTGGCGGGGCTTTGCGGGCTTTTGGGGGCGGGCGTCGGGCTGGGCGGGGAAGAACTCGTCGTTGATGTACAGTTCGACGACGTCCCCGGCGGCGAGGCGGGCGTCGGGGGCGGCCCGCTTGCCGTTGACCTTGATCCGCTTGTTGCGGAAGCTCTTGTACAAAAGGCTGGTGGGCAGCCCCCGCGTCACACTGAGGACAAAGCGGGACAGCCGCACCCCCTCGTCGTTGGCGGTGGCGGTAAATCGTCTCATGGCAGGCTCCTTGCTTTACTTTACTGCTATGATAAACCATTTCGGCCCGCAAGTCAATTCCGGCAGAAAATTTGCCCCGGGGGCTTGTCTTTTGGCCGCGGGGACAGTATTCTAAAGACAGCATGAAGGACGGAAAGGAGGCGCGGCGCCATGGCCGGCAAAAAGCAGCCCCATGCCGGGCACAGGCAGCGGATGCACCAGCGGGTGGAAAAGTACGGCTTTGAGAGCCTGGCCGAGCACGAGATGCTGGAGTACCTGCTCTACTTCACCAACGCCCAGAGGGACACAAACCCCATCGCCCACGCCCTGCTGGACCGCTTCGGCGATCTGGCCGGCGTGCTGGAAGCCAGCGAAGAGGAGCTGTGCCGGGTGGAGGGGGTGGGCCCGGCGTCGGCGCGGCTGCTGCATCTGCTGCCGCAGGTCAGCGCCTGCTACCACGCCAGCCGGGTGCGGGACAGGCGCAAGCTGCAGACCACCGAGCAGATCGGGCAGTATATGATGGACCGCTTCCGCGGCGCGACGGAGGAGAAGGCGCTGCTGGTCTGCCTGGACGGCAGCCGGCGGATCGTCGGGGCGGTCTGGCTGGCGGCGGGCGGCCGGGAACAGGTGGAGCTGCCGGTCCGGGCGGCCATCGCCCAGGCGGTGCGGTTCAAGGCGCGCAGCGCCGTTTTGGCCCACAACCACCCCAGCGGGAACATCCTGCCCTCCCGCGAGGACATCCAGGCCACCGCCGAGCTGGCCCGGGGGATGTACCTGATCGGCGCGCGTCTGCTCGACCACATCATCGTCACCGACACCGAGTATCTGTCGATGCGCCAGCGCAGCGAGGTGCCCGACGGCGAGATAAGCCCGCTGCGCATCTTCGAGCTCCGCGGCCCGGAGGAAACATGACCGGGACGCTGTACAAAACAAAAAGAACGTGGTATAATAGGCGGCAGGCATACAACCATTGATTGTGAAACCGCCGCGCAAAGGGGGAGGGCTCTGTCCATGGAAGAGAAACATTTCAAACTGGTGTCGGCCTACCAGCCCACCGGCGACCAGCCCGAGGCCATCGAGCAGCTGACCGCCGGGGTGCTGCGGGGGGACAAATGCCAGACCCTGCTGGGGGTGACCGGCTCGGGCAAGACCTTTACCATGGCCAACGTCATCGCCCGGTGCAACCGCCCCACCCTGGTGCTGGCCCACAACAAGACTTTGGCCGCGCAGCTGTGCACCGAGTTCCGGGCCTTCTTCCCCGAGAACGCGGTGGAATACTTCGTCAGCTACTACGACTACTACCAGCCCGAGGCCTATATCCCCAGCACCGACACCTACATCGAGAAGGACAGCGCCATCAACGACGAGATCGACCGCCTGCGCCATTCGGCGACGGCGGCTTTGTCTGAGCGGCGGGACGTCATCATCGTGGCGTCGGTGTCCTGCATCTACTCGCTGGGCGACCCCATCGACTA
>DWXX01000099.1 GCA_019118985.1 Candidatus Faecalibacterium faecipullorum
TCCAGTTCATCGGCCAGAAGAAGTGGGTCAATTACGAGGTGTAAAAGATGAGTACTGCTACCGCTACCACCAGCGCCCCCGCCGGGAGCATGAAGAACTCCAAGCGGATCACCAAGGCGCTGACCTACGCCGCCCTGATCTTCGGCAGCGTCATCATGATCTTCCCCTTTGTGTGGATGGTGCTGACCTGCTTTAAGACCCAGTCCGAATCGATGGCGATCCCGCCTCAGATCCTGCCTTCCCAGTGGAACCTTGACAACTTTGTCACCGCGCTGGAGAGCCTGCCCTTCGTCAACCTGTACGTCAACACCGCCCTGCTGATCGTGCTGCGGGTGCTCTGCGCCGTGGTCTTCAGCTCGATGGCGGGCTACGCCTTCGCAAAGCTGCAGTTCCCCTGCAAGAACCTGCTGTTCTCCATCATCCTGATCCAGATGATGCTGCCCAGCCAGATCTTCATCACCCCGCAGTACCTGATGCTGGCCAAGGTGGGCATGACCAACTCCATCTTCGGCCTGGTGTTCCCCGGCCTGGTCTCCGCCTTCGGCACCTTCTTTCTGCGGCAGTCGTACCTGGCCATCCCCAACGAGATCGCCGAGGCCGCCTATCTGGACGGCTGCAACAAGTGGCAGGCCTTCTATAAAGTCATGCTGCCCCTGACCGGCTCCAGCATGGCCGCCCTGGCCATTTTCACCGCGGTGTTCGCCTACTCGGACCTGATGTGGCCCCTGATCTGCAACACCGACCTGAACATGATGACCCTGTCCGCCGGCCTGTCCACCCTGAACGGCCAGTTCACCACCAACTTCCCCGTCCTGATGGCGGGCAGCCTGCTGGCCATGATCCCCATGGTGATCCTGTACCTGATCTTCCAGAAGCAGTTCATCCAGGGCATCGCCATGACCGGCGGCAAATAAGCCACTTTCCCCTCTGCCTTTCCGGCACACACGCACACATCTGAGAATGGCGTCCGGCCCACTGTTCTGGCCGGGCGCTGTTCTCGGTTGAGTACATCTATATTATAATGAAGGAGGATACCGACCATGAGTATCCATGCGAACCCCCAGACCGGACTGTTCACCCTCGAGACCGCCCACACCGCCTACCAGCTGTGGGCGGACGGCCAGGGTGTGGTGCACCATTTGTACTACGGCCCCGCGGTGGGCGCCGCCGACTTGCGCGGCACCGAGTATTGCTCGGACTGCGGCTTCTCCCCCCAGCCCGCCGGCATGGACACGCAGCGCACCTACTCCCTCGACACCCTCTGCCAGGAGTATACCGGCAGCGGCGTGGGGGACTACCGCATCGGCTGCCTGCGCCTGGCCGGCCCCGACGGCAGCCGCCTGGCCGACCTGCGCTTTGCGGGCTTCGAGGTGTGCCCCGGCAAGTACAGCCTGCCCGGCCTGCCCGCCGCCTTTGCCGGGGAGGAGGGCCAGTGCGACACGCTGCGCATCAGGCTGCGGGACGCCGTCAGCGGGCTGGAGGTGACGCTGCTCTACGGCGTCTTTGCCGAGGCCGACGTCATCACCCGGGCGGCAGTCATTACCAACGGGGGCAGCGGGGCCATCCGGCTGGACAAGGCCGCCTCGGCCTGCCTGGACATCCCCTTCGGCGCGTGGGAGCTGATCCACTTCCACGGCCGGCACTGCATGGAGCGTCTGCCTGAGCGGGGGCCGCTGTTCGGGGCGGTGCAGACCATCCGCTCGGCCCGGGGGGCCTCCAGCCACCAGCACAACCCCTTCGTCATCCTGGCCCAGCCCCACGCTACCGAGACGGCGGGCGAGTGCCTCGGGGCGATGCTGGTCTGGTCGGGCAGCTTCAAGATCGAGTGCGAGGTCAGCCAGATGCGCTCCACCCGGCTGGTGGCCGGCATCAGCGACGACGACTTCTCCTGGACGCTCGAGCCCGGGGCCTCCTTCACCGCGCCGGAGGTGCTGTTCAGCTACAGCAACGAGGGGCTGGGGCAGCTGTCGAGGCAGTACCACCGCTTTGTGCAGCGGCACATCATCCGCAGCGTCTGGCGGGACAGGCACCGCCCCATCCTCATCAACAACTGGGAGGCCACCGAGATGGACTTCGACGCCGAGAAGATCCTCGGCATCGCCCGGCAGGCCGCCGAGCTGGGGGTGGAGATGTTCGTTCTGGACGACGGGTGGTTCGGCAGCCGCAGCGACGACCGCAGCGGCCTGGGGGACTGGGAGGTCAACGAGGCAAAGCTCGGCTGCACCCTGGACGAGCTGATCGCCGACGTCCATGCCCTGGGGATGCGCTTCGGCCTGTGGGTGGAGCCCGAGATGGTCAGCCCGGACACCCCCCTCTACGCCGCCCACCCCGACTGGGTGCTGGCCGCCCCGGGGCGGGCCCCCGCCACCGGCCGCAGCCAACTGGTACTTGACCTGGGCCGGCCGGAGGTGGTAGACTATCTCTACCATATCTTCCACCGGCTGCTGGCAGAGCACGACATCGCCTACGTCAAGTGGGACATGAACCGCAACATGACCGACGTCTACAGCCATGCCCTGCCCCCTGAGCGCCAGGGGGAGGCCGCCTGCCGGTACATGCTGGGGCTGTACGAGCTGCTGGGGCGGCTGACGGGCGACTTCCCCGAGGTGCTGTTCGAGGGGTGCTCGGGGGGCGGCGGCCGCTTCGACGCGGGGATGCTGTACTACTTCCCCCAGATCTGGTGCAGCGACGACACCGACGCTGTCCACCGCATCAAGATCCAGTACGGCACCTCCTTCGGGTACCCGCCGGCGGCCATGGGCAGCCATGTCTCGGCCTGCCCCAACGGCCAGACCGGCCGCACCGTCCCCCTGGCCACCCGGGCCGTGGTGGCCATGGCCGGGATGTTCGGCTATGAGCTGGACCTGCGGGCCCTCTCGGCGGAAGAGAAGGAGGCCGTGCGCGGCCAGATCGCCCTCTACAAGCAGCTGCAGCCCCTGGTGCTGGACGGCCGGCTGGACCGTTTGACCGACGCCGCGGCCGACCGGTGCTTCACCGCGTGGCAGTTCACGGCGGCCGACGGCAGCCGGGCGGCTGTCAGCGTGGTGGCGCTGGACCCCCAGGCCAACCCCTGGCCCATCCACATCCGGCTGCGCGGGCTGGAGGCGGGGGCGCTCTACCGCGACAGCCTCACCGGCGGGGTGTGGACCGGCGCCGCCCTCTGCCACGCCGGGCTGACGCTGCCCATCCTGCGCGGGGACTACCCCGCCGTGCAGATCATGATCGAAAGGACGGAACCCCTATGACCCAACAGGAAGAAGCCGCATTCCGCACCCGGCTGGCCCGCCACCACGACGAGCTGCGCTGGCTGTACATGGAGCTGTACGACAACGGCTCGATGTTCGCCGAGCTGTGCGACCAGATGCACGCCTTTGCCGAGGCCCGCAGCGCCGCGCTGAAGGACCGTGACGCCGCGCGGGAGGCTGACCCCGGCTGGTACAAGCGCCGCGACCTGCTGGGGATGATGCTGTACATCGACAACTTCGCCGGCGACCTCGACGGGGTGCGCTCCAAGCTCGATTACCTGGAAGAAGCCGGGGTGAGCTGTCTGCACCTGATGCCCTTCCTCGACACGGTCAGGGGGCGGGACGACGGCGGGTACGCGGTGGCCGACTTCCGCACCGTGCGGCCCGATCTCGGCACCATGGACGACCTCGAGCAGCTGACCGCCGCCTGCCATGACCGGGGCATCAACGTCTGCATGGACTTTGTGATGAACCACACCAGCTGCGACCATGCGTGGGCCCGCCGCGCCCGGGAGGGCGACGGCGAGTACATGAGCCGGTACTTCTTCTTTGACAGCTGCGACATCCCCGCCCAGTACGAGCAGACCTGCCCCCAGGTCTTCCCCACCACCGCGCCGGGCAACTTCACCCAGCTTGAGGACGGCCGGTGGGTGATGACCACCTTCTACCCCTACCAGTGGGACCTGAACTACAAAAACCCCCGGGTCTTCAACGAGATGATGTACAACTTCCTCTACCTTGCCAACCGGGGGATGGACGTCATCCGGATCGACGCGGTGCCCTATATCTGGAAGGAGCTGGGCACCCCCTGCCGCAACCTGCCGCGGGTACACACCATCGTCCGGATGATGCGTATGATCGGGGAGATCGTCTGCCCCTCGGTCATCCTGCTGGGCGAGGTGGTGATGGAGCCGGTCAAGGTGGTGCCCTACTTCGGCACGGTGGAAAAGCCCGAGTGCCACCTTTTGTACAACGTGACCACCATGTGCACCACCTGGCACACCGTCGCCACCCGCGACACCCGGCTGCTGCGCCGGCAGCTGGACGCCGTCAGCAGCCTGCCCAAAGAATACGTCTTCCTCAACTACCTGCGGTGCCACGACGACATCGGCTGGGGGCTGGACTACGACAGCCTGCGCCGCTGGGGGATGGAGGAGGTGCCCCACAAAAAGTACCTCAACGACTTCTTCCAGGGCCATGTGGCCGGCAGCGTCAGCCGGGGGGAGCTGTACAACGACGACCCCGCCACCGGGGACGCCCGCTTCTGCGGCACCACCGCCAGCATGTGCGGCCTGGAGGCGGCGGCCACCCCCGCGCAGACCGATACCGCCGTCCGGTTCGACCTGACGTTGCACGCCATGATGCTCTTCCAGTCGGGCATCCCGATGCTCTACAGCGGGGACGAGATCGGCCAGCTGAACGACTACAGCTACAAGGACGACCCCGCCAGGGCCGCCGACAGCCGCTATGTCCACCGGGGGCGCCTGCCCTGGCAGCGGGCGGCGCAGCGGCATGACGAGGCCACCCCGGCCGGCCGCATCTTCACCGGGCTGCACGAGCTTGAGACGGTGCGGCGGGCGAACCCCGCCTTTGAGGCGTCGGCCGCCGTCTCCACCCTCGACACCGGGTCGCTGGCGGTGCTGGGCGTCCGCCGGGAGGGCGGGGGCGAAGTGCTGGTCGGCCTGTTCAACTTCGGCGGGGAGAGTCTTTCCGTCCCCCTGCCGGCAGGGGACTACGCCGACCTGCTGACCGGCGCGCAGTACACCGGCAGCGCGGCGCTCGCGCCCTACGGCTTCCTCTGGCTGCGCGGCTGAGGCGCGTTCCGCTGGCGTCCCTCTTTCCATAAAACATGAAAACCGTCTGCCCCGCCGGGCAGGCGGTTTTTTGCCGGTTTGCACCCGGCGCCAAAACCTGTTATAATGGAGGCCGGAACACAAATCGACAGGAGGTGCGCCGCCATGCAAGGCAAGATCTATCCCACCCCCAAGGGGAACATCCACTACTGGACCGACTTCACCGCGCCGGGACCGCTCACCCTGGTCCTGCTGCCGGGCCTGACCGCCGACCACCGGCTGTTCGACCTGCAGGTCAAAGCCTTTGCCGGGCGGTACCGCATCCTGGTCTGGGATGCGCCGGGGCATGGGGCGTCCCGGCCTTTCCCGCTGAACTTCAGCCTGCGGGACCAGGCGGTCTGGCTCCACGGCATTTTGGAGCAGGAGGAGGTGCGCGCCTTCTGTCTGGTGGGCCAGTCCATGGGCGGGTATGTGGCCCAGTGCTTCCTGCAGGAATATCCCGGCGAGGCCGCCGGGTTCATCGCCATCGACTCGGCCCCCCTCAAGCGCAGGTACACCACCCGCTGGGAGATCGCGCTGCTGCGCCATTGCGGGCCGGTGTACCGGCTTTATCCCTGGCGGGCCCTGCGGGTGGCCGGGGCGGACGGCTGCGCCGACACCCCCTACGGCCGGGCCCTCATGCGCCGGATGATGGACAGCTATTCCCCCGCCGAATACGCCGCCCTGGCGGCCCACGGCTTCCGAACGCTGGCCGACGCGCTGGAGGCCAACCTCCCCTACCGCATCGACTGCCCGGCCCTGCTGTTCTGCGGCGTCCACGACCGGGCCGCCTCCACCAAACGGTACAACCGCGCCTGGTCCCAGGGGGAGGGCCTGTCCCTGGTCTGGGTCCCCGCTGCGGGGCACAACTCCAACACCGACAACCCGGTCTACATCAACCGCCAGATCGGCTGCTTTCTGCAAAAACTTTTGGAGGAG
>DWXX01000100.1 GCA_019118985.1 Candidatus Faecalibacterium faecipullorum
GCGGCCACCGCCCGACAGCTTGAACAGCCCAAGACCCGCCCCCCGCCCTTCCCGTTAGGGAAGATGCGGGGGCGTTTTGTCTGCATCCATTGCGGCTTTACAGACGGGGGCAAAAGCGGTATACTAACCCCGTGGGCCTGTGCGGCCCGCGGAACGATGCAACGCAAGGAGAAGCCATGGAACAAAGACAACGACCCGCCCAGCGCCCGCGCCTCACCCGGGAGGAGCTGGCGGCACGCCGCCGCAGACGCCGGCTGCGCCTTGTGCGCAACTGGGTGCTCTTTCTGTCGGGGTGCGGGGCGCTGGTGGGGGTGATGACCGGGCTGCTGCTGTGGGCCATGCCCCAGCTCAGCGGGCTGGTGGCCGGCCGGCAGGAGTTCGCTGCGCCCAGCTATGACCTGTCGGGCTACCTGTTCGACCCCGACGACCCTTACCTCGTGCTGGTCAACGGCCAGCTGCCCATGTCTGAGAACGACCAGACCGCCCCCGCCCTCGCCGCCGCGGATGAGGCGGGGGGCATCCTGCTGGAGGCGGCCGCGGCCGCCGCCTGGCGGGAGATGGCCGCCGCGGCCGCCGGGGTGGACATCCATCTGCGGCTGGTGTCGGGCTACATGGACGCCGACGCCCAGGCCGCCGCCTTTGACGCCCAGGTGCAGCGGTGCCTCAAACAGGGCCTGGGGCAGGCCGACGCCGAGGCCCGGGCCGCCGCCGTCGTGCCGCGGCCGGGCTGCAACGAGGCCGGCACCGGTCTTGCCGCCGACATCCTGGCCGAGGGCTATACCCGGCTGGACACCGGCTTTGCCGACACCGACGCCTACCGCTGGCTGTGCGCCTACGCCGCCGACTACGGCTTCATCCTCCGCTGGCCGGAGGACAGCCAGGCCGTCACCGGCATGGTGTTCCAGCCCTGGCACTGGCGGTACGTCGGGGTCGAGAACGCCCGCGCCATCCGCGCAAGCGGGCAGTGCCTGGAGGCCTTCCTGGCGCTGCGCCGCGCCGACCTATCATAAGAGAGGATACGATTTGGAACGGATACAACTTGCACCAGGGGTGCATCTCTCCGCCGACCCGGCCGAAAAGCTCAACCGCTGCCGGGTCAGCATCCACTTTACCTTCCCCATCCGGCGGGAGAACGCCACCGCCCACGCCCTGCTGCCCCTTCTGCTGGAGCGGGGCTACGCCGGCTGCCCCGACATGACCGCCCTGACCAAGCGCCTGGCGGGCCTCTACGGGGCCGACCTCGAGGTGGACGGCCGGGCCATGGGGGCCCGCCGCAACCTCTGCGTCAGCGTCACCGGCATCAAGAGCCGCTTCGCCCTCGCGGGGGAGGACCTTGCCGCCGCCTACGCCGAGCTGGCGCTGGGGGTGGCCTTCCACCCCTGCATGGACGACGACGGCTTCGAGGCCGGGGCCCTCGCCATCGAAAAGCAGATGCTCCGCCAGAGCCTCGAAGATGAGCTCAACGACAAGCGCCTGTACTGCGCCCGGCAGGCGGCCCGGGTCTTTTTCGGCGAAAGCCCCATGGGCATCCGGCAGGAGGGCTACCTCGAGGAGGTGGACGCCCTGACCGGGGCGGACGTCGCCGCCGCCTACGCCGAGATGCTGCGCACCGCCTCCATCGAGCTGATGGTGCTGGGCTGCACCCCGGCTCAGACCGAGCGGGTGGCCGCCGCCTTCCTGGCCGAGCTGGCCGCGGTGCGGCGGGCCCCGGCCGTGCTGCCCCCCTTCATGGCCATGCCGCGGCAGACGCCGGTGCGCCGGAGCGAGGCCTTTGAGATGGAGCAGGCCAAGCTCTGCATGGTCTTTACCCTCGGCCGGCCGATGGAGCTTGCGGATATGGCCGCCTTCCGGCTGGCCATGGCCCTCTACGGGGGCAGCGTCACCAGCCGGCTGTTCCTCCACCTGCGGGAGCGGGACCATCTGTGCTACTACTGCGCCTCCTCCTTCCAGAGCTTTACCGGCAGCATGACGGTCTCCAGCGGCATCGAGCCGGCCGACGCCGCCCGCGCCGAGGAGGCCATCCTGAACGAGCTGGCCGAGCTGTGCTGCGGGCCCATCACCCCCGACGAGCTGGAGGACTGCCGCCGCGGCCTCATCGCCGGGCTGGAAGGGGTGGAGGACTCCCTCGGCGGCATCGAGAGCTGGTACGCCATGGAGATCATCCGGGGCGGGGCTATCGCCACCCCCGCCGACGCCCGGGCCGGCCTTGCCGCCGTCACCGAAGGGCAGGTGCGGGCGGCGCTGCGCCGGTTCAGCCTGTCGGTCAGCTATCTCTTGACAAGAAAGGAGGGCCCTGCCCATGCCTGACGCAGCCGGCAGCCGGATGCAGGCCGTTCTGGACTGCGCCGGCAACGAGCGGTACACCCTGCCCTCCGGCCTCGAGGTGCTGGTGCGCCCCATGCCGGGGTACGCCGCCGCCCATGTCATCGCGGCCGCCCGCTTCGGCTCCATCGACCTGCGGTTTGCCCTCGCAGGCAGGGAGGTGGACCTGCCCGCCGGCGCCGCCCACTACCTTGAGCACAAGATGTTCGAGGACCAGGCGGGGGACGCCTTCGCCCGGTTCGCCCGCACCGGGGCCAACGCCAACGCCTTCACCAGCTTTGACCGCACCTGCTACTACTTCACCGCCACCAGCGCGGTGGACGAGAGCCTGGACGTGCTGCTGGACATGCTGACCCACCCCTACTTCACCGACGAGACGGTGGAAAAGGAGCGGGGCATCATCGCCCAGGAGATCAAGATGTACGCCGACAGCCCCGACTGGCGGCTTATCACCGAGCTGTGCCAGTGCCTGTACCACAGCCACCCCGTCCGCAGCGACATCGCCGGCAGCTGCGAGAGCATCGCGCAGATCACCCCCGCTTTGCTCTACGACTGCTGCCGGGCCTTCTACGCGCCGGCGAACCTCCTCATCGCCGCGGCGGGCAGCATCGACGCCGAGCGGGTGCTGGCCGCCTGCCGCCGGGCCGGGCTGGACAAAGCCCCCGCCGCGCCGCAGCCCGTGCGCATCTGCGCGCCCGAGCCCATGACCCTCGCCGCGCGGCAGAGGACTGTCCCGATGGCGGTGACCAAGCCCTGCTTTGGGGTGGGCTTCAAGGAAGCGCCCCTCGCCCCCGGCGACGGGCGGACCGAGGCCCTCTATGACCTGATCCTCTGCTGCATCTGCGGGGGGATGTCGCCGCTCTACCGCCGTTTGTACGACGAGGGGCTGGTCAACCCCGGCTTTGGCGGCGAGGTGCTGCGTGTGGACGGTGCCTGCTGCATCCTCTTCACCGGCGAGAGCGACGACGCCGACACCGTCATCAAGCTGCTGCAGGAGGAGATCGAAGCCCAGCGCGCCCGCGGGGTGGACCGGGAGGTCTTTGCCCTGTGCAAGAACGAAAAGTACGGCCAGCTGATTGAAAACCTGGAGTGCGTCGAGGACGCCGCCAGCCAGATGGCCGACTTTGCCCTGATGGGCCAGACGGTGCCCGCGCAGGTGGGGATGCTGGCGTCCCTCACCCCCGAAGACGCCGACGCCGCTTTGCAGACCATCTTACAGCCGGCGCGGATGGCCCGGGTGGACATCCTGCCCGACGGTTCGGCCGCGCCGGCGCCTGACCCAGAACAAGAAACGGAGGATTGAACCCATGTCAAACCTTGTCACCTTCCCCGGCCTCGGCCTCAGCTTTGAGGTCAGCCGGGTGGCCTTCCGCATCGGGGGGATGAACATCTACTGGTACGGCGTGCTGATCGCCCTGGGCATCGTGCTGGCCATCCTGTTCGGCTTCCGCCACTGCGCCGAGTTCGGCATCGACGGCGACGCCATGACCGACGTGGTGGTCATCGGCGTGGTGATGGGCATCCTGTCGGCCCGGGCCTACTATGTGGCCATGTCCCCCTACGGCTACGACAGCGTCTGGGAGATGCTGGACATCCGGGAGGGCGGCCTTGCCATCTACGGCGGCATCATCGGGGCGGCGGTCTTTGGGGCCCTGGCCTGCAAGTGGCGCAAGGTCCGGGTGGCCGCCATGCTGGACCTGACCGGCATGGGCTTTCTGATCGGGCAGTGCATCGGCCGCTGGGGCAACTTTGTCAACCAGGAGGCCTTCGGCTGCAACACCACCCTGCCCTGGGGGATGTACAGCGCCGCCACCGAGGCCTATCTGCGCAGCAGCGCCGTCACCGCGCCGGCGGGGGCCGTCATCGACCCCACCATGCCGGTCCACCCCACCTTCCTGTATGAGAGCCTGTGGTGCCTTGTCGGCTTTGTCGCCCTGCGCCTTTACATGAAGCGCCGCCGCTTCGACGGGGACATCGCCCTGCTGTACGCCATCTGGTACGGGGCCGGCCGCTTCTGGATCGAGGGGCTGCGCACCGACAGCCTGCTGCTGGCGCCCTCGCTGGGGCTGCGCGCCTCCCAGCTGGTGGCCGCCGTGGCGGTGGTGGGCGGTATCATCGCCGAGGTCATCCTCAGCCGCCGCAGCGCCGGCCGCGCCCTGATGGTCCCCCTGGCCGTCACCCAGGAGAACCGCCGCCTGGCCGCCCGGGTGGAGAAAAAGACCGGTCAGCCCGTCCCCCTGCCCGAAGAGCTGGCCTACGCCGCGCTGCCCCGCAAGGAGTTTTTGACCCGCACCGCGGCCTGCAACGCCCGGCTGAAAGAGCAGCTCAGCCGGCAGCTGGCCGCCTGACAAAAAACAGAGAACGCAAAAAGACCGCCCCTTGCGCCGAATACGGCGCAGAGGGCGGCCTTTGTTTATGTTTCAGAATTTCTTCCAGGTCTCGGGCGCGAAGAGCAGCAGCAGCGGGAAGATCTCCAGCCGGCCGGCCAGCATGTCGAAGGTCATCACCAGCTTGGCAAAGCCGGAATAGTGGCCGAAGTTCATCATCGGGCCCACCCCCGCAAGGCCGGGGCCGATGTTGTTGAAGGTGGCCGCCACCGCGGTGAAGTTGGTGGTGAAGCTCTCGCCGTCCAGGCTGACCAGCAGCACCGACGCCGCGAACAGGATGATGTAGGCTCCCATGAACACATGGGTGGTGCGGATGGTCTCCTGGTCGAGGGGCTTGCCGTCCACCCGCACCGGGGTCACCACGCTGGGGTGCAGGGTCTGGGCGATCTCCCGCCGGATGCTCTTGAGCAGAATGACCAGGCGGCTGATCTTCATGCCGCCGCCGGTGCTGCCCGCGCAGGCGCCGATGAACATCAGCGCCACCAGGATGCTCTTGGCAAAGGTGGGCCACTGGTCAAAGTCGCAGGAGGAGTAGCCGGTGGTGGTGATGATCGACCCCACCTGGAAGGCCGCCTGCTGCACCGCCGTGAGCAGAGAGGGGAACATCTCCCGGATGTTCCAGCTGATGAGGGCGATGGCCACGGCCACCACCGCGAGGTACCAGCGCACCTCTTCGATCAGCACCTTGCGGAACTTGCCCCGGATGAGGTAGAAGTAGGCGCTGAAGTTGACGCCGAACAGGATCATCGAGATGGTGACCACCACCTGGATGTAGGGCGAGTAGCTGGCCATGCTGTCGTTCTTGATGCCGAAGCCGCCGGTGCCCGCCGAGCCGAAGGTGATCATCAGGCTGTCCATCAGCGGGCAGCCCCCCGCCAGCATAAAGACGATCTGGATCAGGGTCATCCCCAGGTAGATGGTGTAGAGGATCTTGGCGGTCTGCCGCACCGAGGGGACCATCTTCTCGACCTGGGGGCCGGGGCTCTCGGCCTTCATCAGGTTGACATGGCTGCCGCCGGTCATGGGCAGCACCGCCAAAAGAAAAACCAGGATGCCCATGCCGCCGATCCAGTGGGTGAAGCTGCGCCAGAACAAAATGCCCATCGGCAGGCTCTCCACATCGGCCAGCACCGACGCGCCGGTGGTGGTAAAGCCGCTGACCGTCTCAAACAGCGCGCCGATGGGGTCGGGGATGGCCCCCGACAGCACAAAGGGCACCGCCCCCATCACGCTGATGACCACCCAGGTCAGGGCGGCGGTGACGCAGCCCTCCCGCATATAGAAGATCCTGCGCCGGGGCCTGATCCGGGTCAGCGCCCCGCCGATGGCGCAGCACAGCGCGATGGTGAGCAGAAAGACGCGCAGCACCGCCCATTCGCTGTAAACGGCGCTGACGAGGGCCGGCAGGCACATCAGCCCGCCCTCGCACAGCAGGATGTAGCCCAACAGGCGGAATACGATGGCGTAATTCATCGGCGGGCGCCCCCCTGACCGGCCACGATGTCCCGCAGGTCATGCAGGCCGTGCTGCAGCGTGACCACCACCACCGTATCCCCCAGCTGGATGGTGTCGCCGCCGCGGGGGATGATGATCTTGTCCCCCCGGGTGATGCAGCACAGCAGCAGGTTGGGCTTGAGGTGCAGCTCGCTGAGCGGCACGCCGGTGGCGGCGCTGACCTCGTGGACGGTGAACTCCAGCGCCTCCACCCGGTCGTCCAGGATGCGGTAGAGGGTCTTGATGTTGTTGCCCGCCTCGTTCTGCAGCGCACGGACGTACTGCACCACAAAGTCGCAGGTCATGTACTTGGGGTAGATGATGCTGCCCAGGTCAAAGCTGCTGAGCATATCGTCGAACTCCAGCCGGTTGATCTTGGTCACCCGCTTGGCGGCCGAGTGGTTGCTGGCAAAGAGGGACAGCAGGATGTTCTCCTCGTCCATGTTGGTCAGCGCGACGAAGGCTTCGGCCGACGCCAGCCCCTCGCTGAGCAGGAAGCTGCGGTTGGAGCCGTCCTCGCACAGCACCTGCGCGTCGGGCAGCTCTTCGGCCAGGTAGTCGCAGCGGGCGAGGTCCCGCTCGATGATCCGCACCTTGACCTTATCTTCCAGCAAAGTCTGGCTGAGGTAGAAGGCGATGGCCCCGCCGCCGACGATCATGGCGTTTTTGCAGGGCCGCACCGGGATGCCCAGCTTGATGAAGAACTGCTGGGCCTTCTCCTGTGTGGCCAGGAAGGTGACCAGGTCCCCGCTGCGCAGCACGAAGCTGCCGTCGGGGATGGTGACCGTCCGCCCCCGCTCCACCGCGCAGACCAGGATGTCGCAGCCCAGCCGCGCGGGGATGTCCCGGATGGGCAGCCCGTCCAGCCCGTGGGCGTCGGTCAGGGCGAACTTGATCAGCCGCACCCGCCCCTCGGCAAAGGTGTCGATCTTGCTCGCCCCGGGGAAGCGCAGCAGCCGCGCGATCTCGGCGGCGGCGGCCATCTCGGGGTTGATGATGGCCGAGATGCCGGTCTGCTGGCGGATGAAGTCCAGCTCATGGCTGTAGGACGGGTTGCGCACCCGGGCGATGGTGTGGCGGCTGCCCGCCTTTTTGGCGAACATGCAGCACAGCAGGTTCAGCTCGTCCGAGCCGGTGATGGCGATAAAGACGTCGTTGTCCTCGATGCCCGCCTCCGACAATGTGGCGATGGACGAACCGTTGCCCACCACACCCAGCACGTCGCAGTCCTGCACGATCTGCTCGACACGGGCCTTGTTGGTGTCGACGACGGTCACGCTGTGGCCTTCCTCGCTGAGCTGGCGGGCCAGCGCCGTGCCGACCTTGCCGCCGCCCACAAGTATGATCTTCATAAGAAAGCATCCTTTCCGGCTATCGATGTCCTTCGCGGATTTTGTACACTCTGCCCCCTGAAGAGCCGGGGGCTTTTCGATTGATATTTTAGCACAATCTGCCGAAAAGGTCTATACAAAAAAATCCCCCGCCGCACCGGCAGGGGAGGGGGTATATGGGTGCTGCGTGCCTTAGAACGGCCGCCAGAAGAACCACCGGCTGCCGCAGCAGCAGTTGCACAGCAGGTTGAGCAAAATCATCGACCAGCACCACCGCATGATGCCGCCCCCGGAGGTCGAGTAGCTGGTATAGCCGCTCTGGGTGCGGTAAGCCTGGCCGGGGTTCTGCATCCGGTTCAGATGGGCGCGGTACTCGCTGTTGGACGGGTCCATCTGGACGGCGCGGCGGGCGTCCTGCATGGCGTCCACGCTGCGGCCCAGGCCCTGGTTGGCCAGGCTGGAATAGTAGTACCACCGCGCGGTGCGGTCCCGCTGGGCGTCCAGCACCCGGCGCGCCTCGGCGTAGCGGCCGTTGACGATGAAGTTGCGGGCCGCCTGCATCTCGGGCGGGTCGTAGGCCGAGCTGCTGGGCCCCTGCTGCTGGCTGTAGCCGCCGAAGCCGAACCCGAACGGGTCGAAGCCGTAAAAGCCCCCGTCGAAGCCGCCCTGCCCGTAGCTCTGCTGCCCATAGCCGCCATAGCCGCCCTGCTGGCTGTAACCGCCGCCGGCGTGCTGGGGCCCGGTGTCCCCCTTGATGATGGCGTCGTAGGCGGCCTGCACCTCCTTGAAGTGCTCTTCCGCGGTCGGGTCGTTGGGGTTTAAGTCGGGGTGCCACCGCTTGCACTTGGCGCGGTAGGCTTTTTTGATCTCTTCCTCGCTGGCACCCCGCTGGATGCCCAGGACCTCATAGGGATCTCTCATCTGGATTACTTCCTCGCAACTCTCGATTGAAACGGGCCGGCGCGCCGCCCTGTCTAGCCACAAACCTCAACTATTTTAGCGTATCGAGGTGTAAAAAGCAAGACCTGCGGGCAAAAATCAGCCCCCGCGGGGGCGTCTGCGGGCGTTTTTCACGTTGTATTTCAGCCAGATGCCGGAATAGAGGATGTTCTCCAGCAGGTCGGCATCCTCGACGCAGGGCAGCCGGCGGAAGGCTGCCGCCGCCTTTGCCAGCAGCAGCTCGAAGATGTCCCGCATCTGCTCCTCATAGTCGGGCGCGGCCGCAAGGGCCTTGAGGGGGTTGTAGCTGCCCCGGCGCTTATCCCGCGCAAGGTCGTCCCAGGCGTCCAGCAGATAGATGTACTGCCCAAGGCTCCCCCCGACGGCGCGCAGCTCGCCGGCCCAGCGGTCCTGCCTGTAGTCGAACAGCTCTGCCATCAGCCCGCCGAAGCACCCGGACACAAGGTCGAGGTCCTCGCAGCCCGCCTGTTCCAGGGCGGCCAGGCGCTCCAGCCCCCCGGTGATGGCGGCGGTCTGCCGGGGCCAGCGGGCCTCGGCGGCGGCGCGGCGGCCCTCCAGCATCTTCATATAGCCCAGGCCCAGGGGGCTGCGGTCGTCGGTCCACTTGTCCCTGGCGCTGTAGTAGTGCAGCACCAGCCCGATGTCGGCGCAGTAGTCGGTGGGGCCGCCGTACCGCCAGTCGATGGGCCGCAGCGGGTGCATCGGGCAGCGCCCCCGCTCGGCTGCGGCGGGGCTCTCGCCCTCGTACAGGCTGCACAGCAGCAGGTTGAGGAAGGTCAGGTCATAGCTCAGTGTCATCCGGCCGGCCATGCCGTGCAGCGCCGCCGCCCGCCGGCACAGCCCGCAGTAGGCGGTGCGGTAGCGGTACTTAGCCTCGGCGCTCATGGCCTGCTGGTCGGGTATGATGTAGCCGAACACGCCCCGCCCCTCAGCTCTTGCGGATGAACTGGGTGCCGCACCGCGGGCAGGAGATCTCGATCCTGCCCCGGCCCTTCGGCACCCGCAGCAGCTGCCGGCACTGCGGGCAGCGGAAGTAGCGGTAGTCCCGCCGGTCGTCCCAGCGGCGCTTGAGGCCCTTGAACCGGCCCGCAAGGCGCTGCTGCATGGTGCAGAACTTGTAGTTTTCCTCGGTGCGGCGGGGGATGTTGCGGCTGAAGGTGCGGACATAGCACCAGATCAGCGCGGCCAGCCCCAGCCAGGTGAAGATGCCCCACCGGCTGATCAGCGAGATCAGCAGCAGCACCACGGCCAGGATGCTGAGGAATTGGTTCAAGGCGTCGGTGCCGTAGCGGCCGGCCATGAAACGGCGGAATTTTTCGCGCATAAACGTCGTGCCCTCCTGTCAAGGCCCTCCCGCTGTTGGCAGACGGGAGGGCGGAGTGTCAATCTTTGTCCTGCTTTAAGATACCAGAAGGAAATGATAAAAGTTTGAACAGACTGCAACGCAGCTGTAAAAACCCGGGCGGGCCGGGGCATTACAGGGCGTCGGGCGGCTCCCGCCGGCGGATGAGGATGGACGCCTCGGTGGCGAGGGCGCCCTCCATCCTGCAGTGCAGGGTGGCCCGCCCCGCCACCCCGACCGAGGCAAGGTAGACCCCCGCCGCGCCCCCCCGCAGGGGGACCGCCGACGGGCCGAGCAGCTTGGCGGGGCCCTCCACCTCCAGCTGCACCGCCTCGCTGCAATAGGGCAGCAGCTGGCCGTTCTGGTCGATGGCCCGCAGGCTGACGGCGGCGCAGTCCCAGGCGGGGCCGTCGGTCAGGATGCCGTTGCGGACGGTGCATTCCAGCCGGACCCGCTGGGCCGGCTCCTGGATCACGGTGCGCGCCACCCGCCCCCGCCACACCGCCTCGAACCGGCAGACGGCCGGGGCGGCGCCCAGGGTGCCGATGTAGGTGCGGTAGAGCCGGGCCAGGGTGGCCTCGTTCATCCGCAGGGTGCGCATCAGCCGGGTCAGCCGGGCCCGCAGCAGGGGGGACGGCGCCCCGGGGTCCCGCCGCAAAGCGTTGAGGCAGCCGGCCAGCTGCACTGCCTCGGCATGGGCGATCCCCTCGTACTTTTCCAGCATCGGCCCGACAAAGTCGTCGATCTGGATGGGCGGGTGTTCCAGCGCGGCGAAGCGGCCCTGCCGGTCGGGGGCGAACTCGGCGATGAAGTCCCCGTCCCGGTACATCCGCACCGCGTCGGCGTTGGTGAAGGCCCAGCACCCCCCGGGGTAGCCGGCCGGCATATCCCCGAAGGCCGCCGCCGGCGACACTTCCAGTACGATGTCGGAGGGCACCCGCGGCTCTTTCTGGCTGGCAAAGACGGCGGCGGCCAGCTTGGGGCTGCGGAACAGGTCCATCACCCCCTGGTAGCTGACCCGGTCCCCGCTGCCGAAGGCCGGGTGGGTGTTGTAGTCGGTCATGCTCCAGCCAAAGCTGCCGGCCACCCCCTGCTGGGCCGCCGCGTCGTTGAGGACGGCGGCGTACCGCAGCGCCTGGCTCAGCCGGTGGGCCCCGCTGTCAAAGCTCTTGGTGGGGTAGCTCATCCCGCCGTAGCCGCTGATGAGGTAGCCCCTGCGCAGGTCGGGGGTAACGGCGCTGCGGGGCGCGCACCCCGGCCCGGCCCCCGCCCCCAGGAAGGAGAAGTCGTCGTAGGCGTAGACATCTTCCAGCAGCTGGCTCTTTTTGGCGCGGCGGCTGCCGGCGGTGGGCCGGGTGGGGTCGAGGCGGTGGGCGGCCTCGTTGGTCTTTTTGTAGAAGGCCTCGTCGTCGGCGCTGCCCGCCACCCGCACCCCCCACAGAAAGACGCTGGGGTGGTTGCGGTATTGGCAGACCATCTCGCGGCAGTTCTGCAAAGCCTGCGCCTTCCAGGCCGGCCCGCCGATGTACTGCTGGCCCGGCATCTCGACGAAGGCCAGCAGCCCCAGCGCGTCGCAGGCGTCCAGGAAGGCGGGGCTGGGCGGGCAGCAGCAGCGCACCGCGTTGCAGCCCAACTCCTTTTTCAGGATCTGGGCGTCCAGCGCCTGCAGGCTGTCCGGCATGGCGTAGCCCTGGTAGGGCCAGCTCTGGCTGCGCACAAGGCCCCGCAGCGGGGTGCGCGCGCCGTTCAGGTACAGCCCTCCCGCCACGAACTGGATGGTGCGGAAGCCGAAGCGGATCACCTTCTGGTCCAGCACGCGGTCGGGCAGGCCGTTCGACCCGGGGCGGATCAGCTGCACCGTCAGGGTGTAGAGGGTGGGGTGCTCGCAGCTCCAGGGCTGCACCCCGTTCAGGGTGCCGCTCAGCGGCAGGGCCAGCTCCCCCCGGTAGGCCGCCCGCCGCCCCGAGGGGGCACGGATCTCGGCCGCGAGGGTGCAGCCCACCGTCTCGCCCTCGGCGGCGGAATAAATGCGGAAGGCCCCCTCCGCCCCCGCCTGGATAAAGACGTCCCGCAGCCAGGCGTTCTCCTTGACCTCCAGGTAAGCGCCCCGGTACAGCCCGCCGTAGCTCAGCTCTTCCAGCTGCCCGCCGAAGGGGGGGATGTCCAGCGTCTCCCGGCTGTCGCAGCGGACGACCAGGACGTTCTCCTCCCCCAAACGGACCGCGCCGGTCAGGTTGACGGTGAAGGCGGTGTACCCGCAGGCATGGTGGCCCACCCGCTGCCCGTTGCAGTAGACGGTGGCCTCGTGCGCCGCCGCCCCGAAGGTCAGCAGAAGGACCCGCCCCTCCCAGCTGCGGGGGGCGGTGAAGACCCGCCGGTAGCCGCTGACCATCTGGTAGTCGTTCTCGTTGCAGTAGTTGTAGGGCAGGGTCTTGACGGTGTGGGGCAGGCGGACCGGCACAAGCTCCTGCTGCAGCGGGCCGCAGTCGGGCGCCAGCAGGGCGGGGTCGTACCGCGGGGTGAACAGCCAGCCGTCGTTCCAGTCATGATGTTCGATGCGTTCCATCTGTCGTAAGCTCCTTTTCAGGACTGGATTTCACAGAATAAACCAAGTATATAGTAGCACAAAGTTATGAACGAATAAAGAATACAAAGCCCCCGGGCGGCGATTTTTTGGCGAAAACGCAGGCAATCGCCCGCCTGCCGCCGCCGAGGCTTGACAAGACCGCCCCGCTCTGCAATAATGAAAAGACAAAGGGGCGCCGCCCCGACCGCAAGACCCAACCATAGAAAGGAGCGGATGCAGATGCGTGTGATCGCTGGAGAGGCCCGTGGCCGCCGGCTGGAGGCTTTGCCCGGCACCGAGGTGACCCGCCCCACCCTCGACCAGGTCAAGGAGGCGATGTTCAGCATCGTACAGTTCGACCTGCCGGGGGCCCGGGTGCTGGACCTCTACGCCGGCAGCGGCCAGCTGGGGATCGAGGCGCTGAGCCGCGGCGCGGCCCGCTGTGTCTTTTTGGACCAGAGCAGGGAGGCCGCCGCCGTGGTGATGCGCAACTGCAAGGCCTGCGGCCTGTTCGACCGCAGCCGGGTCAGCGTGGGGGAGGCCGAGCGCTGGCTGTCGGCCTGCCATGAGCAGTTCGACCTGGTGCTGCTGGACCCGCCCTTCCGCCAGGGGATGCTGGAAGAGATCCTGCCCGCCGTGGACAGGGTGACCGCCCCCGGCGGCATCGTCTTGTGCGAGAGCGAGGCGGGCCTGGTGATGCCGGCCCAGGCGGGGGCGCTGACGCTGCGCAAACAGTACCGCTACGGCCGGGTGATGCTGTGGAAGTACACAAAGCCCCGCCCGGACGCCGCCCAACAGGAAGGGGGAGACGCGCTGTGAATGTGAATGAACTGCTGGATACCATTGAAGAAGCCCTGGAGGAAAGCGCCAGCATGCCGCTGTCCGGGGGCAAGCGGATCGTGGACGTGGACCACATCCGGGATTACCTGGACGAGATCCGCGCCAACCTCCCCGGCGAGCTGCGCCAGGCCCAGGCCATCGTGAACGACCGCAGCCAGATCGTCGATTCGGCCAACGCCCAGGCCCAGGCCATCGTCCGCAAGGCCGAAGAGCGGGCCCGCATCCTGGTCAGCGAGTCGGAGATCGTGAAAAACGCCCAGCAGCGGGCGGCCGAGATCATGGCCCAGGCCCAGGCCGAGAGCCGCACCCTCCGCCAGACCACCGCCGACTACTGCGACAATATGCTCAAGTGCACCGAAGAGGTCATGGCGGCCAACGCCGCCCAGGTTAAGAGCGTCCGCGCCAGCCTGCGCCAGGGCCCCAAAAAGCCCTGACAGGCCCCGCCGCCGCATGGCCCGCACACCCCTCCCCCGCCCGCAAGGGCAGGGGAGGTTTTTTGTGCGCAGAAGGCAAAAATGGCGTGAAATGAGAAGGCTTTTTGGACGGCGTGCGGAAATTTATCAGAAAAAGTCGGCCGAAACCTATTGCAATCAGGGGCCCGTTTTGTTACAATAAACCTGTATCAGTGGGGTAAAGTAGAGAGAAGTGGGGAGCGCGCCCCACACGATCCCACAAAAGGAGGCGGTCAGGGTGTTCTTTGGACGGTACGACTGCGCCATCGACGCCAAGGGCCGCCTGAACTTCCCGGCCAGGTTCCGGGACGGGATGGGCGAGAGCTTCGTGGTGATGGAG
This sequence comes from Candidatus Faecalibacterium faecipullorum, assembly GCA_019118985.1. GTDB lineage: Bacteria > Bacillota > Clostridia > Oscillospirales > Ruminococcaceae > Faecalibacterium > Faecalibacterium faecipullorum. The sequence continues at coordinate 14,035 of DWXX01000100.1, forward strand.
TGGCTGGACCAGTGCCTGTTCGCGCTGCCCATGGCGGAGGTGGAACGCATCTCCGAGCGTTTGGGCGCCGACGAGCTGATGACCAGCTGGGAGATCACCGGCGACCTGTTCAGCACCGCCTGCGAGGTGACGCCGGACAAGCAGGGGCGGATCCTGCTGCCGGCCTCCCTGCGGGAGTATGCGGGCCTGGGCAAAACGGTGGCCGTCATCGGCAACCGCAACCACGCCGAGATCTGGGACGCTGCCCGGTGGGACGCCCGCCGGGCCGCCACCACCAACGAACAGCGCGCCGCCCGCCTGCGGGAACTGCACATCTGACGCGCGTACATCTGGAGGGAAAGGGGGCGGAATGCCATGGAGACCGAACAGCAGCGGCAGCCGGCCGGCGCGGACTTTGAACACGTGCCGGTGCTGCTGGAAGAATGCCTGGAAGGGCTGGCCATCCGCCCCGACGGCACCTACCTGGACGGCACCGCGGGGGGCGCGGGGCATTCCCGGGCCATCGCGAGCCGGTTGGACGGCGCGGCCGGCGGCCGGCTGATCGCCCTCGACCAGGACCCCGACGCGGTGGCCGCGGCCCGCAGCCGGCTGGCCGGGCTGCCGGCGGTGGTGGTGCAGACCAACTTCCGTTATGCCGCCGACGCCCTGGCGTCGCTGGGGGTGCAGGCGCTGGACGGCGCGCTGCTGGACCTCGGCGTCTCGAGCCACCAGCTGGACGACGCCGAGCGGGGCTTTTCCTACCGGGCCGACGCGCCGCTGGATATGCGTATGAGCCAGGAGGGGCCCACCGCCGCCGACCTGGTCAACACCCTCAGCCGGGAGGAGCTGGCCCGCATCCTGCGGGACTACGGCGAAGAGCCCTACGCCTGGCAGATCGCCGGCAAGATCGCCGAAGCGCGGGCAGCCGCCCCCATCCAGACCACCCTGCAGCTGGCGGGGCTGGTGGCGTCGGCCATGCCGCCGGCGGTCCGCCGCAAGGATAAAAACCCCGCCCGGCGCAGCTTTCAGGCCCTGCGCATCGCGGTCAACCACGAGCTGGACGCCCTGGACGAGGGGCTGGACGCCCTCTTCGCCGCCCTTGCCCCCGGCGGGCGGCTGTGCGTCATCACCTTCCACTCGCTGGAGGACCGGCTGGTCAAGAACAAGTTCCGCCGGTGGGCCACCGCCTGTACCTGCCCGCCCGAGTTCCCTGTCTGTGTATGCGGCGGCAGGGCCAAGGCAAAACTGATCACCCGCAAGCCCATCGAGGCAAAGCCGGAAGAGCTGGCCGACAACCGGCGCAGCCGCTCGGCACGCCTGCGTGTGCTGGAAAAGATCTAAGTGCGCGGCCGCACACCGCGCAGGTAAGGAGAGAATGAATCATGGGTCAGCCTGCATATGATTACAACTACAATGGCACTGCCTACGCACACCCGGTCCGCCGCCCGGCCCCCCAGCCCGAGCGGCGGGTAGAGCTGCGGGTAGCCCCCGGCGGCCGGCAGGCCGTCTCGCCGCTGCGGGCGCTGATGCAGCACGGGATCCAGATCCTTGCGCTGGGGGTCCTGGCCGGGCTGTCGGTGGCGCTGCTGTTCAGCGAGGCCCGCATCGTCGAGCTGAGCGGGGACATCCGCCAGGCCAAGGCGGACCTCATCTCGGCCCAGAGCCAGAACGATTACTACACCACCACCCTCAACGTCCAGTCCAGCATCTCGAGCGTCGAGGACGTGGCCGGCCGCCTCGGGCTGATGAAGATCGACGACAGTCAGATCACCTACATCCGCCTGGACGACCGCAGCGTCCTGACCCGCCGCGAGACGGCGGTGGAAAAGTGGACCGACACCCTGCAGGCAGGGGTCTCGTCCTTGCTGCGGACCATCGAGCCGCCGGCCGGCGTCCAGAGCGTCCCCACTGCCGGGGGCGCCGGGTGACCGCCGCGGCCCGCCCGCCTGTAGTCCGTAAAAGAAAACACCCGGGGAAGCGTGCGGCTGCGCACGCTTTTTCGGTTTTGGGAGCAATGCATGAAGGAAACTGAAACCAGACGCCGGCGGGGCCGCGCCCTCCGCCGCGACCCGGACACCGCCCCCATCCCCCGCAAGACGCGGGCGGTGGGGCTGGCGGTGTCCATCGGGGCGGTTTTGGCCGCCACCGCCATCGTGGTGGGCAGCCTGTACAACATCCAGATCCGCGACGGGGAGATGTACACCCGCTACGCCAGCGACCAGCAGCTGCTGGATACCTCCATCCAGGCCACCCGGGGCGAGATCTACGACGCCACCGGCAAGGTGCTGGCCTCCACCAGCGTGGTGTGGGACATCTGGTGCGACCCCAGCTACTCCACCGCCCTCTACGACAGCCAGACCCTCACCTCCGCCGACCCCGCCACCGGCGAAGAGGTCGAGACCACCGTCCGCACCCTGGACGCCGCCGCCTGCGCCGAGATCAGCCGGGAGCTGACCCTCCGGCTGCTGTCGGGGGACGGCGTCAGCCTGGACGGGGTGGACACGGCCTCCGACGCCTATATCCGCCAGTACGAGCAGATCTACGAGGCGCTGAGCAAGATCGATTCCTCCTACCAGGTGCTGGCCGAAAAGGTCAACAACGCCGTCAAGGAGTCGATCGAAGCCTATGTGGCCGAGCGCAGCGGCCGCAACGACCGGGTGTCCATCTCCTCCAGCCGCACCTACCAGCGCAACTACCCCTACGGGGCCTTTGCGGCGGCGGTGCTCGGCTTCACCAACGCCGACGGCGAGGGCTTCTACGGGCTGGAAAAGTCCTATGACGACGTTCTGTCCGGCACCGACGGGCGGACGGTCACCATCCGCAACGCCCGGGGCAACGCCATCGCCGACAGCAGCGCTGTCACCTACGACGCCAAGGACGGCGACAGCCTGGTGCTGACCCTCGACGCCACCATCCAGGAGGTGGTGGAAAAGTACCTGAACGAAGCCATCGCCGCCAACACCGTCGAGAACCGCGGCTGCGCCATCGTCATGGACGTCAACACCGGCGGCATCCTGGCCATGGCCTCCAAGCCCGACTTCGACCCCAACAATCCCAACGACTACAGCATCAACCAGGCTTACCTGGAAGAGCTGGTCCGCGCCGAGCCTGAGCTGTACGGCATCTACCTCAAAAACGAGGACGGCACCTTCGTCACCGACGAGGAGGGCAACCGCATCCTTGACCCCGAGGCCGACTACTCCGGCTACTTCCGGGATATCATGTGGAAGAACAAGACCATCACCGAGCTGTACTACCCCGGCAGCGTCTTCAAGGTCATCACCGCCGCCATGGGGCTGGACTCGGGCAACGCCGCCTACGGCACCACCTTCAGCTGCGCCGGCGCCTACGGCGTGGCCAAAGAGACCTATCACTGCGCCGGGCGCCACAGCCACGGCATCCAGAACCTGGCCCAGGCCCTGCGCAACAGCTGCAACATTTACTTTATCCAGCTGGGGCAGCGGGTGGGGGTCGAGACCTTCTACGACTACTTCAAGGCCTTCGGCTTTACCGAGCGCACCGGCGTCGACCTGCCCAATGAGACAGGCTACATGCAGTATTACACCGACAAGACCATGGGCGAGGTGGAGCTGGCCTCCTCCGCCTTCGGCCAGTCGATGGCGGTCACCCCCCTGCAGGTCTGCACCGCCATCGCGGCGGCGGTCAACGGCGGCTATCTCGTCACCCCCCACGTGGTGGACCAGATCGTGGACGCCAACGGCAACGTGGTGGAACAGATCGGCCCCAACGTCCGCCGCCAGGTCATCAGCGAAACGGCCAGCCAGACCATCCGCGAGATCATGGAGTACGAGGTGGGCGACGGCACCAACCGGGACGGCGGCTACCGCGCCTATGTGGCCGGCTACCGCATCGGCGGCAAGTCGGGCACCTCGGAGCTGTTGAACATGGACCGCCGCGCCGACGGCGACTACAAGAAGGCCGCCTCCTTCGTGGCGGTGCTGCCGGCCGACGACCCCGAGATTTTGGTCTACGTCATGCTGGACGACCCCAACCGGGCGGGCACCGACTATTCCTCCATCCTGGCGGCGCCGGTGGTGGGCAACATCATCAGCGAGATCGCGCCCTACCTCGGTATCGCCACCGACGGCATCGACCGCAGCGGCCAGATGGTCCGGGTGCCCAACCTTGTGGGCGCCGAGTGGAGCAACGCCCAGGTCGATCTGAACATCCGGGGGCTCAAACACCACCTGGTCGAGAGCCCGGCGGGCAACACCGCCGCCGCCGTCACCTGGCAGTACCCGGTGATGAACGAGATGGTGCCCAGCGGCACCACCGTCTACCTCTACACCGACGGCACCGGCGGGCAGACCGCCGAGGTGCCCGACCTGACCGGCAAGAGCGCCGACTTCGCCCGGCAGATGCTGCAGGCGGCCGGCTTCAACTGCGTCGTCGAGGGCAATGCCGGCGGGCTTGTCCAGTCGCAGAGCGCCGCACCCGGCTCGAGCGCGCAGCTGGGCACCATCGTCACCATCACCTGCGGCTGACCCCGCGCAGGGCGGACGGGGGAAAACTTTTATGCAAAAGTGAGAGAAAGGCGAAAAGGTGCGCCCGCCGCTTGCAAGATGCGCCGCCCTGCCTTTATAATAGGAACATCACAGCATCATATTGGAAAGGGGACTGAAACGATATGGAACCGATCGCAGCGAAAACCCTTCTGGCGGGGCTGACCCCGGCCGAACGCATCCCCGACGGCCAGACCGTCGCCCTGGTGACCACCGACAGCCGCGCGGCTGCGCCGGGGTGCGTCTTTGTGGCTTTCCCCGGGGAACATTTCGACGGCCACGACTTTGCCGCCAAAGCCGTCGCGGCGGGCGCCGCCTGGGTGGTGCTTAACCGCCCGGTCGAGGGCGTCCCGGAAGACAAGACCATCCTCTGCCCCGACAGCTACCGGGCCATGATGCAGATGGGCGCAAACTACCGCGCGCAGTTCTCCCCCAAAGTCATCGGGGTGACCGGCAGCGTCGGCAAGACCACCACCAAGGAGTTCTGCGCCGCCGCCCTCGCGGGGCTGGGGCCCACCATCAAGACCGAGGGCAACCAGAACAATGAGCTGGGCCTGCCCCGCACCCTCTTCCAGATCGGGGCGGACACCCGCTACGCCGTCCTCGAGATGGGGATGAACCACGCCGGCGAGATCAGCCGCCTGTCCCGCTGCGCAAAGCCGGACATCGGCATCATCACCTGCATCGGGCTGTCCCACATCGGCAACCTGGGCAGCCGGGAGAATATCTGCAAGGCCAAGCTGGAGATCTGCGACGGCATGCCCGCGGGCGCGCCCCTCATCCTCAACTACGACGACGAGTACCTGCGCAAGGCGCAGCTGCCCGCCCATGTCCGCCCGGTCTGGTACAGCATGACCAGCCAGGAGGCGGACGTCTGCGCCTCCGCCATCCGGCAGGAGGACGACGGGATGAGCTTCTTGATCGACGACGCCGAGAACGGCTGCTTCATGGTCCACATCCCGGCGCTGGGCCGCCACAACGTGGCCAACGCCCTGGCCGCCTACTGCGCCGCCATCCAGGCGGGGCTGGAGCCGCGGGACGCCATCAAGCAGATGAAAGAGTTCCGCCAGACCGGGATGCGCCAGCTGATCCTGGACAGCCACGGCGTCAAGATCATCGAGGACTGCTACAACGCCAACCCCACCAGCATGCAGGCGGCGCTGGCCATGTTCAAGGATTACCCCTGCAAGCGCCGGTTCGCGGTGCTGGCCGACATGCTGGAGCTGGGGGACGAGGGCCGCGCCGAGCACGAGGCGCTGGGCCGTCTGGTGGCCCAGAGCGGCGTCGACGTGCTGATCACTTACGGCGAGCTGGCCCGCCGCACCGCCACCGTGGCGGCCGCCAAGGGGGTGCGGACCATCCATGCGAACAACTACGACGAGATCGCGGCCTTCCTGGCCAAGGTGACCGCCCCGGGGGACGCGGTGCTCTTCAAGGGCAGCCGCGCCATGGAGCTGGAGCACGCCGTCGAAAAGATGCGCGCGCTGCAGGACGCCGCCGCCCAGGCGGAAGATCAGGCAGAAGACCGGAATGATCAGGACGATCGGAGAGAATAAGGAATGATACGTTTTGCCTTGATCGCGGCGTCGGTGCTGGGCTTTGCCCTGACCGCCGCGGTCGGGAACCTGCTGCTGCCCCTGCTGCGCACCCTCGCCCCGCCCGAAGGGGAGGGGCAGGACGCCCCCCGCCCGCAGCGGCGGGACGGCGCGCCGGACGAGGACGACGGCGGCGACCCGCCCACCCCCGGGCCGCGGGGCCTGCCCGCCATGGGGGGGCTGTGCTTCATCATCGGCGCGCTGGCGGCGGTGGGGGTCGGCTGGGCGGTGGTCTGCCTGGTGCAGCCCGAACTGCTGGGCGGCGGGCTGACAGGCCGGCTGATCCTGGGGCTGGGGTGCGGCTTCCTGCTGGGGGCCGCCGGCCTTATGGACGATCTGGCCCGGCTGCGCCCCCGGCAGGTGCTGGGGCTGCGCACGGGGCCCCGCCTGGCGCTGGAGGGGGCTGCCGCCGCTGCGGCGTCCGCGGCCCTCTGGGCCGGCGGGGCGATGCCCACCGGCCTGCGGCTGCCCGCTGTGGGCTATGTCGAGCTGGGGGCCGCAGCCGCCCCGCTGTGGGCGCTGCTGCTATTGGCCCTGGCCGAGTCGGCCCGGCTGTCCGGCCACGCCGACGGCGCGGCGGCCGGGGCGGCCTTTGTGGCCATGCTGGGCCTGATGGGGGCCGAGACGGTGCTGGGCTTCTTCCCGCTGGCAGTGCTGCCGGCGGCGCTGGCCGGCGCGCTGATGGCCTTCCTGCTGTGGAACTTCTACCCCGCCAGGCTGCTGCCGGGCAGCGTGGGCTGCCTGTTTTTAGCCGGGGCGGTGGGGGGCATCCCCCTGTCCATCGGCCGGGCCGACCTGGCCCTTGCCCTGGCGCTGCCCTTCTGGGCCGAGGGGCTGGCCGCCCTGCTGCAGGGGGCGTGGCGCCGCTGGAAGGGCCGGCCGCTGTTCAAGGCGGGCAGCCTGAGCCTCTGGCTGCAAAAGCGGGGCGGGGCGGTGTCCGCCTTCTATGTGTTCTGCGCCCTGGCGCTGCTGGGCGTCCTGGCCGCTTTGCGGGCGGCGCAGCTTTGATGATCTTGACACCGCGGACTCTCTGTCCGGAAAGGCAGGCGTTTCTATGGCCGTTGCAAGAAGAAGGAGAAGCCCCGACCCCGCCGGGCCGGTGGTCATCCTACAGCGGGACCCCGGCCCCTGGACCCCGCTGACCATCAGCTGGCTGGCGACACTGGCTTTGATCGTCATCTTCGGGCTGGTGATGCTGTTCAGCGCAAGCTATACCACAGGCTACCTGCGCATGGGGGACAGCCTGTACTATATCAAGTCCCAGGCCCTGTACGCGCTGATCGGCGTGGGGGTGATGTTCGTGTTCTCCTACGTCGACCTGCGCTTTATCCGCAGGCTGGTCTGGGTGGGGTACCTCGTCAGCATCGGGCTGCTGGTGCTGGTGCTGTTCTGCGAGCCGCTCAACGGCTGCCGCCGGTGGGTCAACATCCGCGGGCTGCCCACCCTGCAGGCGTCCGAGGTGGTCAAGTTCGAGATGATCCTGCTGACCGCCCACATCGCCAGCCGCACCCCCCATCTGGTGCGGCAGGGCGGCCCCGGCCTCAAGCGGACCGCGCAGGACGCGGGGGCCTGGGTCTATCAGAAGCTGGTGCGGGAACTGCTTGTCCCGCTGCTGCCGCTGGTGCCGGTGGTGGTGCTGCTGGCGCTGGAGCCCCACATGTCGGGCATCGTGCTGATGTGCGCCATCGTGGGCAGCATCCTGCTGCTCAACGGCAGCGGCGGCATCATCACCTACGGCGGGGCGGTGGCCGCCGTGCTGCTGCTGGAGACGGTGCTGTCCCACATCGACTCCATCCCCTACCTGCAGGACCGTCTGGACGGCTGGACCCAGGACCTGGACAAGATGACCGACCAGACCCTGCAGAGCCTCTACGCCATCGGGTCGGGCGGGCTGACCGGCCTCGGCCTTGGCAACAGCGTCGAAAAGCAGCTCTGGCTGCCCGAGTGTACCAACGACTTCATCTTCAGCGTGGTCTGTGAGGAGCTGGGCTTTGTGGGGGCGCTGGTGGTCATTCTGCTGTTCGTGCTGCTGCTGGTGCAGGGCTTTCTGATCGCCTTCCAGGCGGGGGACCGCTTCAGTACCCTGGTGGGGGTGGGCATCATGGCGCAGGTGGGCTGGCAGGTGTTCTGCAACGTGGCGGTCGTCACCAACACCCTGCCCAACACCGGCATCAGCCTGCCCTTCTTCTCGTCGGGCGGCACCAGCCTTTTGCTGCTGATGGCCGAGATGGGGGTCATGATCCACATCGGGCGCAGCGGCGCAAAGGCCGCCGAAGCCCGCCGCGCCCGCCAGCTGGAAAAGCTGCGGGCCCAGGAGGCGGCCAGAGAAGCTGCCAAAGCCCGCCAGGCGGCGAGACCCGCCAGCCCGCCCATCGTCCTCGACCTGCGGCGGCCCGACTGGTAAGCCTGTTGGCATAAGGAGGAATCTGTGATGCGTGTGCTCATTGCGGCCGGCGGCACGGCCGGCCATATCAACCCTGCCCTGGCCATCGCCGGGGCCCTGCGGGCCGCCGACCCCAGGACCGAGATTCACTTTGCCGGCCGGCAGGAAGGGATGGAGTACCGCCTGGTCACCCGGGCGGGCTACCCCTTCCACCACATCGAGGTGACCGGCTTCCAGCGTAAGCCGTCGCTGAAAAACCTCGAGCGCAACCTGGTCACCGTCTATAACCTCGCCCGCTCGGGCCCGCGGTGCCGGGCCATCCTGAACGAGGTGGACCCCGACCTTGTCATCGGCTGCGGGGGGTACGTCTCGGGGCCGGTGGTGCGGGCCGCGGCCAAGCGGGGCATCAAGACCGCCATCCACGAGCAGAACGCCTTCCCCGGGGTGACCAACAAGCTGCTGGCCCCCGAGGTAGACTTGATCTTCGCGGCGGGGGAGGCCGCCGCCCAGCGGCTGGGCCAGCCCGAAAAGACGGTGGTGGCGGGCAACCCCGTCCGCCCCGAGGTCTTTGACTGGGCCCGCCGCCGCGCCGAAGCCCGCGCCAACCTGGACGCCGGGGACCGGACGGTGGTCCTCTCCTTCGGGGGCAGCCTGGGGGCCCGCCGCATCAACGAGGTGGTGGCCGACCTCTGCGCGTGGGAGCAGAAGACCGGGCAGAACATCCTGCACCTGCACGCCACCGGCCAGTACGGGGTGGAGCTGTTCCAGCAGCTGGAGCGGGAGAAGGGCTTCGCCCCCGGCGCCGGCCTTGTGGTGCGGGAGTACATCGACAATATGCCCGAACTGCTGGCCGCCGCCGACCTGGTCATCAGCCGGGCGGGGGCCCTGACCCTGGCCGAGCTGGAAGCCGCCGGCCGCGCGGCCATCCTGATCCCCAGCCCCAACGTGGCCGAGAACCATCAGTACTACAACGCCCTCGAGCTGGCCAAGGTGGACGCCGCCGTGGTCATCGAGGAGAAGGATCTGACCGGCGAAAAGCTGGTCGCCGAGGCCGCCCGCCTGCTGGCGGAGCCGGGCAGGCTGGCCCGGATGGGCAGCAACGCCCGCACCCTCTCGGTGGACGACAGCCTTGCGCGGATCGTCCGCCGGCTGCACAACCTGGTGCGGGAGCCGTAACGCCCCCGCCCATCACCACACAGGAAAGGAGGGGGCGGTATGCCGCAGACCCAAAAGCGCAGACGCCGCCCGGCCGGGCGGGCTGCCGCGCAGCGCCCGCAGAGCCGGCCGGACCGCCGCACGCCCCCCCGGACGGCGGACGCCCCGCCGCCCCGCCGGCCCGTTCAGCCGGGTCAGCCCGGTCAGCCGGGGCGGGTGGAGGACAGCTTTTTCTATGAGCACCCGCCCCGCCGGCGGGACAACACCGTCCCCTTCCCGGGCGGCGGGCAGCAGGGCAGGGGGGCGCAGCGCCCCCGCCCCCAGAACCGGGCCGCGGCAGCCCGCCCCGCGCGGCGGCCGCCCACCGAGGCGCGCCGCCGCCGCAAGGTCACCCGCCGGATGCTGCGCCGCCGCCGGATGCTGCGGCGGCTGACGGCCGCCCTGCTGGTGGTCTGCGTGGCGGCGGTGGGCATCTACCTGACCGTCACCATGCTGTTCAAGATCAACGCCATCCAGGTGGCGGGCCCCGACGGCGCCGCCCTGACCGAGGCCGGCCCCTACACCGCCGGCGAGATCTTGGACGCCCTCGGCGTGCAGGTGGAGGAGAACATCTTCAGCTTCGACCCTGACGCCAAGGCCGCCATGCTGGAAAAACGCTTCCCCCTGCTGGAGCAGATCCGGGTGGACCGCATCTACCCCAGCACGGTGGTGGTGCGGGTGACCCCCGCCGCCCCCGCTTACGCCATGCAGACCGGCACCGGCTGGCTGAGTTTGTCGGCGGGGCTCAAGATCCTGTCCCTGAGCGGGGAACAGCCCGACCTGCCGGTGCTGTGGGGGGGCGAGCCGGTCAGCGCGGCCCCCGGCGACCAGCTGGCCTACGCCCTGCCGCCGGCGGCGGACAGCGCAGCAGACAGCGCGGCATCCGCCCCCGAAGGGCAGGAGGACAGCCGCCTCGAGGCCCTCAAGATCCTGCTGGCGGCTTTGGATGCCCGCGGCCTGCTGGCCGACGTGACCCGCATCGAGTACGCCGACGCGGAGGAAGTGGCCTTCCTCTACCAGGACAGGATCAGCGTCTGGCTGGGCACCTTGAACGAACTGGATTACAAGCTGGATTACGCAGAATATATGCTGCTGAACAAAGAGGGCAAGGGCTGCGCCGAGACCGACACCGGCCGGCTGGACTGCAGCCATGTCCGCACCGACGGCTCGCTGCAGGCCATCTTTGCGCAGGGCGCGCCCGCGCTGCCTTCGGGCTACACCCTGCCGCAGCCCGAGCCCGATGCCCAGACCGGGCCTGACGCGGCGAGCGCAGCGGAAGCCGGGGCCGAACCTGCCGAACAGGCCGGCCCCACAGAGGAGGAACCGAACGCATGAAACTATCCGCGCTGACCGAAGGGGTCCGGTTTGCCCTGGTGCAGGGCAGTCTGGACACCGACATCACCGACATCATCTACGACAGCCGCAGGGCGGCGCCGGGGGTGCTGTTCGTCTGCATCGTGGGCACCCAGCGGGACAGCCACGACTACGCGGCCGACTGCGCCGCCAAAGGGGCGGCGGCCCTCGTCATCCAGCACGACATCGACCTGACCGGCCTGGACGGGGTGACGGTGCTCAAGGTGGAGAACAGCCGCCTGGCCCTCGCGCTGATGAGCGGCAACCTGTTCGGCAACCCCTCCCGCCGGATGACCATGGTGGGGGTGACCGGCACCAAGGGCAAGACCACCACCGCCCACATGATCCGCAGCGTGCTGGAGGCCGCCGGCCGCAAGGTGGGGATGATCGGCACCAACGGCGTGTCCTATCTGGGCCGCCACGAGGAGACCGCCAACACCACCCCCGAGAGCTACGAGCTGCAGAAGATCTTCCGCACCTTCCTGGACGCAGGGTGCGACACGGTGGTGATGGAGGTGTCCAGCCAGGGCCTGATGATGGACCGGGTGGGGGGCGTGCGGTACGACGTGGGGGTGTTCACCAACCTTTCCCCCGACCACATCGGCCCCGGCGAGCACGCCAGCTTTGAAGAGTACCGCAGCTGGAAGGGGCAGCTGTTCCGCCGGTGCGGGGTGGGGGTGGTCAACATCGACGACCCCAACACCGACGCCCTGCTGGAAGGGCACACCTGCCGCCTGGTGAGCTACGGGATGCACCATGCCGCCGATTACCGGGCCAGCGGCTGCGAGCTGCTGCGCACCCACGACTTTCTGGGGGTGACCTTCCGCGTCCGGGAGCCGGACGGCCGGGAGATGGACGTCCGGGTCAACATGCCGGGCGAGTTCAGCGTCTACAACGCCCTGGCCGCCCTGGCGGTGGGCAAGGTGCTGGGCGCGCCCGATGCGGCCATCCACGACGGGCTGGCCCGCTGCGTGGTCAAGGGCCGGGTGGAGCTGGTGCCCATCAGCAAACGCTTCACCATCCTGCTGGACTACGCCCACAACGAGGTGTCCACCGAGAGCCTGCTGACCACCCTGCGGGCCTATCGGCCCCACCGGCTGGTGGTGGTGTTCGGCTGCGGGGGCAACCGCTCCAAGCTGCGGCGGTACGGCATGGGGGAGATCTGCGCCAAAATGGCCGACTTCTCCATCCTGACCGAGGACAACAACCGCTTTGAAAAGGTGGAGGACATCCTGGCCGACAT
>DWXX01000101.1 GCA_019118985.1 Candidatus Faecalibacterium faecipullorum
GGTCCGCTTTGAGCTGACCCTCAAGGCCTTCTGCCCCGAAATGGCCATCATCGCCCCCTGGCGCGAGTGGGACATCAAGAGCCGCGACGAGGAGATCGACTACGCCGAGGCCCACCACATCCCCCTGCGCATCAGCCGCGAGACCAACTACTCCAAGGACAAGAACCTCTGGCACCTGTCCCACGAGGGCATGGACCTGGAAAACCCCGCCAACGAGCCCCAGTACAACAAGCCCGGCTTCCTGGAGCTGGGCGTCAGCCCCGAGCAGGCCCCCGACGTGCCCACTTATGTGACCATCCACTTTGAAAAGGGCATCCCCACCGCCGTGGACGGCAAGGAGATGGGCGCCGTGGAGCTGGTGGAATACCTGAACAAGGTGGGCGGCGAGAACGGCATCGGCCTGCTGGACATCGTCGAGAACCGCCTGGTGGGCATGAAGAGCCGCGGCGTCTACGAGACCCCCGGCGGCGCCATCCTCTACAAGGCCATCAACGTCCTGGAGACCATCACCCTGGACAAGGAGAGCGCCCACTTCAAGGCCCAGCTGGCCCAGAAGTACGCCGACATCGTCTACAACGGCCAGTGGTTCACCCCCCTGCGGGAGGCGCTGGACGCCTTCGCCGACAGCCTGGAAAAGACCGTCACCGGCGACGTCAAGCTCAAGCTGTACAAGGGCAACATGATCAACGCCGGCGTCACCTCCCCCTACACCCTCTACGACGAGCAGACCGCCTCCTTCGGCGAGGATGACGACTACAACCAGGCGGATTCGGCCGGCTTCATCAACCTGTTCGGCCTGTCCATCAAGGAGCGGGCCAAGCTGTCCAAGAAGTGGCCCAAGGACTAAACGACGCTTATTTCCCCCCTGTGCCCGTTACCTCACACTTTCCGGGCGAGGGCAGCAACCCCTGACCGGCCGCAAGGCCGGCGGCGCCGCCGCAGGACGCGCATTTCCTGCGGCGGCTTTGCCGTTTTCCGCCCCGGGCGCCCCGGCGCATATATGCTGATCTGAAAGGAGCCGACCATGGCTGAACAACTCTGGAAGGGCCGCTTTGCCAAGGCGGTGGACTCCCGCGTGAACGATTTCAACTCCTCCATCCGCTTTGACCAGCGGATGATCGCCCAGGATATGAAGGGCAGCGGCGTCCATGCCGCCATGCTGGCGCGGCAGGGCATCATCTCCCAGGCCGACTGCGAGGCCATCCTGAACGGCCTTGCCTCCATCGCCGACGACCTGGCGGCGGGCAAGCTGGAGATCGACCCCGCCGCCGAGGATGTCCACACCTTCGTCGAGCAGACCCTGACCGCCCGCATCGGCGATGCCGGCAAGCGGCTGCACACCGGCCGCAGCCGCAACGACCAGGTGGCCCTCGACATCCGCCTCACCCTGCGGGACGAGAGTGCCCGGCTGCAAAGCCTCATCGCCGATCTGGTGCGGGTCATCTGCAAAAAGGCGGGGGAGAACACCGCCTCGGTCATGCCGGGCTACACCCACCTGCAGCGGGCGCAGCCGGTCACCTTCGGCCATGCGCTGATGGCCTACGCCTGGATGCTGCTGCGTGACCTCGGGCGCTTTGCCGACGCCACCCGCCGGATGGACAGTCAGTGCCCCCTGGGGTCGGGCGCGCTGGCCGGCACCACCTACCCGCTGGACCGCGGCTTTACCGCCGAGAAGCTGGGCTTTGCCGCCCCCTGCCCCAACAGCATGGACGGCGTGTCCGACCGGGACTTCTGCATCGAGCTGGCGGCGGCCATCTCGACCTGCATGATGCACCTGTCCCGCCTGTCGGAGGAGATCATCCTCTGGTGCAGCTGGGAGTTCAAGTTCATCGAGCTGGACGACGCCTTTACCACCGGCTCGTCCATCATGCCGCAGAAGAAAAACCCCGACGTCACCGAGCTGATCCGCGGCAAGACCGGGCGGGTCTACGGCGACCTGAACACCCTGCTGGTCATGATGAAGGGCCTGCCCCTGGCCTACAACAAGGATATGCAGGAGGATAAGGAGGCCATCTTCGACGCGGTGGACACCCTCGCGCTCTGCCTGACCACCATCACCCCCATGCTGGACACCATGCGCACCCTGCCGGCCAATATGCGGCGGGCGGCGGCGGCCGGTTTCATCAACGCCACCGACTGCGCCGACTACCTGACCCGCAAGGGGATGCCCTTCCGCGACGCATACAAGCTGACCGGGCAGATGGTGGCCGACTGCATCGCCCAGAACAAGGTGCTGGAAGAGCTGACCCTCGACGCCTTCAAGGGCTACAGCCCCCTGTTCGAGCAGGACATCTTTGAGGCCATCGACCTGGTGCACTGCTGCGAGGGGCGCACCAGCTACGGCGGCCCCGGCGCGGCCAGCGTCAAAGGGCAGATCGCCCAGGCCGAAGCCGCCCTCGCCGCCATGGGCCTGTAATACATCGCAACGTTTGTAAGGAGGGTATCGCCCGTGAAATACAAGGTGTTCATCGACGGCTCGTCGGGGACCACCGGCCTGCGCATCGCCGACCGGCTGGCCAAACGCCCCGAGCTTGAGCTGCTGCATATCCCCGAGACCGGCCGCAAAGACCTGGCCCGCCGGGCCGAGACCATCAACGCGGCCGACCTCGCTTTCCTCTGCCTGCCCGACGCCGCCTCGCGGGAGGTGGCCCCCCTCATCGACAGCCGCGTCAAGGTGCTGGATACCTCCACCGCCTTCCGCACCGCGCCGGGGTGGGTCTACGGCTTCCCCGAGCTGCACGGGCAGCGGGAGAAGCTGCGGGCTGCCAACCGGGTGGCGGTGCCGGGGTGCCATGCCTCCGGCTTCATCGCGCTGGCCCGGCCGCTGGTCGAGCTGGGGCTTGCGCCGGCGGGTTACCCCTTTGTCTGCCACAGCCTGACCGGCTATTCGGGCGGCGGCAAGAAGATGATCGCCGAATATGAGGACGGGCAGCGCCCCGCCCTCTACAGCACCCCCCGCGCCTACGGGCTGACGCTGCACCACAAGCACCTGCCCGAGATGCAGGCGGTGCCGGGGCTGACGGCGCCCCCCATCTTCTGCCCCATCGTCGACGACTACTACGCCGGCATGGAGGTGGCCGTCCCCCTGCGGATGGAGCTGCTGGGCGGCGTCACCCCGGCGCAGGTGGCCGAGGCGCTGGCCGGCTACTACGCCGGCGAGGCGATGGTCACCGTCCACCCCCTGGGGCAGCTGCCTCCCGACGGGATGCTGGCCGCGGGCGCGCTGGCCGGCAGCGACCGGATGGAAGTGTACCCCCTCGCCAGCCCGGACGGCAGCCAGATGGTGCTGGTGTCGCTGTTCGACAACCTCGGCAAGGGCTCGTCGGGCGCGGCGGTGCAGTGCATGAACATCCTGCTGGGTCTGGACGAAACGGCAGGCCTGGAGTGAGCCCCCGCACCTGTGAAGAATGGATCGAATGGAGGAAAGGATATGCAGTATCAGGAGGTAGAAGGCGGCGTCTGCGCGCCGCGGGGCTTTGCGGCGGCGGGGGTGCACTGCGGCATCCGCGCGAACCGCACCAAATATGACCTGGCCCTCATCAAGGCCGACGTCCGCTGCGCCGCGGCGGGGGTCTACACCACCAACAAGGTCTGCGGCGCGCCCATCAAGGTGGACCGCGCCCACCTGGCCGACGGCTATGCCCAGGCCATCCTGGTCAACAGCGGCAACGCCAACACCTGCGCGGCCAACGGCGTCGAGCTGGCCGAGGCCTGCTGCCGCCTGACCGGCGAGGCCCTCGGCATCCCGGCAGAGGACGTCCTGCCGGCGTCCACCGGGGTGATCGGCCAGCCCATGACCATCGAGCCCTTTGCGGCGGGCATCCCGGCGGCCGCGGCGAAACTGGCCGCCACCCCCGCCGGCAGCGCCGACGCCGCCACCGCCATCATGACCACCGACACCTTCAAAAAGGAATACGCTATCCGCTTTGAGCTGGGGGGCGTGAGCTGCACGGTGGGGGCCATCGGCAAGGGCAGCGGGATGATCGCGCCCAACATGGCCACCATGCTGGCCTTCTACACCACCGACGCCGCCGTCAGCCCCGCCATGCTGCAGAAGGCGCTGCGGCAGGTGGTGCCCGGCACCTACAACCAGATGAGCGTCGACCTTGACACCTCCACCAACGATACCCTGATCGTCATGGCGTCGGGGCTGGCGGGCAACCAGCCCATCGTGGCCGAAGGGCCCGACTACGACGCCTTTGTGGCCGCCCTGACCGCCATCGCCGAGCACATGTGCGCCCTGCACGCCGGCGACGGCGAAGGGGCCACCCACCTGATCACCTGCGAGGTGGGCGGCGCGCCCGACCTTGCCACCGCCCGGGCGGTGGCCCGCAGCGTGGTCTGCTCCAACCTGTTCAAGGCGGCGGTCTTTGGCCGGGACGCCAACTGGGGGCGCATCCTCTGCGCCATCGGCTATACGCCGGGGGACTTTTCGGTCGACCATGTCTGCGTCTGGCTGGCGAGCAAGGCGGGCGAAGTCTATGTCTGCGAGAACGCCGCCTACCACCCCTACAGCGAGGAGGAGGCCGCCAAAGTCCTGGCGGAGCGCGACATCCTGGTCAGGGTGGAGATGGGTCTGGGCAGCGCCCGCGCCAAGGCGTGGGGGTGCGACCTGACCTACGACTACGTCAAGATCAACGGGGACTACAGGACCTGATACAGACTGCGGGGGAAACATATGAAGAACGAAGAAATGGCCCGCCTCTTTTCCGAGGCGACCCCCTACATCCAGAAGTACCACGGCAAGACCATGGTCATCAAGTACGGCGGCAACGCCATGATCAATGAGCAGCTCAAGGACGCGGTGATGAACGACCTGGTCACCCTGACGCTGTTGGGGGTGCGGGTGGTGCTTGTACACGGCGGCGGCCCCGCCATCAACGATATGCTGAAAAAGGTCGGGGTGGAAAGCCGCTTTGTGGGCGGCCTGCGGGTAACCGACGGCCCCGCCATGGAGATCGTGCAGCAGGTGCTGGCCGGCAAGGTGAACAAAGACCTGGTGGCCAAGCTGCGGGGCCGTGGCGTCGGGCTGTGCGGGATGGACGGCCAGATGCTGCGCTGCGCCGAGCTGGACAGCCGCCTGGGCTATGTGGGCGAGATCACCCATGTGGACACCACCCTGATCTGCAGCCTGCTGGACGGGGGGTACATCCCGGTCATCGCCACGGTGGGGATGGACGATCTGGGCCAGCCCTACAACGTCAACGCCGACACCGCCGCCGCGCAGATCGCCATCGCCCTCAAGGCGGAAAAGCTGGTCTCGATGACCGACATCGCCGGCCTGCTGCGGGACAAGGACGACGAGAGCACCCTCATCCCCGAGGTGGAGGTCAGCGAGATCGAGGGTTACAAGGCGGCCGGCATCATCGCCGGCGGCATGATCCCCAAGATCGCCGGCATGGCCGACGCCATCTACCAGGGCGTGCATGAGGCGGTCATCATCGACGGGCGGGTGCCCCACACCGTCCTGCTGGAGCTGTTCTCCAACCGCGGGTCGGGCACCCGCTTCTACCGCCGCAGCCACAGAGAGTGATACGCCGGGAGGGCGTCTTAGTATGGAATCTGAAAAAGTCATCGCGCGGGACAACGACTACGTCCTGCATACCTACAACCGCAACCCCATCGTCCTGGCCAAGGGCCACGGCCTGCACGCCTACGGCCCCGAGGGGCAGAGCTACCTCGACTTTACCAGCGGCATCGGGGTGAACAGCCTGGGCTACTGCGACCTGGCCTGGGCCGAGGCGGTCTCCCGCCAGGCCCACAAGCTGCAGCACACCTCCAACCTCTACTACACCGCCCCCTGTTCCAAGCTGGCCAAGCGGCTGTGCCGCCGCACCGGCATGAGCAAGGTCTTTTTCGCAAACTCGGGGGCGGAGGCCAACGAGGGCGCCATCAAGGCCGCCCGCAAGTACAGCTTCGACCGCTACGGCGACGGCCGTGCCGGCGTCATCACCCTGGTCAACAGCTTCCACGGGCGGACTTTGGCCACCCTGACCGCCACCGGGCAGGCGGGGTTCCACCAGTATTTCGGGCCCTTCAACGAGGGGTTTGCCTATGTCGAGGCCGGTGACATCGACCGGCTGGAAAAGGCGGTGGACAGCCGCACCTGCGCCGTCATGCTGGAGCTGGTGCAGGGCGAGGGGGGCGTTGTGCCCCTTGACCCGGTCTATGTGCAGCAGGTGCGGGCCCTCTGCGATGAAAAGGACCTCTGCCTCATCGTGGACGAGGTGCAGACCGGCGTCGGCCGGACCGGCACCTTCTTAGCCTGCGAGCAGTACAACCTGCAGCCCGACATCGTCACCCTGGCCAAGGGGCTGGGCGGCGGGCTGCCCATCGGGGCGGTGCTGGTCAGCGCCAAGGTGGCGGCCGGGATGGGCCCCGGCACCCACGGCTCCACCTTCGGGGGCAACCCGGTGGTCTGCGCCGGGGCCAACGCCGTGCTGGACCGGCTGGACGACAACTTCCTGGCCGGGGTGCGGGCCCACGCCGCGCAGCTGCGCGCCGGGCTGGAAAAGCTGCCCCACGTCGCCGAAGTGTCGGGCCTGGGGCTGATGCTGGGGGTGCAGTTTGAAGAGGGCATCGCCGCCGCCGACGTGCTGGCCGCCTGCCGCGAGCGGGGCCTGCTGGTGCTGACCGCCAAGACCCGGCTGCGCCTGCTGCCCCCGCTGGTGCTGACCGCCCACGACATCGAGCGGGCCCTGGTCATCCTGGACGAGGTGCTCTGCGGGATGACCCCCGCCCAGATCTGACGGGAGGGCGCTATGAACCACCTGCTCAAGATGAACGACCTGACCCCCGCCGAGCTGACCCACATCCTGGACGTGGCCGACCAGCTCAAGGCGCAGCAGAAGGCCGGGGGCACCCCGCCGCTGCTCGCCGGCAAGAGCGTGGCGCTGATGTTCTCCAAGACATCCACCCGCACCCGCACCAGCTTTGAGGTGGGGGTCTACCAGCTGGGGGGCCTGGGCTGCTACATGAACGCCGCCACCGAGCTGCAGGCCGCCCGGGGCGAGCCGCTGCGGGACACCGCCCGGGTGCTGGGCCGCTATTACGACTGTATCGTCTGGCGCACCTACCGCCAGAGCGACCTGGAAGAGCTGGCCGACTACGCCGGGGTGCCGGTGATCAACGGCCTGACCGACTATGCCCATCCCTGCCAGGTGCTGGCCGACCTGATGACCATACGGGAGCGGCGGGGCCCCCTCGCGGGGCAGAAGCTCTGCTTTGTGGGGGACGGCAACAACATGGCCAACAGCATCATCATCGGCGGGCTGCTGGCCGGGATGCGGGTGACCTGCGTCTGCCCGCCCGCCTACCGCCCGGCGGCCGACGTGCTGGGCTTTGCCCGGCGGTACGGCGCAGACTTTGAGCTGCTGGCCGACCCCAAAGCCGGCGTGCGGGACGCCGACGTGGTGGTCACCGCCGTCTGGAACAGCGCCGCCGCCGAGTCGGAGACCGAGCGCCGGATGCGGGACTTCCGCGGCTACCAGCTGACGAGCCGCCTGCTGGAAGGGGCGAAGCCCGGCTGCATGGTGCTGCACTGCCTGCCCGCCCACCGCGGGGAGGAAATCTCGAACGCCGTCTTTGAGGACCACGCCGACGAGATCTTCACCGAGGCGGAGAACCGCCTGCACGTCCAGAAAGCGGTGCTTGCCATCCTGCTGGCCGGCCTGTGAGGGCCCAAGGCAAAAAACAGCCCAAAATCCAAAAAGAAAACCGCCCTGGCAGTTGACGCCGGGGCGGTTTTTTGCTATAATAACAGGGCTGAAAACTGCATACAGCTGGAGGAGTACTCAAGTGGTCGAAGAGGCGTGACTCGAAATCTCGTAGGCCGGGGAACCGGTGCAAGGGTTCAAATCCCTTCTCCTCCGCCAGCAAAGCCGCCCAGGGCAAAGGCCCCGGGCGGCTTTTTTGCGCGCCGCGCGTTATGCGCTGTAGTATTTCTGCCGCGGGCTGCCGGGGCGGTCGGGCAGGGTCATTTTGAGGCTGCCCGCTTCGATGAGGGGCGCCACATAGTGGCGGATGGCGTAGGAAACGGTCTTGATGCCCAGAAAGTCCGCGATCTCCTGCCGGGTGCGCGGGGCGGCGCAAAAAGCGAGCAGGCTGCCGTCGGCTGCGGGGAGATCTGCGGGCGGGGGCGTCTCTGTCTGCCCTGTACCGTTGAAAAGGATCACGACAAACTCGCCGCGGCGGTTCTCGAACACCGGCGCGGGCAGGCCGTAAGCGGCCATCTCCCGCCGGATGGTGGGTATGCCGGAATAGCGGTTCTCTGCGTCGGCCAGTATCTCCGCCATGACGGCCAGCGCCGGGTTGCGCAGGTCGGGGCGGGAGTGGCCCAGCTGCTCCACCGTGGTACGGCCATAGAGGCTGCCGGGGCTGTGGATCTCCAGCCGATCGGTGAAAAAGTCCAGCTGCACCGGGGTGCCCTCGGTATAGATGCTGTAGTCCCGATGGATCAGCGCGTTCAGGATGGCTTCCCGCAGGGCGCTGACCGGGTATTCCGTCTGGTCGGTGCGGCGGCCCGTCTGGGGGTCGATGATGGTGCGGGTCTTCATATTTCTCTTGCAGAAGGCGAGGGCTTCCTCCACCATCTCGGCAATGGTCCCTTCGATGCGCTTGTTGTCCAGAAAGCGGGCGTCGTCCCCCTGGGCCGTCTCGCCGATCTCTCTGCCCGGCACCACCACGGCGGTGATGCCCAGCTGGGGCAGGTAGCCCTGGGGGTAGACGCCGAAGTTGAGCACCGCCGCCAGTGTGGGCACGCCGTCCCGGGTGATGTTCAGCATCTCCATCTGCTGGGCTTCATCCAGACGGCCAAAGCCGGGGCGCTCCACCCGACGGTCCAGCAGGTAGCGCTGCAAGGCGTCCTGATGCAGGGTGGAGAGGTCGGCCCGCTGGATGGGCCGCTCGTCGTCGTGCAGATGCTTGCGGAAGGCCTCGCAGCTGTACAGCTCGTAGTCGGTCATGGGCAGGTCGGCGTCCCCCACCCGGATATAGGAGCCCTTCAGCCGGCCCGCCCCCTTGTAATAGCAGGGCCGCTCGGACAGGTCGACGGCGGGTATCTCCGCCGCGCAGACTGGCAGACCGTCCGCCTCTGCGATGGTAAAAACAGCGCGGACCGGCGGCTCCATCTGACCGCACTGCTCCGTCACCTTCTTTTGCAGGTCCTGGAGGTCGTAGACGCCCACCACCTGGAAGCCCTGCCTTTCATCCAAGCCGAACAGCAGCACCCCGCCGCTGTCCTGGTTGGAAAAGCTGGACAGGGTGTCGTACAGCCGTTTGGGGCAGTCGAGATGGGCGGCTTTTACTTCCAGCGTCTGGCTTTCCGCCTTTTGACGCACCACGGTATGCACAAGGTCCAAAAGTTCTTCGGTGAGCATGGACGAAACCTCCCTTCCTGTGTTCTATTGTAGTTTGATCTTTTCGGAAAGTCAACGAATTTCCTTCAATCTTTTTTGACCTTGTTCCATCTTTTGTTTGATCTTTGCGTTTCGTTTTGGATTTTGTTCCATCTTTGCGGGGAACTTTGTAACATGTTTCGTTTTCTGTTCGATCTTTCTTCACTTTCCGCAAAAGATCGAAGAGAAGATGGAACGAGATGGAACGAGATGGAAGAAGATGCAAAAAGGCCGGGGACCGCTTGCAGGTCCCTGGCCTTTTGTCGTCTGGTCTGTTTATGGTCTGCGGGGGGCGGGGCCGGTGGAGCCGCGCAGGATCAGCTGGCCGTGCAGCAGCAGGCTGCTGATGGGCACCCCGTTCAGCAGGCTGTCCAGCGCGTAGTAGCCGCTTTTGCCGAGCTGCAGCCGGTCCTGCCGGATGGTGGTCAGCGGCGGGGAGGTGTGGGCGCAGAAGGGCAGGTCGTCGAAGCCGACGATGCTCAGCTGTTCGGGCACACGGATGCCCAGCTCGAGGCAGCGGATGAGGGCGGTGTGGGCCATCAGGTCGTTGCTGCACAGAATGGCCGTCACCCCCTGCGCGAGCATCCGGGGCAGGTGGGTGTCCACGCACTCGGAGAAGTAGTACGAGTACCCCGCCATCGAGTTGCCGGCGGGCAGCTTGCGGCGGCGCACCTCGTTGAAAAAGCACTTGTACCGCACCTGATAGATGTGGCTGCCCAGCGCGCCGCTCAAATAGCCGATGCGGCGGTGGCCCATGGCGTACAGCGCCTCGATGGCCTGGCCGATGGCCTCGTTGTTGTCGATGCCGAGGGTGGAGACGGTGGGGTTGCCCCGGATGAGGTTGTCGTACAGCACCGCCGGGGTGTGGCTGCGGGTAAAGTCCTTCATCCATGGGTCGAGCAGGGTCAGGCCCAGAAACAGCGCCCCGATGTAGCCCTCCCGCAGCATATAGGCGTCGTAAGGGGCGGACTTCTGTATCTCTTCGGTCAGGGGGACCACTCGCACGCTGTAGCCCATGGGCTCGGCCATCTGACGGAAGCCGGTGATGATGTCGGTGCCGAAATCCTCGGATTTGGCGTAGTCCATGTGCTCGATGAAGATGGCGAGGGTGCGCGCCGCGCCCCGCCGCGCCCGGGTGTAGCCCAGGGTGACCGCCGTGTCCAGGATGGTCTTGCGCAGGCTCTCGCTGATGTCGGGCGCGCCGTTCAGCGCTTTGGACACCGTCCCCTTTGTGACGCCTACCTTTTTTGCAATATCGTCCATGGTCGGCACTGCGGCAGCCCTCCCTTTCTTTGGCCATGTCCTATTTATTATAATCGACCGGGCGGCAAAACGCAAACGGCGAAACTGCAAGAAAAGTTTCGTACGGCGCGGGAACCGGAAAGCACCGTCAAAACGAAATAAAGTCATACCGATTTGTTGTGTGCCTTTCACAAATATCTTTTTCATCCGCAAAAAAGTCTTGATTTTCTGTGAACACTGGATTATAGTAAGTACAAAGCGAAACATTACGAAACTTTCGCGCAGGAGGAAACCAGCCAAAATCAGCAAGAGGAGGAATTGCCACATGCGCAAGAAACTATCCGCGCCCCGCGTTCTGTCCAGAAGGGAGTTCATCCGTCTGTCTGCGGCGGCTACGGCGGCCGCCGCGGGCGGCGCGCTGAGCGGATGCTCCGGCTCGGGCGGGGGCGAAAACGTCCGTCTCATGGTCTGGAGCCCGTCCCTCGACCAGGCCAAGGACAGCGGCGAATGGCTGCAGACCTGCTGCAACCGCTTTGCCGAGCTGCACCCCGAGTGGGACATCACCTTTGTCTACGGCGTCGTCGACGAGACCGCCGCCGGCACCACCGTCTCGCAGGATACCGAGGCGAGCGCCGATGTGTTCATGTTCACCAACGACGTGCTGAACAACCTGATCGACGCCGGGGCCATGGCCAAGTTCGGCGGCATCTACGCCGACGAGATCAAGGCCACCAACAGCGAGGCGCTGCTCGCGTCGCTGACGGTGGACGACTACATCTACGGCGTGCCCTTCACCACCAACACCTGGTTCATGTACTATGACAAGCGCGTCTTTACCGAAGAGGACGTCAAGAGCCTGGACGCCATGCTGGCCAAAGGGGTGGTCAGCTTCCCCTTCACCAACTCCTGGTATCTGCCGGCCTTCTATTTCGGCAACGGCTGCACCCTGTTCGGCGACGGCACCCAGGAAGAGCTGGGCGCCGACTTCGGCGGCGAGAACGCCGTCGAGGTGACCAACTACCTGATCGACCTGTACCAGAACCCCAACTTCATCGTCGACGCCGACGGCTCGGGTCTGGCCGGCATGCGGGACGGCAGCGTCAAGGCCATCTTCACCGGCTCGTGGGACGCCGCCGCCCTCAAGGAGATCCTGGGCGACAACATGGGGGTCGCGGCCCTGCCCACCTACAACCTGAACGGCGAGGAAAAGCAGATGTACGCCTACGCCGGCAGCAAGGCCATCGGGGTCAACGTCCACAGCAAGTACATGGTCCAGGCCATCCAACTGGCCATCTATCTGGGCGGCGCCGAGGCGCAGCAGCTGCACTACGACCTGCGCACCGTCATCCCCTGCAACACCGAGCTGCTGGCCGACCCCGCCATCGCAAACGACGAGCTGGTGGCCGCCCAGAACGAGACCTTCGACCGCACCTCGATCCTCCAGCCCTTCGTCGCGTCGATGACCAACTGCTGGACCCCCGTCGAGAACCTGGGCAAGGGCATCCGCAGCGGGACCATCACCCACGAAAACGCCGCCGAGCAGACCAAGGCCATGAACGATGCCATGAACAGCGACGGCATCTCGTAAGAAAGGGAGGATGTAAGGATGAATGCAACCAGCGCGCTTAAAATGCGCAGCACCCTGCGGGCCGACAACCCCGTCACCTGCATGGAGGCGCTGAAAAACGGCGACACCATGGTCAAGCTGTCCACCGTCGTCATGGGCCTGGGCAACATGGCCCACAAGCAGGTGGCCAAGGGGCTGCTGTTCCTGGCGGCAGAAGCGGCCTACATCGCCTTTATGGTGATGTACGGCCTGCACAACCTGGCCATGCTGCCCGGCCTGGGCAGCGTCGAACAGCAGGAATACTGGAACGAGGAGCTGCAGATCTTTGAGTACACCCAGGGCGACCGTTCCATCCTGATCCTGCTGTACGGCCTGGCCACCATCCTGCTGACCTGCGTGATGTTCTGGATCTGGCGCGGCACCCTCAAGAGCGGCTACGCCGCCCAGCTGAACGAGGCCGCCGGCCGCCGCGTCAACACCCTGGCCGAGGACATCGCCGACCTGTTCGACGCAAACCTCTACCGCCTGCTGATGACCCCGCCGATGTTCTTCATCGGCATCCTGACCATCCTGCCGCTGATCTTCATGATCTGCATGGCCTTCACCAGCTACAGCAAGATCGGCAACCACCTGGTTCTGTTCGACTGGGTGGGGCTGGACAACTTCGTCACCCTGTTCGACTCGAACTCGGTCCTGGGCTCCACCTTCTGGCGGGTGCTGGGCTGGACGCTGGTCTGGGCTTTCTTCGCCACCTTCACCAACTACTTTGCCGGCATGATCCTTGCCATCATCATCAACCGCAAGGACACCAAGGCCAAGGGCTTCTGGCGGTTCTGCTTCGTCCTGCCCTGCGCGGTGCCGATGTTCGTCTCGCTGCTGATCATGCGCACCATGCTGCAGCCCGAGGGCGCCGTCAACGTCCTGCTGCGGCAGATGGGGGTCATCGCCGCCGGCGAGAGCCTGCCCTTCTTCACCGACCCGACCTGGGCGCGGGTGACCGTCATCCTCATCAATATCTGGGTGGGCGTGCCCTACACCCTGCTGCAGCTGACCGGCGTTTTGCAGAACATCCCCGCCGACCTGTACGAGGCGGCGACGGTGGACGGCGCCAACGCGGTGCAGACCTTCTTCCGCATCACGCTGCCCTATATGTTCTACGTCACCACCCCCTACCTGATCTCGACCTTCACCGGCAACGTCAACAACTTCAACGTCATCTACCTGCTGAGCGGCGGCGACCCCGTCACTGACCTTGCCTCCACCGCCGGCAGTACCGACCTGCTGGTCACCTGGCTGTACAAGCTGACCATCGACCGTCAGTACTACAACGTGGGCGCGGTCGTCGGCATCCTGACGTTCATCATCCTGGCCATCGGCTCGCTGCTGACCTATCGCCGCAGCAAGTCCTACCGTGAAGAAGGAGGGTTCTGAGCATGAGCAGCAATACCAAAGCGGCAAAACAGCTGAGCGCCAAGCGCATCCGCACCCGCAACAACATCATCGTCTACATCGTTTTGAGCGTCCTTGCCTTCATCTGGCTGTTCCCGGTGGCGTGGATCGTCATGACCAGCTTCCGCGGCGAGAAGGGCAGCTACATCTCCACCTTCTTCCCCAAGACCTACACGCTGGACAACTACATCAAACTGTTCACCGACACCAGCCTGCTCAACTTCCCGCAGATGTTTTTGAACACGTTGTTCGTCGCCATCTGCTCGTGCATCCTGTCCTCCTTCTTCCTGCTGTCGGCGGCCTACTGCCTGTCGCGGCTGCGCTTCAAGCTCCGCCGGCCCTACATGAACATGGCCATGATTTTGGGCCTGTTCCCCGGCTTCATGTCGATGGTGGCGGTCTACTTCATCCTGAAGGCGGTCGGCCTGACCGAGGGCAACGGCGTCCGTCTGGCGCTCATCCTCTGCTACTCGGGCGGCGCGGCGCTGGGCTTCCAGATCACCAAGGGCTTTTTCGACACCATCCCGATGGCCCTGGACGAGGCGGCGCTGCTGGACGGCTGCACCCGGTGGCAGATCTTCACCAAGATCACCCTGCCGCTGTCCAAGCCCATCGTCATCTACACCATCCTGACCAGCTTCATGGGCCCCTGGGTCGACTTCGTCTTTGCCAAGGTCATCTGCCGGGCCAACGCCGACCAGTACACCGTGGCCATCGGCCTGTGGAAAATGCTGGAGAAAGAGTACATCGACAGCTGGTACACCAGCTTTGCAGCCGGCGCGGTGCTGATCTCCATCCCCATCGCCCTGCTCTTCCTCAAGCTGCAGAAATACTACGTCAACGGCATGGCCGGCGCGGTCAAGGGCTGAGCGGTATTCTCTGATTCTTCTTCATCTTCTCCCTATGCGCAGCAGCCGCCAGACCGTCACATCTGGCGGCTGCCTTTTTCGCGAATCTTCATAAAAAGGACGGTCCATTTCTATGCAGACTGCTACAAACCCTGCGGCAGCTTCGGCCCGCCGCAAGATGTATGATTCCCGGGCGTTCGAGGCGCAGTTCCACACCGACGCGCCGCTGGGGGCGCTGTGGGGCCCCGAGGCCACCCGCTTTGCCCTGTGGGCCCCCACCGCCCGCTCGGTCAGCCTGTCGGTCTATGACAGCGGGGCGGGGGGCGCCCCCGCCCTCACCCTCGAGATGGCCCGCGGCGCCCGCGGCGTCTGGCAGGCCGAGCTTGCCGGCAACTGGGACGGCCGGTACTACGACTTTGCCGTCACCGACAGCGACGGCGTCACCCGCGCCACCGCCGACCCCTGGGCCCGCGCCTGCGGCAAGGACGGCGGGCGCAGCATGGTCATCGACCTGCGCCGCACCGACCCCGACGGCTGGGCCGCCGACGCGCCCCCCGCCCGCGCCCCCGAGGACATCATCTGGGAGGTACACGTCAAGGACTTTTCCCACGATATACACAGCGGGGTGCCGGCTGCGCTGCGGGGCAAATACAAGGCGCTGACGCTGACCGGCACCACCCTCGACGGGGACGGGGCGCACCCCACCTGCCTCGATTACCTGAAAGACCTGGGGGTGAACTGCGTGCAGCTGATGCCGGTGTTCGACTACGGCTCTGTGCCGGAGGACGAGCCCGACGCCTTCAACTGGGGGTACGACCCGGTCAACTACAACGTCCCCGACGGCAGCTACGCCACCGACTGCGCCGACGGGGCGGTCCGCATCCGGGAGCTGAAGGAGGCGGTGCAGGCGCTGCACAAAAACGGCTTCCGGGTCATCATGGACGTGGTGTACAACCATACCTACAGGCTGGACTCCTGGCTGTGGCGGTGCGAGCCGTGGTACTTCTACCGGCAGAACCCCGACGGCGCCCCCGCCGACGGCTCGGGCTGCGGCAACGACCTCGCGTCCGAGCGGAGCATGTGCGCCCGCTATATCCTCGAGTCGGTGCTCTACTGGGCCGAGGAATACCACATGGACGGCTTCCGCTTCGACCTGATGGCCCTGCTGGACACCGGGCTGATGGAGCGCATCCGCGCAGAGCTGGACCGCCGCTGGGGCAAAGGGGAAAAGATCCTCTACGGCGAGCCGTGGAGCGCCCGCGGCACCCCCATGCACCGCGGCGCAAAGCCCGCCGGCAAGCGGGCCCTGCGCGCCATGGACGAGAACATCGGCGCCTTCTGCGACGCCACCCGCGACCTGGTCAAGGGGCACATCCTGCACGCCGAGCGGCCCGGCTTTGTCAACGGCGGGTCGGCCCGGCTGAGCGACCTGGCCGCCGCCGTCGTCGGCTGGGCGGGGGCAGAGGGCGGGCGGTTCGCGGTGCGGGCCCCCTCGCAGACCATCAACTACCTGTCCAGCCACGACGACTGGACCTTGTGGGACAAGCTGGTCATCACCATGGACCCCGCCCGCGCCTACGACCGGCCCGACCCCGCCATACTGCGGGCCAACCGGCTGGCGGCGGCCTTCTGCTTCGGCTGTCAGGGACGGTGGTTCCTGCTGGCCGGGGAGGAGTTCGGCCGCACCAAGCAGGGGCTGCAGAACAGCTTCAACGCCTCGGCCGGGCTCAATCAGCTGGACTGGGCCCGCGCATGGGCCGGCCCCTGGCGGGCGCTGACCGAATACTACAAGGGCCTGATGGCCCTGCGGGGGCTGCTGCCCGGCCTGTGCGACAAGGGGCTGGACGCCCGCCGCCGCCTGCTTGCGGCCTGGCGCCCGGGGCGGCTGTGCGCCGCCTTCCGGCTGGACAACGCCGCCCCGGGCGGCGGCAGCCGCTGGGACGAGCTGCTGCTGGTCTACAACGCCGGGGCGCAGCCCCGCTCCCTCGCCCTGCCCGACGGGCGCTGGCAGGTGCTGGCCGACGATGAGAGCAGCACCCGCTGGCAGGAGGCCGCCCCCGCCCTGCTGACCGGCAGGGCCGAAGCGCCCGCCGCCGGCGCGCTGATCCTGGGCCGGGTCTCGATTTGACATACAGGCATACAGGAGGAACACAAAGATGGACTATCTCTTCGGCCGGCAGGACTTTGCCGGCGCATCCAGCCAGCAGAACTGCTTTCTGCTGACCAACGGCCTGGGGGGCTACTGCGCCCTCTCCACCGCCTTTTCGGCCACCCGGGGGGACCACGCCCTGCTGATGGCCTGCCTGCGGGCCCCCACCGCCCGCTTTGACATGGTCCACCGCCTGTCCGAAGAGGTGCGGGCGGGGGACGCCGCCTTCTGGCTGTCCACCCAGGACAAGGCCCGCGGCGGCCAAAACGAGGACGGCTGGCGCTGCCTGACCCTCTTTGCCGAGGATGAAAAAGGCCCCCGCTGGGTTTACGAGGCGGCGGGGGTGCGGATCACCCGGCGGGTGGCCATGCAGTACGGGGCCAACACGGCGGCCGTCTGCTACACCATCGAGAACGGCTCGGGCAGCCCCTGCACCCTCGCCGTCACCCCGTGGCTGCGCTTTGTCCCCAAAGGGGGGCGGATGAGCGGCCGCCGCCGCTTTGTCTGGCAGACGGACCGGGTGTCGGGCGGGGGGATGATCCTCTATTTCTCGGTGGAGGGGGGCCGGGCCGAGCCCCTGCCCGCACAGACCGCCGAGACCATGTACTTCCGCCACGACGCCCCCGACGGGCGGACGGCCACCGGCCTTGCCGCGGCCGCCGGGCGGTTCGTCTTTGCGGCCGCCCCCGGCGAGGTGAAAGAGGCGGCTGTCGTCCTCGGCACAGACCCTGCCCTGCCCCGGGCCGCCGGCGTGCTGGCCGGGCAGGCCGCCCGCCGCCGGGCGCAGGCTTCCGCCGCCGGGCTGCACAGCGGGCTGGGCCGCGCCCTCTCGGCGGCGGCCGACGCATTCGTTGTCGACCGCGCCTCCACCGGGGGGCGTACCATCGTGGCGGGCTACCCCTTCTTCACCGACTGGGGGCGGGACACCATGATCGCCCTGCCCGGCTGCACCCTCTCCACCGGCCGGTACGAGGACGCCCGCAGCATCCTGCGCACCTTTGCCGCCAACGAGCGGGACGGCCTGCTGCCCAACCTCTTCCCCGACCAGGACGCGCCCCCGCGGTACAACACCGCCGACGCGGCCCTGCTCTTCATCAACTGCCTGTGGCTGTACCACCGCCGCACCGGGGACGACGCCTTTGTCCGCGAGATCTGGCCCTGCGCCGAGCGGATCGCCGCGCAGTACCGCGCCGGCACCCGCCACGGCATCCGCATGGACGCCGACGGCCTGATCTGCGCCGGCGAGGGGCTCGACCAGGTCACCTGGATGGATGTGCGGATCGGCGACATCCTGCCCACCCCCCGCCACGGCAAACCGGTCGAGATCAACGCCTACTGGTACAACGCCCTGCGGGTGATGGCGCGCCTCGCCCCCATCGCCGGGGCGGACGGCGGGGGATACGACGCCATGGCCGACCGGGCGGGGGCCAGCTTCCGCCGCGCGTTCTGGATGGAGGACACCCGCCGCCTGCGGGACGTCGTCAGCCCCGCGCCCTCCCCCGCCGACACCCAGCTGCGGTGCAACCAGATTTGGGCGGTGTCGATGCCCTTCACCCCCCTCACCCGGGGGCAGGCCGAGGGGGTGGTGCGCAGCGTCCGCCGGGCGCTGTGGACCCCCTGCGGGCTGCGCACCCTTGACCCCGCCGACCCCGACTTCCACCCGGTCTACGGCGGGCCGCAGAAGGTGCGGGACATGGCCTACCACCAGGGCACCGTCTGGCCCTTCCCCCTCGGCGGGTACGAGCTGGCGGTGCTGCGGCTGGGCGGCTTTGACAAGGCCAGCCGCGCCGCCGTCGGGCAGGACCTGGAGGCCCTGCTGCCCGCGCTGCGGGAGGGGTGCATCGGGCAGCTGCCCGAAATCTACGACGGCGCGGCGCCCGGCGCCTCCCGCGGGTGTTTTGCCCAGGCATGGAGCGTGGGCGAGGTGCTGCGGGCGGCCGAGGCATTGGAAAGGCCCGGCGCCGCCGGCTTTGAGGGCGGCTGGGCCGAGGGGTGACGGCAGGCTTTTTTGGTCGCTTTTTTGATAGGAAATGGCGGTTTGTCCATTGAATTTCAGCCCCGGCGCGTGTATCTTTGATGCCAGAAAACAGGGCCCGACAGACCCGGTGAAAGGAGACCCCCCGATGGACTTAGCTGCTGTATATCACGAGGCGCGCACCCCCATGTGCTGCGCCGTGGACGACGACACCCTCTGCATCACCCTGCGCACCGGCCGCGAGGTGGAGGGGGTGACCCTGATCTTTGCCGACCCCTACGAGGCGGGCATCGCCGGCGGGGAGGAAGCCTGGCAGGGCCGCCGGATGGCCATGGCCCCCGGCTTTGAGCTGGAACACCACCGGCTGTGGACCGCCCGGCTGCGCCCGCCCTACCACCGGCTGCGCTACTGCTTCGAGCTGGCCGAGGGGGCGGCGCGCTGGTATTACTATGAGGACGGCCTGCGCGAAAGATTACAGCTGGACAACAAGGTGCAGCCCTTCACCATGCCGTGGATGAACGCCGCCGACCGCATCGCGCCCCCGGCGTGGGTGCGGCAGACGGTGTGGTACCAGATCTTCCCCGACCGGTTCTGCCGGGGCGGCAGCGGCCGCCCGGGGGCCCTGCCCTGGCGGGACGGCCCCGTCACCAACGCCGAGCGGTTCGGCGGGGACCTGGCCGGCATCACCCAAAAGCTGCCCTACCTCGCGCGCCTTGGGGTGAACGGGCTCTACCTCAACCCCATCTTTGCGGCGTCCAGCGTGCATAAGTACGACACCGCCGACTATACTGCCATCGACCCCGACTTCGGCACCGAGGCGGATATGGAGCAGCTGGTCCGCACCGCCCACAGCCTGGGCATCCGGGTGATGGTGGACGCGGTGTTCAACCACTGCGGGCCGCAGTTCGCCCCCTGGCGGGACGTGGTGGC
Organism: Candidatus Faecalibacterium faecipullorum; assembly: GCA_019118985.1. GTDB lineage: Bacteria > Bacillota > Clostridia > Oscillospirales > Ruminococcaceae > Faecalibacterium > Faecalibacterium faecipullorum. The sequence goes on from DWXX01000101.1 coordinate 19,556, forward strand.
CCGCGGCCCCGCCTCCCCCTACTGGAAGTGGTTCCTGGTCCACCGGTGGCCCTTCGCCGAGGGGGACACCCGGGACGGGCGGTACGACTCCTTCGCCTTCCACGGCGGGATGCCCAAGCTCAACACCGGCGAGCCGGCTGTGCAGGAATACTTCATCTCCCTGTGCGAGGGGTGGGTGCGGCGGTACGGCATCGACGGCATCCGCTTCGACGTGGGCAACGAGATCTCCCACGCTTTTCTGCGGCGGCTGCGGGCACGGCTGAAGGCCGTCGACCCCGAGCTGTATCTGCTGGGCGAGATCTGGCACGACGCCCCCGCCTGGCTGGAAGGGGACGAATACGACGCCGTCATGCACTACCCGCTGCAAAGCGCCGTCCGCCGCTTTTTTGAGGACAAGGACGCCTCGGCGGCGGCCTTCGGCTGGGATGTGGGCCGGTGCATGTCGGTCTACGCCCCGCAGGTCAACGAAGCGCAGTTCACCCTGCTGGACTCCCACGACACCATCCGGCTGCGCAGCCGCGTCCCCGACGAGGCCGCCTGCTGGCAGCAGCTGGCCGCCCTCTTCACCCTGCCGGGCAGCCCCTGCATCCTGTACGGCACCGAGGTGATGCTGCCCGGCGGGCCCGACCCCGACTGCCGCCGCTGTATGCCCTGGGATGTAATCGAAGCGCAGGGCCCCGCCGCCGCCCTCTGCACCCTGATCGCCCTGCGGCGGCAGGAGAGCGCTTTGCAGGGGTGCGAGATCGAATTTCTCCCCGGGCCGCGCCGGCTGGTGCGCTACCGCCGCGGCGGGCCGGACGGCCGGCTGGAAGTCTGCCTCAACGCCGGGCGCTCCCCCGAGCCCCTCGGCGCCGGCGGCGAGGCGCTGCTGGCCCTCGGCTGGGCGGACGGCCTGCTTGCCCCCGGCGGGGTGCTCATCCGCCGGATCTGACACGATCTGCTGATCAGGAGGTGTAGTCTTATGAAGGATTTCAGCAAACAGGACTGGTGGAAGGAAGCCGTCATCTACCAGATTTACCCCAAGAGCTTCCAGGATTCCAATGGGGACGGCATCGGCGACCTGCCCGGCATCATCAGCCGGCTGGACTACCTCGAAAAGCTGGGGGTGGACGCGCTGTGGCTGTCGCCGGTGCTGGCCTCCCCCCAGGTGGACAACGGCTACGACGTGTCGGACTACCGGGCCATCGACCCGATGTTCGGCACCATGGAGGATATGCGCGCCCTCATCCGGGAGGCAAAGGGGCGGGGGATCGGCATCCTGCTGGACCTGGTGCTCAACCACACCAGCGACCGGCACAGCTGGTTTTTGCAGGCCTGCCAGAGCCGGGATAACCCCTACCACGACTATTACATCTGGCGGGACGGCGCGCCCGGCGAGCTGCCCAACGATATGCGGGCGTGCTTCGGCGGGCCGGCCTGGACCTACGTCCCGGCGCTGGGGCAGTACTACTTCCATCAGTTCGCGCCGCAGCAGCCCGACCTCAACTGGGATAACCCCGCCGTCCGGCAGGAACTGTACGCCATGATCCGCGCCTGGATCGACGAGGGGGTGGCCGGCTTCCGCCTGGACGTCATCGATCAGGTGGCCAAAGACCCCGACCGGAAGATCACTGCCAACGGCCCCCGGCTGATGGACTACCTGCGCGAGCTCAACCGCGCCACCTGGGGCGGCAGGAACTTGGTCACGGTGGGCGAGGCGTGGGGGGCGGACATCCCCCGCGCCAAGCTCTACAGCGCGCCGGACGGCAGCGTGTTCAGCATGGTCTTTCAGTTCGAGCAGATGTGCCTCGACCACGAGCCGGACAAATGGGTCCCCAAAGCCATGACCCTGCCGCAGCTGAAAGCCAGCATCGCCCGCTGGCAGCAGGGGCTGCACGGCTGCGGGTGGAACAGCCTGTTCTGGGATAACCACGACCTGCCCCGCATCGTCAGCCGCTGGGGGGACGACGGGGCCCGCCGGGCCGACTCGGCCAAAGCCCTGGCGGTGGCGCTGCACGGGCTGCAGGGCACCCCCTACATCTACCAGGGGGAGGAGCTGGGTATGACCAACGCCCCCTACCCGCTGGAGGACCTGCGCGACCTCGAGAGCATCAACGCCTACCACGACATGGTGGCCAAGGGGATGCCGGAGGCCGACGCCCTCGCCGCCATCCACCGGATGATGCGGGACAACGCCCGCACCCCCATGCAGTGGACGGCCGGGCCCGAGGCCGGCTTTACCACCGGCGCACCCTGGATGAAGGTCAACCCCAACCACACCGAGATCAACGCCGCGGCCGCCCTGGCCGACCCCGACTCGGTCTTTTACACCTATCAGAAGCTGATCGCCCTGCGCAAGGCCCACCCCGTCTTTGCCGAGGGGGACTTTACCCTGCTGTGCCCCGAGGACGGGCAGGTCTTTGCCTACCTGCGCCGGGGCGCCGGGCAGGAGCTGCTGGCAGCCGTCAACCTCAGCGGCGAGGCGGCGGCCTTCCGGCGGCCGGCGGGCTTTGCCGGCGCACCGCTGCTGGCCACCCAGGGCGCGCCGCAAGACGGCGTCCTCCGCCCGTGGGAGGCGCAGCTCTGGCTGCGCAGCCTCTGAGGGCAGAACACCACACCGAGACAAAGGAGGAATACTCCATGGAAATCGCAGAACTGAAACAGCAGCTGGCCGCCGTCACGGCCAAAGCCTTTGACTGCGCGCCCGACGCCTGCACCGACGCGCAGCTCTACCACGCCTTGCAGGCGCTGACCCGGCAGCTGGCCGAAGGCCGCCCCGCCCCCCAAGGGGAGCGGAAGCTCTACTACTTCTCGGCCGAGTTCTTGATGGGCAAGCTGCTCAGCAACAACCTGCTGGCTCTGGGCCTGTTCGACCAGGTGCGGGCGCTGCTGGACGGGATGGGCCGCTCCCTCGCCGCCCTGGAAGAGTACGAGCCCGAGCCCTCATTGGGCAACGGCGGGCTGGGCCGGCTGGCCGCCTGCTTCCTCGATTCCATCGCGGCGCTGGGCCTGCCGGGGGACGGCGTGGGGCTCAACTACCACTACGGGCTGTTCCGGCAGAAGCTGGCCGACCGCCGTCAGTGCGAGCAGCCCGACCCGTGGCTTGGCCCCGACAGCTGGCTGATCGCCACCGGCAGGCGGTACGCCGTCCCCTTCGGCGGCTTTTCGCTGGACGCGGTGCTGTACGACATCGCGGTGCCGGGGGCCCGCAGCGGCATCGCCAACCGGCTGCACCTGTTCGACGTGGCCGACCCGGCGCAGCCCCCCGCCCACGGCATCGACTTTGACAAGCGGGACATCCCCCACTGCCTGACCTCCTTCCTCTACCCCGACGACAGCGACTACGACGGGCAGCTGCTGCGGGTCTATCAGCAGTACTTCATGGTGTCGGCCGGCGCGCAGCTGATCCTGGACGAGCTGGCGCAGCGCGGCTATACACCCGACACCCTCAGCGAGCATGTCGCCATCCAGATCAACGACACCCACCCCTCGATGGTCATCCCCGAACTGATCCGCCTGCTGACCGCCGGCGGCATGAGCATGGACGACGCCGTCGCGCAGGTCGAGCGGACCTGCGCCTACACCAACCACACCATCCTGGCCGAGGCGCTGGAAAAGTGGCCCCTCAGCTACATCGAGACGGTGGCCCCCCAGCTGGTGCCCATCATCCGGCAGCTGGACCAGCGGGCCCGGCAGCGCAGCGCCGACAGTCGGGTGGCCATCCTGGACGGCGAGGGCCGGGTCCACATGGCCCACATGGACATCCACTACGGCCATTCGGTCAACGGGGTGGCGGCCCTCCACACCGAGATCCTGAAAAACAGCGAGCTCAAGCCCTTCTACGACCTCTACCCCGCAAAGTTCAACAACAAGACCAACGGCGTCACCTTCCGCCGCTGGCTGGAAGCCTGCGACCCCGCCCTCTCGGACTGGATCACCGCGCGGATCGGGCCGGACTGGAAGCGCGACGCTGCCGGGCTGGAAAAGCTGCTGCCCTTCGCCGACGACCCGGACAGCCTTGCCAGCCTGCTGGAAGTCAAGCAGCAGAACAAGCGCCGCCTGGCCGCCTTGCTGCGCAGCCGGCAGGGGGTGGAGGTGGACGAAACCTCCATCTTCGACATCCAGGTCAAGCGCCTGCACGAGTATAAGCGCCAGCAGATGAACGCTTTGTGGGTCATCTACAAGTACTGCCAGATCAAGGGCGGACACCGCCCGCCGCGGCCCATCACGGTGGTGTTCGGGGCCAAGGCCGCCCCCGCCTACACCATGGCCAAGAACATCATCCACCTCATCCTCTGCCTGCAGCAGCTGACCGAGTCCGACCCGGACGTCCGCCCCTGGCTGCACGTGGTGATGGTGGAAAACTACAACGTCAGCTGGGCCGAGGCCCTCATCCCCGCCTGCGACATCTCGGAGCAGATCTCCCTCGCCTCCAAGGAGGCCAGCGGCACCAGCAACATGAAGTTTATGGCCAACGGCGCGGTGACCCTCGGCACCATGGATGGCGCCAACGTCGAGATCGCCGGTCTGGTCGGCCCGGACAACATCTTCACCTTCGGCGCATCCAGCGACGAGGTGATCAGCCTCTACGCCCAAAACGCCTACCGCCCCCTCGACCACTACCACCGCCCCGGCGTCGAGTATCTGGTGGACTTCCTGCTCACCCCGCAGATGCTGGCCATCGGGGACGCGTCCATGCTCTGGCCGCTGTGGAACGACATGAAGTACAAGGACTGGTTCATGGCCCTGCTGGACGTCGAGAGCTACATCGCCGCCAAGGAGCGCGCCCTCGCCGCCTACGAGGACCGCGCCGCCTGGGCCAAAAAGATGCTGGTGAACATCGCAAAGTCGGGCTACTTCTCCTCCGACCGCACCATCGCCCAGTACGACGCCGACATCTGGCGCCTGCGCCCCGCCGAATAAACACCCCCCTCCGCACACAAAAAACCAGCCGGAAGGCTGCGGGCAAAGCCCCGCCCTTCCGGCTGGTTTTTGTGGTTGTTGGGATGGGCAGCCTCCCCTTTACCTCGTCTCGGCCAGCAGCACCTCGTCGAGGGCGCCGCGGACGGCGGGGGGCAGCGCGAGGGTCGGCAGCAGGCCGAGCAGTTCGAGGGGCCCGGCGCCGTCGAGCAGGGCGCCGAAGATGCGCTCCTTGCAGGCGTACTCGATCTCGGCGCGGTAGAGGCGGCGGAACAGTTCCCCTTCCACATCGTTGGGGCAGAGAGCGGGCTTGCCGCCGAAGTCCGCTTCCAGGCGGTCGCGGGCGGGGTCGACGGCGGGGGCGGATACCGTCAGGATGCGGCGGGCCGCGTTGTAGCTGCAGGCGGCGTCCACCGGCTGTCCGTTGCAGGTCAGGCGGGGCGCGCCGGGGCCCACCCCGTAAAACTCCAGGGTGAAGGTCCGCCGCGCCGGCAGGGAGGATGCGTCCCCTGCCGCCGGCGCGATGGCAAAGCGCCCCTTCTCCCAGTCCCAGCGGAGGGCGGTGACGGCGGCGGGGGCGTCGGCGCTGACGCCGTCGTCCTCGTAGAGGTCGAAGGCGCCGTCCGCCCCGGCAAAGACCTTGACGCGCAAAGCGGCGGGGTTGCCGATGTCGTTGCTGCCCGGTTCAAGCTCGGCCATGGGCAGGATGGCCCCCGCTTTGGCCAGCACCGGAATCTCCTCCAGCCCGCGGTAGAGGGTCAGCCGGCGGCCGCCGTCGTAGGCAAAGCCGCTGAACAGGTCGTACCACCTGCCCGCCGGCAGCCAGGCCGCAAAGGGCGCCGCCCCGGCGGCCTTGTCCATCGGCTTGGTGATGGGGCAGACCAGCAGCTCGGTGCCGAAGTAGTATTCGTTGGGCGCTTCGTAGGCTTCGGGCTGCTCGGGCTCGAGGTAGTAGAGGGGCCGGACCAGGGGCTGCCCCAGCCGGCTGGCTTGCTCGTTCATGGTGTACAGGTAGGGGATCAGCGCGTGGCGCAGCCGCAGGTAGCGCTTCATCACCGACTCGGCCAGGGGGCCGAAGTTCCAGGGCTCCTTGCTGAAGAACCGGCTGCTCGAGCTGTGCAGCCGCATGATGGGAGAGAACACCCCGAACTGCACCCACCGGGTGGTCAGCTCGTCGTCCTTTGCGCCCAGCATATGGCCGCCGATGTCGTGGCTCCACCAGCCGTAGCCGGCGTTGGAGGCGTTGGCGGTGAAGTAGGGCTGGAAGTCCAGCGACGCCCAGGTGACGATGGTGTCCCCCGAGAAGCCCACCGGGTAGCGGTGGCTGCCGATGCCGGCGTAGCGGGAGAAGGTCAGCCCCCGCCGCCCGTCCCGGGCGCTGTCCAGGTAATGGTAGTGGTTGAGCATCCACAGCGGGTCGAGCCCGGGGATGCGGGTCCGGGTGCCCTGCTGCCAGTCCACCCACCAGAAGTCCACCCCCATCTCCTCGTTGGGGTGGTGGAGATAGCGGAAGTAGGCGTCGAGGAAGCGGGGGTCGGCGATGTCGAAGTCCACCGGTTCTTCCTGCTGCCAGTCCTTGCCGAGGGCTTCGGCCATGGGGCGGTAGGCGTCCTCAAAGGCGCGGACGCCGTCGGCGGGGTGGACGTTCAAGGTCACCCGCAGCCCCTGTTCATGCAGCCAGGCGAGAAATTCAGCCGGGTCGGGGAAGAGGTCGCGGTTCCAGGTATAGCCGGTCCAGCCGCTGCCGTACTTGGGGTCGACGTCCACCAGGTGCCAGTCCATGTCGATGACCGCCACCGAGAAGGGGATGTCCTCGGCGGCAAAGCGCCGGATGAGGGCCTTGTACTCGGCCTCGTCGTAGCGGTGGAAGCGGCTCCACCAGTTGCCCAGGGCGTAGCGGGGCAGCATGGGGGCAGGGCCGGTCAGGCGGTAGAAGTCCCGCAGGCAGTCCTGATAGTCGTGGCCGTAGCCGAAGAAGTACAGGTCCACCCCGTCCCCCTGCCGCGGCTCGACCCAGCCGTCCTCCCGGATGAGGAGGGAGCGGCTGTCGTCCACCACCGCGTACCCCGCGCGGGAGATCAGGCCGTGTTCAAGCTCGGTCGCGCCGTTGGCATTGTCGAGGGTGCGGGCGGTGCCGCGCAGGTCGGGGATGGGCTCGCCGTAGTGCCACACGCCGTTGTGGCTGCAGCCCCGGCTCTTGGCGGTCAGGGACAGCCCGCTGGGCGAGAAGGGCTGCTTATCGTACAGCAGCTCCACCCCTTCGGTGACGATCTTGAGGGAGGCGTCGGTCTCAAACACCTGGAACGCCGGCACCGGGAAGTCCCGGTTGAGGACGGTCTGGGTGGGCCGGTCCTCAAAGCGGCCTTCGGGGCTGTATTCCAGCCGGAAGAGCCGGGGCGTCAGGACGGTAAAGCGGTAGTGCTCCCCCTGCACCACCGCGCCCGGGTTGCAGCGGGGGCGGCAGGGGATCTGGTAGAGCTTGTCCATAGGCAACATCCTTTCTGTAAAAGCGCACAAGCCGGTCTGATGGCTCTATTATAAGCGCACCGCCGCGCGGTGGCAAGAGGAAGTTTCGAATTGTTTCGTGAAACTTGTTCATGAGGACGAGGGCTGGAAAAACTTTGTGTAAACCCGCGTGCAGACCGATGCCGGCGTTCCTGTTTACGGACAGCGAAAAAAGCGCAGAAATGCAAGGTATGTCCTGTATATCCGGCCCTGAACGCAAGGCAAACTGTCCCGTTGGTGCGGCCGCTGCCGAAGCTGCGGCGGTTGACAGCTGCGAGAAGGTCTTATTATAATGAACCTGCTATACGATAAAACATAAAATGGAAAGGACGGAACGACGGATGGAGCGGGAAAAAAACAATCCTCAGATCCGCAGACTGTTTGATGACTGCCAGCGCGCCTGGGCGGTCAATGAGGAAAACCTGATGGAGATCCTGCGCAAAAACAAGGATACCGAGTATGGCAAAGCCTATGGATTTGGGCAGATGGATTCAGCGCAGGCATACCGGGCCGCAGTGCCCCTTACGGAATATGATACTTACCGTGACCTGGCAAAAAATCCGCAGCGTTTTACCTCAGAACCTATTTGCTGCATCCTGACCACATCCGGCACAACGGGTCAGCAAAAAGAAATCCCCATCTCCCATACGTCTCTTGAGCGGTATGGGCCCTACCTTCACGACATGATCTACTACCTGGTGGGAGGCAGGCAGGGGCTGCATCTGCATACCAGCATCTTCCGCCCGGCGGTGAATGGCAGGATGCTGATGTCATCTGCTTATTACCGCTATCTGCGGGAGGCGGGCTTCCTGGATGTGAGCACCTATCTGGGCGGCGAAGACCTGATGTTCTGCGAGCACATCGATCATGTGGCCTACGTCAAGCTGTGGCTGGCTTTGGGCTGCGCTGACCTGGTCAGCATCCAGTCCATCTTCCTGTACGATGTGCTGATCCTGTTCAGCTATCTGGAGGAAAACTGGCGGATGCTGCTCCATGATCTGCGCACCGGAACATTTTCGGTGCCCATAGAGCCGTGGGTGCAGGAGCGGCTGCTGCGCCATCGGGCGTCCGACCGGCGCATGGACGAGCTGGAACAGATTCTGGCAGATGGATTTGAGACCCCGATTGCCCGCCGCCTCTGGCCTGATCTGCGGGTGGTGGTGGGCAATGGCAGCAAAGTGTTTGCTTTGCAGATCGCCGCACTGCGCCGCTACACCGGCGGCCTGCCGCTGGAATATTATTCCTATGGCTTGTCTGAGTGCCTGCCCGGCATTCCCACTGCGCTGGAAAGCGAAGATTTCACCCTGCTGCCTCGAGATGCGTTCTATGAGTTTGTCGATGGAACAGGGCGGATCGTTCAGGAGCAGGAACTGGAGATCGGGAAGATCTATGAGCTGGTTTTGACCACGTTCTCGGGGCTTTACCGCTACCGCACCCAGGATCTGCTGGAGATCATCGGCTTCCATGGTCAGGCGCCGGTCTTTCATCTGATGGGCCGCCGGGGCTATCTGCTCAATGTGGCGGGTGAAAAGGTGGACGATGCGACCGCGCGGGCTGCGGTAGCGCAATGGGCTGCGGAGGAAAAGCTGCGGGTGCTGGACTGTTCCATGGGGATCGACAGTACCCAGTATCCCTGCCGCTACTGTCTGTTTGCAGAGACGGAGGAGCCGTGCGATGAGCGCCTTGCCTCCAAAGAAGAACTGGAGGGCCGGTTTGACGTCGTCCTCGGGGCCCTCTCTCCGGACTATGAGGATGTCCGCCGGTTGGGGCTGCTGAACCCGCCGCGCGTCTTTCTGGTGAAAAAGGGATGGATCGGCCGTTTTCTGACCAAAGACGACCGGGGCACCGCCCACACCAAGCCGCATTTGTTCCTGAGCCAGATCCAGACAGCGGAGCTGATCGGCGGCTGTGAAGCTGACAGTGAAAATGTGTGAAAGGTTTTGACATGAAAAGGAAATTGTCCAAACTGGAGCTCTGATTTCTATTTGGGTTCGTGCTGCTGAGCGTGCTGGTCTGCGGTTCCAATTCGGTGATTGGCTATTACCAGTACAGGGATTCCATTCAGGACCAGTACAATGAGCAGGCTTACAATGCCGCTGAGGTGGCTCGGTATTGGCCATCGTTACGGTCGAGACGCCAATGGCCACGCTGGAAGCCAGACTGCGGCAGTACATGCTTTCTTCCATTCTGACAACGGCGGCGCTGCAGGTGGATTTGAACCTGTATATCGACGATCTGACCCGCATAACCGCCGAAAAAGAGCGAATCGGCGCGGAATTGAACGTGGCGGCAAAG
>DWXX01000102.1 GCA_019118985.1 Candidatus Faecalibacterium faecipullorum
CGCACCCTGAAGCCCGAGCGGGACGGCCTGTTCTGCGAGCGCATCTTCGGGCCCACCAAGGACTGGGAGTGCCACTGCGGCAAGTACAAGCGCATCCGCTACAAGGGCAAGATCTGCGACCGCTGCGGCGTGGAGGTGACCAAGGCCAAGGTGCGCCGCGAGCGCATGGGCCACATCGAGCTGGCCGCCCCCGTGTCCCACATCTGGTATTTTAAGGGCATCCCCTCCCGGATGGGCCTGATTTTGGATTTGTCCCCCCGTGTGCTGGAGCGGGTGCTGTACTTCTCCATGTACATCGTCACCAACCCCGGCAACGTGCGGGAGCTCTCTAAGATGCAGACCCTCACCGAGAAGGAATACCGGGATTTGAAGGAGAAGTACGAGGACGATTTCGAGGCGGGCATGGGCGCCGAGGCCATTAAGAAGCTGCTGGAAGAAATCGACGTGGAAAAGACCAGCGAGGAGCTGAAGGAGGAGCTGGAGACCGCCTCGGGCCAGAAGCGTGTCCGCATCCTCAAGCGCCTGGAGGTGGTGGAGGCCTTCCGCATCTCCGGCAACCGCCCCGAGTGGATGATTCTGGACGCGGTACCCGTGTGCCCCCCTGACATCCGTCCCATGGTCCCGCTGGACGGCGGCCGCTTTGCTACCAGCGACTTAAACGACCTGTACCGCCGGGTTATCAACCGGAACAACCGCTTAAAGCGCCTGCTGGAGCTGGGCGCCCCCGACATCATCGTCCGCAATGAAAAGCGGATGCTGCAGGAGGCTGTGGACAGCCTGATCGACAACGGCCGCCGCGGCCGCCCGGTCACCGGCCCCAACAACCGCGCCCTCAAGAGCCTGTCCGACATGCTCAAGGGCAAGCAGGGCCGCTTCCGCCAGAACCTGCTGGGCAAGCGTGTCGACTACTCCGGCCGTTCGGTCATCGTGGTCGGCCCCGAGCTGCGGATGGACCAGTGCGGCCTGCCCAAGGAGATGGCCCTCGAGCTGTTCAAGCCCTTCGTCATGAAGGACCTGGTGGAGAAGGGGGTGGCCAACAACATCAAGTCGGCCCGCAAGATGGTCGAGCGGGCCCGCCCCGAGGTCTGGGACAGCCTGGAGACGGTCATCAAGGGCCACCCGGTGCTGCTCAACCGCGCGCCCACCCTGCACCGCCTGGGCATCCAGGCCTTCAACCCGGTGCTGGTGGAGGGCCGCGCCATCAAGCTGCACCCGCTGAGCTGCACCGCCTTCAACGCCGACTTTGACGGCGACCAGATGGCCGTCCACCTGCCTTTGGGCGACGACGCCTGCCGCGAGGCCAAGATGCTGATGCTCGCTTCGGGCAACCTGCTCAAGCCCTCGGACGGCGCGCCCGTCACCGTCCCCACCCAGGACATGATCCTGGGCAGCTACTACCTGACCACCGTGCGGGAGAACGAGACCGGCGCCGGCAAGGTGTTCCGCGACGAGGACGAGGCCCTGATGGCCTACGCCGAGCACATCGTCACCCTGCACGCCCCCATCAAGGTGCGCCGCACCCTGGTGACCGGCGACGGCGCCGAGCACAGCGGCCTGGTGGACACCACGGTGGGCAGCATCATCTTCAACACCCCCGTGCCCCAGAACCTGGGCTACGTCGACCGCAACGACCCCGACCACTGGCTGGAGTATGAGATCAGCTTCCGGGTCACCAAAAAGACCCTGCCCGACATCATCTCCCGCTGCCTGACCCGCAACGGCACCCGCGCCTGCGCCAAGATGCTGGACGCCATCAAGGCCCAGGGTTACAAGTACTCGACCCTGTCGGCCATCTCGGTGGCCGTCTGCGACGCGGTCATCCCGCCCCAGAAGGCCGAGCTGCTGGAGGAAGCCGACCAGCAGGTCTCCAAGGTGGGCAAGCTGTTCAACCGCGGCCTCATCTCGGAGGAGGAGCGCTACAAAAAGACCATCGACATCTGGCAGGCCACCACCGACAAGGTGTCCAAGGCGCTGTCCGACAACCTGCCCAAGGACAACGAGATCTATATGATGGCCGACTCGGGCGCCCGCGGCTCGATGAACCAGATCAAGCAGCTGGCCGGCATGCGCGGCCTGCTGGCCAACACCGCCGGCCAGACCATCGAGATGCCCATCCGGGCCAACTACCGCGAGGGTCTGAACATTCTGGAATACTTCGTCTCGGCCCGCGGCGCCCGCAAGGGCCTGGCCGACACCGCCCTGCGCACCGCCGACTCGGGCTACCTGACCCGCCGCATGGTGGACGTCTCGCAGGACGTCATCATCCGCGAGCTGGACTGCGGCACCACCGACGGGCTGGAGGTCTCTGAGATCCACGAGGGCAAGGAGAAGATCGAGTCCTTCCGCGAGCGTCTGATCGGCCGCTACGCGGTGGGCGACGTCACCGACCCGGCCACCGGCGAGGTGATCGTGCCCGAGGGCAAGATGATGGATATGTACGACGCCGAGAAGATCGAGGCCGCCGGCATCACCCACCTGAAGATCCGCAGCCTGCTGACCTGCCGCGCCAAGACCGGCGTCTGCGCACGGTGCTACGGCTCCAACATGGCCACCGGCGAGCCGGTCCAGCTGGGCGAGTCGGTCGGCATCATCGCGGCCCAGTCCATCGGCGAGCCGGGCACCCAGCTGACCATGCGTACCTTCCACACCGGCGGCATTGCCTCGGCGGAGGACATCACCCAGGGTCTGCCCCGCGTCGAAGAGCTGTTCGAGAGCCGCCGCCCCAAGAGCATGGCCATCATGAGCGAGATCTCGGGCGTCGTCTCCCAGGACGACACCAAGAAGAACGTGGTCATCAAGGTCAGCGGCAAGGACGACAACGGCGCCGATGTGGTCAAGAGCTATTCCATCCCCTTCACCCAGCACGCGCGGGTCATGCCCGGCGACCGGGTCGAGAAGGGCGACATCATCACCCGCGAGGGCGTGCTCTACCCGCAGGACATCCTGGCGGTCAAGGGCCTGGACGCCGTCCAGAACTACCTGATCAGCGAGGTGCAGAAGGTCTACCGCCTGCAGGGCGTTGAGATCAACGACAAGCACATCGAGGTCATCATCCGCCAGATGTGCCGCAAGGTGCGGGTGACCGACGCCGGCTCGTCCGACCTGATCGGCGGCGCGCTGGCCAACCGCCTGGACGTCGAGGCGGTCAACCAGGAGCTGCAGGCCCGGATCGACGCAGGGGAGGAGGGCGTCCGCCTGGTCGAGTACCAGCAGGTGCTGCTGGGCATCACCAAGGCCGCCCTTGCCACCGAGAGCTTCCTGTCCGCCGCCTCCTTCCAGGAGACCACCCGCGTACTGACCGAAGCCGCCATCAAGGGCAAGGAGGATAAGCTGACCGGCCTGAAGGAGAACGTCATCATCGGCAAGCTGATCCCCGCCGGCACCGGCCTGCCCGAGGTGCGCGAGGAGCTGATCCACCGCGAGGAGGCCCTGGCCGAGGAGCTGAACGCCGAGGCCGAAGCCGCCCAGGCAGCCAACCAGTAACCCGCCCCGCCCCCTTTGGGGCAAACAGATGCAAGGCCCCGCCCGCACCCATTTTGCGGGCGGGGTTTTTGTTGCATCGGGCGAAAGTTGCAGGTGAGGTAAATTTGCGGTATAAATCAAAATTTTTCTGGAAAAACTGTTGACATCACGGGGATTCCTGTGTACAATAACATTGTTGCGCTTCGCTTTAGGGCGAAGTGCGGCATAAAGACCGGGCCCACCGCCCGCGCCGCAGAAAACTATAGGAAAGGAGAAACACAATGCCTACTTTTAACCAGCTTGTACGCAAAGGCCGCGATGTCCTGGCTACCAAGAGCACTGCTCCCGCCCTGCTGAAGAGCTACAACTCTCAGAAGAAACAGTATT
>DWXX01000103.1 GCA_019118985.1 Candidatus Faecalibacterium faecipullorum
ATGCCCGGCTCGGTCTCGGTGACGGTCAGCTCGATGAAGTTGGGGATCTCGACGCTGAACACCTTGCCCTTGTAGCTCAGCAGCTTGCAGACCTCGTTCTCCTTGCAGAACTTGAAGTTATCGGGCACATCGCTGGCGTTGACCGGGATGTCGTCGTAGGTCTCGTTGTCCATGAAGTGGTACAGGTCGCCGTCCTGGTAGCTGTAGGTCACCTCGCGGCGCTCGATGAACGCCTGGGGGAACTTGGCGGTGGGGTTATAGCTGGTCTCGATGACGGCGCCGGTGATGACGTTCTTGGTCTTGGTGCGGACAAAGGCCGCGCCCTTGCCGGGCTTGACGTGCTGGAACTCGACGACCTGAAGCACCTGGCCGTCCTGCTCGAAGGTCACGCCATTGCGAAATTCACCTGCAGAAATCATAAGGAAATTCCTCCATCAGTTTAGTGTCTCATGCTCACGCATATCTGAGAATATTGTACCCAAAGCCGCATTGTTTGGCAAGGGGTTTCGGCAAAAAAGGGGCAAAAAGGGGCGCTAGCGCCCCTGCCGCGGGGCGTCTGCGTACATCCGGCGCATCGCGCAGGCGTCCTCGGCCTGGGTGCCGGCGCTCTCGCAGATGACCACCGGGGCGAGGTTTCTCTCGGCCAGCAGCTCCATCAGCGGGGCGGGCTCGGGGCCGAACCGGGTGTCGGCGAAGGTCCAGTGCTTCTTCTCTCCGCCGTTTGAATATTCGATGCGGGAGAAGTGGATGTGGAACCGCCGCGCCCGCTCGTCCCCCAGCGCCTCCCCCATCCGGTCGAGGATGGCGGCGTAATCGGCCTTGCCGGCGATGCCCCCGAGGCTGCGGGCGTTCAGATGCCCGAAGTCGATGCAGGGCACCAGCCGCGCGTCGAGGCCGCAGAGGGCCAGCACCTCGTCCAGGTCCCCCAGCTGCCCCAGCTTGCCCATGGTCTCGGGGCAGAGGGTCATGTCGGCGTAGCCGGCGCGGTCCAGCGCCTCCAGCGCACGCCGGAGGGTATCGGAGGCCCGCGCCAGGGCGTCGGCGCGGCTCATCTTGCCGCAGCTGCCCGGGTGAAAGACCACCCGCCGGCCCCCCAGCGCCCGGCAGACCGCGCAGCTTTGCAGCAGATAGCGGATGCTGCCCAGCCGCTTTTCCTCGTCGGGGCTGGCCATGCTGATGTAGTAGGGGGCGTGTACGCTGAACACCACCCCTTTTTCAGCCGCGAGGGCGGCCATTTTGCGGGCTTTGGTCTCGGCCAGGCGGACGCCGTGCCCGCACTGGTATTCAAAGGCGTCGAGGCCCATCCCCGCCGTATAGGCCGGGATGTCGAGGCTGGTCTTGTACCCCTGCCCGGCAAAGCTGTCGCTGATGCCGGCCGGGCCGAAGCGGATGGCCCCGGTGTCCTGCGCGTCCCGGTTCACAGCAGCCGCCCTCCCCGGTCATAGTAAGCCTGCCAGTGGCGGCGCTCCCACCTGCGCTTGAGCTTGACCTGCGCGCCCCGGTCGGGGCCGCGGGGCACCACCATCAGCGCCGGTATGCCGTAGAGCGCAGCCGCCATACGGTCGGCGTAGAGCTGGTCCCCCACCATGGCCATCTGCCGGCGCCTGACCCCCAGCCGCCGCCGCGCCACCGCGAGGCCGAAGGGCAGGGGCTTGGCCGCCCAGCAGACGTAGCCGAGCCCCAGTTTCTGCGCGAAGGGGGCCACCCGCCGCGGGGTGCCGTTGGAGACGATGGTCATCCGGACGCCGGCGGCGCGCATCTTACCCAGCCAGGCGGCCACATCGGCGGGCAGCTCCTGGCTGCCGTCGCCGGTGAGGGTGTTGTCAATATCCAGCACAAGGGCCCGCACCCCCCGCTCAGCCAGAAAGGCGGGGGTGATGTGGGTTACATCCTTGAAGACATATTCCGGGGTGATCAGCATGGGCGGCTCCTATATACAGACGGGGGCGGGCGGTTCAGGTCAACAAAAATGGGAGAACCCGCACAGGGTTCTCCCACATCGGCGTTAGCAACGCAGCGGTCTTACAGGACCGTGGGCAAGGCTTGCTTACTTGTACTTGCGCTTGCGGGCCGCTTCCGACTTCTTCTTGCGCTTGACAGAAGGCTTCTCGTAAGCCTCGCGCTTACGAACCTCTGCGAGCACGCCGCTGCGGGCAGTGCTCCGCTTAAAGCGACGCAGTGCGCTTTCCAGCGACTCGCCCTCTTTCACACGAATTTCCGACATCTTATCCCTCCCTTGGACCGTGAGGCGGGAATTTCGTTGTTACTTGGTAACTAACAGAGACAGTATAGCGCATTTTCGCCTTCCCGTCAACTGTTTTGCAAAGATTTTCCGTCTCACTTTCTGAACAATTCGTGAAGGCTGGCCGGCCGCAGCCGGTCTGTCAGCCCTTCACAGCCAGGTTGACCAGGCGTCCCTTGACGTAGATCTCCTTGACGACGGTCTTGCCCGCGATGGCCTCGGCGACGGCGGGCTCCGCCTTGGCGGCGGCGATGGCGTCGGGTGCGGTGATGTCCGCCGCGACCTTCAGCCGGGCGCGGACCTTGCCGTTGACCTGCACCGCGATCTCGACGGTGGCCTCGACGCACTTGGCCTCGTCATAGCAGGGCCAGGGGTAGTAGGCCAGCTGCTGGTCGTGGGCGTGGCCCAGCTTCTCCCACAGTTCCTCGGTCATGTGGGGGGCAAAGGGGTTGAGCAGCTGCACCAGGGTCTCGAACTCGGCGCGGGTGGCGCCGCCGTTGTCGTACAAGGCGTTGACCAGGGTCATCAGCTGGGCGATGGCGGTGTTCATCTTGAGGGCCTCGATGTCGGCGCCCACCTTCTTGATGGTCTGGTGCATCAGCGTCTCGACGGCGGGGCGGTAGCCCTCGCCCTCCACCAGCTTCTCGGACAGGCCCCACACCCGGTCGAGGAAGCGGTTGCACCCGGCGATGGCCGAGGTCTGCCAGGGGGCAGCCTGCTCGAAGTCGCCCATGAACATCTCGTACAGGCGCATGGTGTCCGCGCCGTAGGCGGCCACCACGTCGTCGGGGTTGACCACGTTGCCCAGGCTCTTGGACATCTTGACCACCGGGTGGCGGGCCATCTCGCCGTACTTTTCCTCCAGGGCCTTCTCGGCGGCCTTCTGGCTGCCGTACTCTTCCAGCAGCTTCTTCTGCTCGTCGGCGGGCAGGTTGGCGAAGTTGTGGGGGTTGAGCCCCAGGATCATGCCGTGGCTGGTCCGCTTCTGGTAGGGCTCGGCGGTGGGCACCACCCCGATGTCATACAGGAACTTGTGCCAGAACCGGCTGTACAGCAGATGCAGGGTGGTGTGCTCCATGCCGCCGTTGTACCAGTCCACCGGCGACCAGTAGTCCAGCGCCTCTTTGGAGGCCAGCGCCTCGCTGTTGTGGGGGTCCATGTACCGCAGGAAATACCAGGACGAGCCGGCCCACTGCGGCATGGTGTCGGTCTCCCGCACGGCGGGGCCGCCGCAGCACGGGCAGGTGGTCTTGACCCAGTCGGTGTGGCGGGCCAGGGGGCTCTCGCCGTCGGGGCCGGGCTCAAAGTCGACGATGTCGGGCAACGTCAGGGGCAGGCTGCTCTCGGGCAGGGGCTGCCAGCCGCACTTCTCGCACTTGACCATCGGGATGGGCTCGCCCCAGTAGCGCTGCCGGCTGAACACCCAGTCCCGCAGCTTGTAGTTGACCTTCTTATGGCCCTTGCCGGTCTGTTCCAGCCAGGCGACCATCTTGTCCTGCGCGTCGCGGACCGACAGGCCGTCCAAAAAGCCGGAGTTGACCAAAGTGCCGGTGGCCACGTCGGTGAAGGCTTCCTTCTCCAGGTCAGAGGGTGCCTTGCCCTTGACCACCTCGACGATGGGCAGGCCGAACTTTTTGGCGAACTCCCAGTCGCGGCTGTCGTGGGCGGGCACCGCCATGATGGCGCCGGTGCCGTAGGTGGCCAGGACGTAGTCCGAGATGAAGATGGGGATCTGCTGTTCGTTGACCGGGTTGACGCCCATGACGCCGTCCAGCCGGACGCCGGTCTTTTCCTTGTTGATCTCGGTGCGCTCAAAGTCGCTCTTGCGGGCGGCCTCGGCCCTCCCGGATGGTCAGCATATCGGCGAGCATCTGTGTCGGATGATACTCATTC
>DWXX01000104.1 GCA_019118985.1 Candidatus Faecalibacterium faecipullorum
CCGGAGAGGGCCAGCAGCCCGACGAGGTTGGGCAGCATCATCAGCCCGTTGAACAGGTCGGACACCCCCCACGCCGCCGAAAAGCCGGCCACAGCCCCCGCCGGCAGCAGGGCCAGAAAGGCCAGCCGGTAGGCCCAGGCCGTCTTGGCGCCGAACAGGTACCCCCAGCAGACCGCGCCGTACTGGCACCAGCCCAGGATGGAGCTCCAGGCGAAGAGCAGCACCGCCCCCGCCGCCAGCGCGGGCCCCGCCGGCCCGAAGGCCGCGGCGAACGCCTCGCCGGGCAGGGCCGGGGCGGGGGAGGGGCTGACCATCCGCCCGGTGTCCAGGTCGACCAGGCCGGCGGTCAGGATGGCGAGGGCGGTCATGGTGCAGACGGCAAAGGTGGAGACAAAGACCTGGAAGATGCCCCACATCCCCTGCTGCACCGGCTGGCCGGTGGCGGCCGAGCCGGCCGCGATGGCCGCCGAGCCCAGCCCCGCCTCGCTGGAAAAGCTGCCCCGGGCGCAGCCCCAGCGCACCGCCGCCGCGACGCCGTACCCCACCGCGCCGCCCCCGGCTGCCCGCAGCCCCAAGGCTCCCCGGAAGATGGCCCCAAAGGCCGCCGGCACCGCCTCGATGTGCAGCAACGCCACAAGGGCCGTCCCGGTCAAGTAGAAGGCCGCCATCAGGGGGACCAGGCGGGCGGCTGCGTCGGCCACACCCTGCCCGCCCCGGCGGACCACCAGGGCGGTGGCGGCGGCAAGGGCCAGACCCACCGCGGCCGGCGGCAGCCCGAAGGCGCTCTGCAAACTGAGGGCGATGGCGCTGCTCTGGCTGAGGTTGCCGATGCCGAAGGAGGCCAGCAGGCAGAGCGCGGCGTAGAGGGCCCCCAGCGCCCGCCCCAGCCGGCGGCAGCCGGGCCGGGAGCCCAGCCCGTCGGCGAGGTAGTACATCGGGCCGCCCAGCCATCTGCCGCCCACCCGGCGGCGCCAGCGCAGGGCCAGCAGGTTCTCGGCGTAGGCGGTGGACATCCCCAGCAGGGCGGTCACCCACATCCAGAACACCGCCCCCGGCCCGCCGCTGACAAGGGCCGCCGCCACCCCCGCCACGCTGCCGGTGCCGATGGTGGCCCCCAGCGCGGTGCACAGGCTGCCGAAGGGGCTGACCGCCCCCGGCGCGGCGCGGGCAAGGTCGGGGCTGCCCCGCAGCAGGGCCCCCAGGGTGGCCCGCAGCCACAGCCCGGCCCGCCGCAGCGGGAAAAAGCCGCACCGCACCGTCAGCCACAGCCCGGCGCCGGCCAGCAGGCCCACCCCCGCCGGCCCCCAGAGCAGGCCGTTCAGCGTTTGCAGCAGCGCCATGCGTCCCACCTCCCAAACAAAAAAGCAGGGGCCCTGCCAGGCAAGATGGCAAGGTTCCCTGCTATCTATATGGGGAGAGGGGCAAGGTTATGCCCGCTTGGCCTGATGGAGGCCGGGTTTGCCCCCGCGGCGGGGCAGCAGCCCGGCACGGTCGAGGGCGGGGCGGACGGCCAGGTAGAGCAGCACCGCGCAGACGGTGGAGACCAGGCTGTTGACCAGGGTGACGCCCCCCGCCACGGCGGCCAGGGCCTGGGCGGCGGTGTAGGGCTGCCCGAAGAGGTATACGTTGCGGAAGTAGCCCAGCAGCGGGTCGGTGAAGACGTTGACCAGCAGCCCTGACCCCGCCGAGACGGCCACCCGGGCGATGTAGGGCAGCCGGCGGCCCTGCGCGGGCCCGGCGCCGTCCAGCTTGCACAGCTTGTGGGCCGTCGCGCCGCAGACCACCCCGATGATGAACTTGAGCACAAAGGTGGTGACGGCGTAGCCGGGGTCCCCGGCCAGGATGTCGGCCAGGGCCAGGCCGATGGCCCCCGCCAGCCCGCCCGACACACCGTCCATCAAAAGGGCGGCGAGGGCGGTGAAGGTGTTGCCCAGGTGGAAGGACGACCCCCCGTAGAACGGCACCCGGAAGAACAGGTACGCCACAAAGCTCAGCGCCGCCATGACGCCGGTCAGCGCCAGCTCGTGGGGGGTGAAGGCGCGCTTGTACAGCACGCTGACGAACAGGATAACGACGACCACTGCGGCCAGCAGCAGCCACAAGGCGGTGGTGGACATGATGGGACCCCTCCTGACAATTCAAATTCCCGCCCGCCCCTTGACAAATCTGCCGGCGGGGGGTATGCTCCTATTATAATCAAAACTGGTGCCATGAAAATATCCAGAAGATAACTTTTTTACGGGGCCAGTTGCCAAAGGAGGATGGAACCATGCTGCATCTTACGACAGCTCTGGACCCCCACGCGCCGGAGCCGCTCTATCAGCAGCTGTACAGCAGCATCGCGCGGGAGATCACCTCCGGCGCGCTGCCCGCCGGCAGCCGGATGCCCGGCCGCCGCAGCCTGGCCGAAGCGCTGGGGGTGTCGGTCAACACGGTGGACGGCGCCTATCAGATGCTGGCCGCCGAGGGGTATCTGGCAAGCAGGCCCCGCAGCGGCTTTTATGTACAGGTCTACCCCGCGCCCCCTGCCCCTGTGCGGACGGGGCAGGGCCCTGCGCCAAAACTGCCCCCCCTGCCCGGGGACGCGCCCCCGGTGCGGTACGACCTGTCCACCGGCGGGGTGGACACCGGGCTGTTCCCCTTCCGGACATGGGGGCGGCTGCAGCGGGAGCTGCTGGCCTCCTCCGAGGGGCTGCTGGAGCGGGGCGACCCCCGGGGCGAGGAAGAGCTGCGGGCGGCGCTGGCCGACTACCTGGCCGAGTACCGCGGGGTGCGCTGCGCGCCCGAGCAGATCGTGGTGGGCGCGGGCATCGAGTACCTGCTCAGCCTGCTGGCCCCGCTGCTGCCGGGGCCGACGGCTGTGGAGAACCCGGGCTACCCCCGGGCCCGCCAGGTGCTGGAGAACAGCGGCCAGCTCTGCCGCTTCCTGCCGGTGGACGACGGGGGGCTGTCGGTGTCGGCGCTGGCCGTGTCGGACGCGGCGGTCTGCTATGTGACCCCCAGCCACCAGTTCCCCACCGGGGTGACCATGCCGGCCCCCCGCCGGGCCGAGCTGCTGAGCTGGGCCGGCCGCCGCCCGGGCCGCCGCTACATCATCGAGGACGACTACGACTCTGAGTTCCGGTTCGACACCCGGCCGCTGCCCAGTCTGCAGGGGATGGCCGGGGCCGACGGACCGGTGATCTACCTGTCGACGGTGGCCCGCAGCCTGGCCCCCGGCATCCGCATCGCCTACATGGTCCTGCCCGAGCACCTGCTGCCCGCCTGGAAGGCGCGGTACAGCCTCTATTCCGGGACGGTGGGCCGCTTTGAGCAGCAGACCCTGGCCCTCTTCATCCGGGAGGGGTACTTTGCCCGGCACCTGGCCCGCAGCCGGATGGCCTACAAGGCCCGGCGCACCGCCCTGGCCGCCGCGCTGGGGGACGCCTTCGGCCAGGAGGCCGAGCTGACCGGGCTGCACACCGGGCTGCATTTGCTGCTGCACCTGAAGGGGGCGGTGCCCCACGACACCGTCCTGGCGGCGGAGGCGCGGGCGGCCGGCATCCGGCTGGCGGCCCTCAGCAGCTACTACCTGGCCGGGCGGGACGGCTGCCCCGGCGGGACGCTGGTGCTGGGGTACGGCGCGCTGCCCGACGACGCCTGTGCGCCGCTGGCATCGGCGCTGGCCGCCGCGTTGAAGAAGGCCTGCAACGATGCGTCCGACCCCTCGTCCCAGTGGCAGTGGCCGTCGGCGGAGTCGTAACGGCAGGGGAGGGCCGCGCTGACCACCCGGGCCGGCCCGTCGGCCAGCAGGGCGAGGGTGTCCTCCAAAACCAGCAGGTCGGCGGCGGTCAGGTCGGTCAGCAGGCTGCCGGACGCCGCCCGTAAAGCCTCGGGCAGAGCCTCAGGCAGGGCGGCGAGGTTCTGGCGGAAGAAGGCGTCCCAGACGGCAGCCCGGGCCCCGCAGGCCGCCTCGGGGGGCAAAGCGCGGCCCAACTGCTGCAAGAAGGCGTGGGCCTCGGCCCCCGTCCAGGCGGACACACCCGTCTGGCCGAACCGCTCCAGCTGCGCGGGGGTCAGCGCGCCCGAAAAGCCCACCCGCAGGCTGCCAAAGCTGTCCGCGAGGGCGGCCAGGACGTCGGGGGGCGCGGCGAGGTAATGGGCGTCCTCGGGCAGGTCGGCCACCGCACGCAGCCCCTGCAGGCAGCGGGCCGGCCCGGCGGCGGCGTAGCAGTCGGCCAGGGTGGCATCCCCCTGCCCAAAGGGGACGGTCAGCTGCCCGGGCACCGCCAGCAGGTGGATGCAGCCGCCGTCGGCGCTGAGGTAGAGCAGAACGAAGGCAGGCTCCTCCCCGGCGACGCAGGCCAGCAGGGTCAGGTGGTTCTCGGCCCGGGGGGCGGCGATGGGCACCCCGCTCTGACTCTCGGAGGCGCGCAGCCGCTGCGCGGCCTGCCGCCTTGCCCAGAACGCCGTCCCCGCCACCAGCGGCACCAGCGCCAGCAGGGTGACCCACAGCGCCGTCCAGAAACTTTTCCAGCCTTTGGTCTCCATCAAGAGCACCCCCTTCGGCATAAAGTATGGGCCGCGGGGGCAGACTGTATGCAGACTGAAAGGAGGCGCACCCCATGACCGACCCTACTGACCGCACTGAGCATACCGGCCCTGCCGGCCGCACCGGGCATACCGACCATACCGGCCCCGCCGGCCCCCTGCCCGACGCCGAGGACTTCTGGCTGGAGCTGGGCCCCCCGGCGGCCTACTACGGCACCGACGCCTACCAGCGCGCCAAGCGGGAGGGGGACGCATCCCCCGACGGCGAGCGGCTGGGCTACACCGGCGCCGAGCCGGGGGCGCGGCGCGAAAAAACCTGAAAAAAGCCCTTGACAATCCGCCAGGCTGTGGTATAATAATGCACGTCCCCGCCAGATGCGGGGCGGACACAACAGCATAAGCGGATATGGCGGAATTGGCAGACGCGTTAGATTCAGGTTCTAATCGGGGCAACTCGGTGGAGGTTCAAGTCCTCTTATCCGCACCATGGCGACCACAGTTTTGTGGCCGCCGTTTTTCTTTTGTCCCAAAAGGGCTCAAACCATGCAGCTGTAGAAACCATGCAGACCACGCAGAACAGGCCAGGGCGCAGCAAAAGCCCCCCGGCGTGCGGGGGGCTTAGTCAGATGCCGGTCAGGCCCAGGCTGACGTCCAGGGCCTGGTTGACGCGCTTTTGGTCCTCGGGGGTGATCTGGCCGGCGCGCTGGCGCAGGCGGTGCTTGTCAAGGGTGCGTATCTGCTCCAGCAGCACCACGCTGTCCTTGGCCAGGCCGGTGTCCGCCGCCCGGATGTTGATGTGGGTGGGCAGGCGGGTCTTATCCAGCCGGGATGTAATGGCCGCAGCGATGACGGTGGGGCTGTGCCGGTTGCCGATCTCGTTCTGGACGATCAGCACCGGGCGCACGCCCCCCTGTTCCGAGCCGACCACCGGCGATAGATCGGCGTAGAAAACTTCTCCTCTGTGTACCTCCATGGGGCTCCCTCCTTTGCAGTGTGGGCTCGCGCCGGCCTGTCGCTCCGTCGCCGCCCTTTGTCTACACTGGCAGTATGCCCCGCGTCGGCGCCGGCTATGCAGCGCGCTGGTACATCTTATGCGGCGGGGGTCAGCTTTCTTCCAGCAGGCAGACGGCCATGGCCACCCCGCCGTCGTGGCTGAGGGTCAGGTGGGCCCGCAGGCCGCTCCGCTCCACCCAGGCGGCCGCTGCCCCGGCAAAGCGGTAGGCCGGCGCGCCCGAAGCCAGCCGCACCGCCTCGATCTCCCGCAGGGCAAAGCCGCCCGCAAGCCCCACCCCCGCCGCCTTGAGGAAGGCTTCCTTGGCGGCGAAGTCGGCCGCCGCGCTGGCGGCGCGCTTGGGGGTCATGGCAGGGGGGGCTTGTGTATCCGCGGCCAGGCCGAGGGCCGCTAGCTCGCCGGGGCCGAACACCCGCCGGGCAAAGGCGGCCCCGTGGGGCCCGGCGAGGGTCTTTTCCATCCGCGCGACGGCGCACACGTCGCACCCGATGCCGTAGATCATGGGCTGCAGGCCTCCTTATTGTATCTCTTTTGTAAATCTTTGCTGCCGTACTTGAAGTTTTGCCTGTTTTCGTGTATTATAAGAACAATACAGACGGGCCAGAAGGGAGTGGATTGTTATGAGTGAACCTACCGCTATTTTTTCGATCCACGATGAAAAGGATGAACAGATTCGCGAGATCCTCCAGCAGGTCTACGCCGCTTTGAAAGAGAAGGGCTATAACCCCGTCAACCAGCTGGTGGGCTACATCCTCTCGGAGGACCCGACCTACATCACCACCCACAACGGCGCGCGCTCGCTCATCCGCAAGGTGGACCGCGACGACCTGCTGCAGGCGCTGCTGCGCAGCTACCTGGACGGCTGAGGCGCCGCCCGGCTTTCCCGCCAGCCCCATCTCATGGGGGCGGCGGGCTTTTTTTGTGCCCGGGGGTGTCCGGGGTTCAGGGCCGCAGCGCCAGGGTGAAGAACTGCCCCACCGTCACCTCGTACTCCCAGGGCTCGCGCAGGCGGCGCATCTGCTTGAGCAGCCCTTCGCCCCCAGCAAAGCGGCCGGCCAGCAGCTGCCAGTGGGCCTTCATCCGGCTGATGGCGGCCCGCGGGCTGCCGAAGGCGGCGGTATACCCCGCGTACAGCTCGGCGAGGTAGCCCTGCAGCTCCTCTTTGGAGGCGGGGGGCCCGCCCCTTGCCCGGCGGAACAGGGCCGGGTCGGCGATCAGCCCCCGCCCTGCCATCAGGGCCGAGAGGGCCGGCCAGCGCCCTTCCAGCGCGTGCAGCTCGTCAGGCGTGGCGATGTCCCCGTTGTAGCAGACGGGCGCGCGGCAGCAGGGCAGGGCGGCGGCGAAGGCGCCGCGGTCGGCGCTGCCCCGGTAGAGCTGGCGCATCACCCGCGGGTGGACGATCAGCTCGGCGAGGGGGTAGCGGTCGTAGACTGCCAGGATGGCGGCGAACTCCTCCGCCCGCTCCACCCCGATGCGGGTCTTGACCGACAGCGGCCCGCCCGCCTCCTCGAACACCGTGCCGAGAAAGCGGTCCAGCCCGTCGGGGTCCCGCAGCATCCCGGCGCCCTTGCCCTTGGCGGTAACGGTGCCGGACGGGCAGCCGAAGTTGAGGTTGACCTCGCTGTAGCCCATCTGCCGCAGCACCCCGACCATCCAGGCGGCGCAGCTGCCGTCCCGGCCCAGCAGCTGCGGGACGACCGGCGCGCCGGGGTTTGCCGCCCGCTCGAGCTCGGCCATCTTCTTTTTGACCGGCACCCGGTTCTCCGGCGGGGAGAGGAAAGGCGCGTAATACCGGTCCGCCCCGCCGAACCATCGCTGATGCGCCTGCCGCCAGACGCGGTCGGTCAGCCCCTCCATCGGGGCGGCATAGTAGAGCATGGTGGAAGTCTCCTTTGTACGTTGCTGCTGACACGATACCATAGCGGCGGGGGAGATGTCAAGGCTGCGTCTTGTTTTCTGCCGGGGAATCCGATATACTGGTCCTGTCAGCACACGCCGCAAACAGGAAAGGAGCGAGCCATGACCACCAACGCGCCGGCCAAATACAGCGAGCAGACCTTTGAGAGCATCAAGCATGTCAACGAGTACGGGGAGGAATACTGGCTTGCACGCGAGCTGCAGCCGGTTTTGGAGTACACCCAGTGGCGGCGCTTCGCAGATGTGATCGAGCGCGCCAAGCTGGCATGCCGCAACAGCGGGTACAATGTGGAGGATCATTTTGCCGACGTTGGCAAAACGATCGAGATGCCCAAAAATGCACATAAGATCGTACCTGATTGCATGCTATCCCGTTATGCGTGTTACCTCATTGTGATGAACGGCGACCCGCGCAAGGAGGTCATTGCGGTCGGGCAGACCTATTTTGCGGTCAAGGCCCGCCAGCAGGAGCTGATCGAACGGTACGACGCCCTGACGGAAGATCAGAAGCGGCTGGCCATCCGCAGCGAAATGATCGCGCACAACAAGTCCCTCGCGCAGGCAGCCAAACAGGCCCGGCGTGGAAACGCCGCAGGACTATGCGATCTTCCAGAACAAGGGCTATCAGGGCCTGTACGGCGGGCTTGGGGCCAAAGAGATCCATGCCCGCAAGGGTCTGGGGAAAAACCAGAAGATACTCGACCATATGGGCAGCACCGAACTTGCGGCCAATCTGTTCCGCGCCACCCAGACCGATGAGAAGCTCCGCCGCGATGAGGTCAGCGGCAAGCAGGCCGCGTACGACACCCACTATGAAGTCGGCAGGAAGGTCCGGCAGACCATCCGGGAACTGGGCGGGACCATGCCGGAAGATTTGCCCACCCCCGAAAAGAGCATCGCGCAGATCGAGCGGGAGCAGGATAAACTAAACCTCAAAACCGGCGGCAAAGGCAAAAAATAAGGCGCAGAAAAACCCGCCCCGGCGGGGGGCGGGCGTGGAGTGTCAGCGGATGAAGTTGGTCTGCTGGGGCTTTTCTTTGCCGGGCAGGCCGTAGGTCTCCTTGCCCAGAGCGACGCTCTTGAGCAGGAAGGACATGTTCCGCGCCAGCACACGCAGGGTCTGCATCCCTTCGGCGTCCTGGGCGGCTTCGCCGGGCAGGCGGCCGTGGACGCTGTTCCAGTACCGGCTGGAGGCCACCGGCATCCCTGTGATGGTGAAGTACTTGTTCAGCTCGTCAAAGGTGGCCGAAAGCCCGCCCCGGCGGGCCACCACCACGCTGGCGCCCACCTTCATGGTCTTGTCAAAGTGGGTGCTGTAGAACAGCCGGTCCAAAAAGGAGATCATGGTGCCGGGGGCGGAGGCATAGTAGACCGGGCAGCCCAGCACCAGGCCGTCGGCCGCCTCGAACTTGGGGGCCACCTCGTTGACCACATCGTTGAAGACGCACTGCCCGAGGTTGGCGCAGCTGTTGCAGGCGATGCAGCCGTGGATGGCCTTGGTGCCGATCTGGACGGTCTCTACCTCGATGCCTTCCTGGAGAAAGACCTTTTCCATTTCGGCCAGGGCGATGGACGTGTTGCCGCCCTTGCGGGGGCTGCCGTTGATCATCAGGACTTTCATGATGTACACCTCTCTTTTCGGTCGTGTCGGGGTGGGGGCGGGTCTGGTTTGCACGGGCCGCGGCAGGCGGCGCCTGTATTATACTTATTATAGCACGCTGCGCCGCGGAAGGGAAGATGGCACGGCCTACGCATCACGGCCTACGCATGAAAGGGTATAGTCAAAAAGAGAACAATATGGTAAAGTAAGTCCAAAGGGGGCTGAATACCACGATGTTCGAATATTTTGAAAATTTGACCGATATGCGGCAGGCTGGCAAAGTGAA
>DWXX01000105.1 GCA_019118985.1 Candidatus Faecalibacterium faecipullorum
CCTGACATCGCCCAAAAGGACGGCACCACCGCCAGCAGGGTGGAGCGCGCCATCCGCCACGCCATCGAGGTCGCCTGGGACCGCGGCGACGTCGAGACCCTCAACCGCTACTTCGGCTACACCATCAACAATATGCGCGGCAAACCCACCAACTCCGAGTTCGTCGCCATGATCGCCGATAAACTGCGCCTGGATAAGCGGCAGCGGCTGGGGTGATCTGTTCCAACACAAAAAGAGGCAGACTGCCGGGCAGTCTGCCTCTTTCCATGTTTCGATGAATGCTATACGCTGGCTTTCAGTTTTTCCAGCGCGGCGGCAAAAACGGGCTTTGCGAAAAGGGGGCGGTACTTTTCCTCGCCGGTCAGGCTCTGGACCAGCAGCTGCCGCCAGGGGGCGGGGACGGCCTGCAGCGCCTGCGGGGCGGGGGTGCAGTCCACCCCCGGGCTGAACAGGTCGGGGTCGGGCATGGCCGGCGGGGCGGTCAGAACGTCCACATACCGCGCGAAGGCGGCGGCCGCGCCGTCCAGGTCGCTGGCCTGCAGGCAGTATTCCATCAGCATGCCGTCGCTCATGTCGGGCAGGCCGAAGGTCTTGGCCACCGCCCGGTAGGCGCGGCAGGCTTTGCGGGCGCGGTCGGGCGCGGGCAGCAGCCGGGCGTCCATCAGATTGACCATGCAGCCCTCCACCTTGACAAGGGACTGGTAGAGGGTCTTTTGGGCCAGTTTGAGGGCCTCTTCGGGCTGCCCCTTTTGCAGGCAGAGCTGCACCCGGACGGCGGTGGGGTCGCCGGCGGTCTCGGGCAGCTGGTCCAGCAGGGCCTCGGCGCGGGCGGCGTCTCCCTCGGCGGCGGCCATCGAGGCGAGCTGTACGGTGGCCGACTGCCAGTACGCCGCGCCGCCGCTGCGGCGGACTTCTTCCAGCAAAGCGCGCTTGGCCTGCTGATAGCGGGTGCGGGCCGTCTCGTCCAGCGGGGCGCTGAAGAGGGTCAGGCTGTCGTAGACCGCCGCCGCGTTGAACTGCAGCGCGGTGCATCCGGGGTAGCGGTGGAGCAGCGCCTGCAGCTGCGACTCGGCTGCCGCGGCGCCGCCGTCCGGGGCGAGGGCAGTCTCCATCACCCGGTTGACCTCGGCGACCACCTCCCGGTCGGAGAGGGTCGGCTCAAACGCCAGCAGCTGGTCGACGCTGGCGCCCAGCGCCCGGGCCAGCGGGCAGAGCAGGGTGATGTCGGGGCAGGAGCTGCAGGTCTCCCACTTGCTGACCGCCGGGGCCGATACCCCCAGCTGTGCGGCCAGCTGTTCCTGGGTCAGCCCCCGCGCTTTGCGCAGGGCCGCGATGTTCGCGCCGAGACTTGTTTTGAGCGGCTGTGTCATGGTGGCGTCCTCCTTCGCTGTTCGCTGCCCTTATTTTACCACCACCCGCGCCGCCCGCACAAGCGAGGCGCAGTTAAGCCGCAGGCAGGTTTTGCTGAACGGCGGTTAAGAGGGGAGATGAGCCCTTCACCCACAAGACCCCGGCGCGCTCGTAGAACTGACGCTCATGGGCGGGATGGTGGAGTAAAACATCCGGCCGTTCACATCGAACTGCGTCAGGCCGATCAGTTCCAGTATCTGCCGTTCACCCAGGCGGCAGTCGACCCGCTGCAGGGCGGGGTGGCGGCACAGATACCGGCCGCCTTCTTCCGCCACGATGCCGTGTTTTTTCAGCGTGGCGAGCAGCTGCGCCGTTCTTTTCAGATCCAGTTTCAGCCCTTCCTTTTCACACGCCGCAAGCAGTTCATGCCCCGACATAGGGTGGTCGCGGAGAAGCAGCGCGACCCACAGCTCGGCGTCTTTCAGCCGCCAGGGCAGCGGTGTAAAGACCCACATGCTTTTCGGCAGATTGCCTTTCTGTTTGCGCATCCTGATCATCCTTTCATCGCTTTATATATCAAATGACTGCCGGTCTACGCGGTCCAGCACAAAGGAGCAGATATGGTGTTTCGCAAGCTCGTTTTTGAAAAAATCAGCGACCTTGCCGTCATCTGCACCCATGCTTTTTGCTCATTATATCATGCCCGCAGAGGAAATTCCACCCGGTCCTGCGCGGGACGCATTTTTCCTCTTGCATTTTTTCTGCGTTGTGCTATAATAGTACGGCAATCGTTCCCAAGGCCGCTCGACGGGGTAGCTGAAATTGAAGGTTGTGATGGGCGCATACATCGAATATGGCCCCTGTACGTCAGAACCAGAAATGAGGTGAAAAGAATGAAAGAGGGTATCCATCCCAAGTACGTTGACTGCACCATCACCTGCGCGTGCGGCAACGTCATCCAGACCCGCTCCACCAAGCCCGAGATCCACGTGGAAGTCTGCTCCAAGTGCCATCCTTTCTACACGGGCAAGCAGAAGCTGGTCGATACCGGCGGACGCGTGGACCGCTTCAACCGCCGTTTCGGCCGCAAGTAATTGCAGCGAATGGGTATCAATGGCCGCCTCCCGGCTGGGGGGCGGCTTTTTTGATTGCATGGCGGGGGCGGCGGGGGAATTTACACCCCTCTGCCCCAATTTCAACACATTTGCGCTTTACACTTAGCTTATACTGTCTGTCAGAATATGATAGTGAAAGGAGTGTTTGCCAGTGAGCGAACCGGTCATCCGGGTGTCCCGCCTGACGCGGTCTTATGCCGGCCGCCCGGCGGTGCGGGACCTGTCCTTCACGGTGCAGGCGGGGCAGATCTACGGCCTGCTCGGGCCAAACGGCGCGGGCAAATCCACCATCATGAACATCCTTGCCGGCTACATCGCCGCCACCAGCGGGGAGGTGACGGTCTGCGGCCACCCCCTGCCGGAGGAGGCCGCCGCGGCCAAAGCCTGCGTCGGCTACCTGCCCGAGACCCCGCCCCTCTACCCTGAGATGACGGTGGGGGAGTACCTGCGCTTTGCCGCCGCGCTCAAGCGTGTGCCCAAGGCGCAGCGGGCCGAACAGGCGGAAAAGGCCGCCCGCCGCACCGGCGTCGCCGATGTGATGCCGCGGCTGATCCGCAGCCTGTCCAAAGGGTACCGCCAGCGGGTGGGGCTGGCGCAGGCCCTGCTGGGCAGCCCGCAGGTCGTCATTTTGGACGAGCCCACCGTCGGCCTTGACCCGGCGCAGGTCATCGAGACCCGCCGCCTGATCGCGCAGCTGGGGCAAAAGCACACCGTCATCCTCTCCAGCCACATCCTCAGCGAGGTGCAGGCGGTCTGCAGCCGGGTGCTGATCCTGTCCGAAGGGCGGCTGGCGGCGGAGGGGGACATCGCGGCCTTGACCGCCGGCGGCCGCAGCCTGGAGGATGTCTTTTTGCAGCTGACAGGCCGCGGCGAAACGCAGAAAGGGGGAGAAGGATGACCGCAATCTTCAAGCGGGAGGTGCGCAGCTGCTTTGCCGGGATGATGGGCTGGCTGCTGACCGCCTTCCTGACGGCGGCGTCGGGGCTGTATTTCCTGGCCAACAACCTGGGCTTCGGCCTGCCGGATTTCGGCTACTACACCCTCTACCAGACCAGCTTTGTGCTGCTGTTGTATGTGCCGGTGCTGGCCATGCGCAGCCTGGCTGCCGAGCGGCACAGCCGCACCGACCAGCTGCTGCTGACCAGCCCGGTGCCGGTGTGGGGGATCGTCCTGGGCAAGTATTTCGCCCTCTGCGCCGTCTTTGCCCTGCCCTGCCTGGCCGACGCCGCCATGATCTTCGCTCTGCGGGCGCTGGGCTGCACCGGCGGCGCCCTGGCCATGAACCTGGCCAGTTTGCTGTGCTACTATCTGATGGGCTGCGCCGCCATCGCGGTATGCCTGTTCCTCTCGGGGCTGACCGAGAACCAGGTGGTGGCCGCCCTGCTGGGCTTTGCCGCTTTGCTGCTGGCCTTCCTGATGCCGGGGCTGCGGGGGCTGCTGGGCGCCGGCAGCGCCATGGCGCTGGCCGTCTTTGCCGTCCTGGCGGCGGCCGTGTCGGCCGCGGCGGGCTTGCGCTGCCGCAGCCTGACGGTGGGGTGCGCCCTCTTTGCGGTGCTGGCGGCGGGGCTGTCGGCGCTGTTCCTCTGGCGCAGCGCCTGGCTGACCGAAGCCTTTGCCGCCGTGCTGGAGGGGCTGTGCCTCTTCGCGCCCTTCGAGCAGTTCGTCAACGGCAGCTTTTCGGCGCCGGCGCTGGTCTACTACCTCAGCGCGTCGGGGCTGTTCCTCTTCTTTGCGGCGCAAGGCATCGAGAAGCGCCGCTGGGTCTGAAAGGAGGCGGCCATGCAGCATCTTTTCAGATCGAAGCCGGACGGGGGCCGCGTTTTCCGCAGCGGGCTGTACTCCGCCGCCATCCTGGCTGCGGCGACGGCCCTGACCGTCCTTGTCAACCTGGTGGTGCAGGCGCTGCCGGTGCAGTACACCACCTTCGACCTGTCGGCCGGGGGGCTGTACACCCTCGGCGACACCTCCCGCGCGGTGGCCGCCGGGCTGGACCGGGACGTCGTCATCTACTACCTCTGCGAGACCGGGCAGGAGGACGCCATCATCACCGGCACCCTCGACCAGTACGCCGCCGCCGGCAGCCGCCTGCGGTGGGAGCTGAAGGACCCCGCCCTCTACCCGACCTTTGCGGCGCAGTACGGGGCCGGGACCGCCGCCGCCGGCAGCCTGATCATCGACGCCGGGACGGGCAGCGCCGTTCTGGACGCGGCGGGGCTGTACGTCTACGACTACTCCGACTACTACCGCACCGGCGGCTACACCGTCCGCTTTGACGGGGAGGAGCAGATCACCTCCGCCCTCTACCGGCTGACGTCCGGCCCGGCGGCGCGGGCTTACTACACCACCAACCACGGCGAGCGGACCCTCTCGGCCGCCCTGACCGACGCACTGGAGCGGCAGAACATCGAGGCGGTGGGCCTCAACCTGCTGACCACCCCCATCCCGGAGGACTGCGATGTACTGATCGTCCACTGCCCGGCGTCCGACTTTGCCGGGGCGGAGGGGGCGGCGGACGAGATGGGGCAGCTGCGGGACTACCTTGCCGGCGGGGGCAGGCTGCTGCTGACCACCGACGCCTATTACGCCACCCCGAACCTCGACGCGCTGATGGCCGAATGGGGCCTTGCGCGGGTGGAGGGCCTGGTGGTGGAAGGGGACGCCGACCACAGCCTCTACGGCTACAGCTACTACCTGCTGCCCGATTACAGCCCCGACGCCGCCGAACTTGTGCCGGGGCTGGACACCACCGCGCCGCTGATTTTGCAGATGGCGCAGGGCATCGCCGTCACGCCGGCGGAGGGGGTCGCCGCCGCGCCGCTGCTGACCACCTCGGCGGCGGCCTACAGCAAGCCGGCCGGGTACGGCATGGCCACCCCCGACCGGGAGGACGGCGACCTTGACGGCCCCTTCGACCTCGCGGTCTGGGCCGAAAACGAGGGTACCGGCGGGCAGGTGATCTGGATCGGCTGCTCCAACATGGACGACGAAGCCCTCTACCTCAGCGTGCCGGGCAACTGCGACTTTCTGACCGGCTGCGCAGCCGCCCTGGCCGGGCGCTCGAGCGGCATCCTGATCGAGTCCAAGGCGCTGGAAGCCGAGCAGATGGTCATCCCCGCCGGGGCGGCGTCGGCCCTGGGGCTCTGCTTCATTCTCATCCTGCCGGCGGGGCTGCTGGCCGCCGGGGCGGCGGTGGTGCTCCGCCGCCGCAGGCGGTAAGGGGGTGGCCGGATGCAGGCGCAGCGCCGCACCCTCATGTTTCTGCTGGCCCTGACCGCCCTCGCGGCGGCCGCGCTGGCCCTGCTGACCTGCACCGCCCGCCGGCAGGAGGCAGCCGGCCGTGAAGAAGAGGCCGGCGCCATCCCGCTGTCCGCCTTTGCGGCAAAAGAGCTGACCGCCCTCACCTACACCCGGGCGGGGCAGACGGTCAGCCTGCTGTATGACGGCGGGGCCTGGGCGGTGGCCGGCGACCCAGACTACCGCCTCGACGCCACCAAATGCGACGCCATGGCCGCCGCGCTGGCCGACCTGCGGGCCATCCGCCGGCTGGACGGCGCGGCAGGGGAGGACTACGGCCTGGCCGAGCCCTCCCTCACCGTGACGGTGACGGCGGCGGGGCGGACCGGCACCTTCACCTTCGGGGATACCAACCCCGTCACCGGGGACATCTACCTGCAGAAGGCGGGGGACGACGCGGTCTACACCGCCGCCCCCGCCAAGGCGGACTGCTTCGGGTACAGCCTGGAAGAGCTGTTCGAGCCCTTCAACCCCGCCGGCATCACCGCCAGCCGGCTGGAGAAGATCGCCTACACCTGCCGCGCCGGCGCCGAGCGCTATACCGTCGAGCTGACGGCCCTGTCGGCGCCGGCGGACGGCGGGGGAGAGGCCGCCTACCAGACGGTCTGGCGGCTGGCCGGCGACCCGGACGCCCCCCTGGAGGAAGAGGCGGTGCAGGCCATCCTCACGGCGCTGGGCGGCTATGTGACCGGGCAGACCACCCCGGCGATGGGGGCGGACCCTGCCGCCTGCGCCGGGTGCGACCCCGTCGTGACCGTCACCGCCGCAGACGGGGAGAAGGAGTACGCCCTGACCTACGCCGCCGCGGCCGACGGCTGCCGGCTGACCGTCGAGGGGGACCGGTCGGTCTACACGGTGGACGCCGCGGCGCTGGCGGCCTTCCGCCCGGCCGGGCAGCTGCGGGCGGGAAGGTAAGCTGGAAATGTAAAATGCCGGTCAAGGCCGGGCGCGGTTTGCCCCGTGCCCGGCCTTTTTGCGCCCTGCCGCCCCCCTAGCCCTTCGACAAAAAGGGGAAAGTTTGGTTTGTGAATTGACATTTCCCGCCGGATTGTTTAAGATAGGTCTTGTATACTGGCCGCGTCTTGCCGCCGGTATCGGCTACTTGATATGCAAGGGGAGGACTTATCTGGAACATGGACAATTCTGTAATCGTATCCCTGCGGGACATCGTGGTGGATTTTGACGGCCAGCGGATCCTGAACGGGCTCAATCTGGACATCCACGACAAGGAATTTGTGACGCTGCTGGGCGCGTCCGGCTGCGGCAAGACCACCACCCTGCGGCTGATCGCCGGCTTTCTCGAGCCCAACACGGGCACCATCCTGCTGCACGGCAAGGACATCACCGGCATACCGCCCTATAGGCGCCCGGTGAACACCGTCTTTCAGAAGTACGCGCTGTTCCCCCATCTGAACGTGTTTGAGAACGTGGCCTTCGGCCTGCGGCTCAAAAAGATGGACGAGGACACCATCCGCACCAAGGTGCGGGATATGCTGGAAGTGGTGGGTCTGAAAGGCTTCGAGCGGCGCAGCATCTCGCAGATGTCGGGCGGGCAGCAGCAGCGGGTGGCCATCGCCCGCAGCCTTGTCAACGAGCCCGAGATCCTGCTGCTGGACGAGCCGCTGGGCGCGCTGGACCTCAAACTGCGCAAGGAGATGCAGCTCGAGCTCAAGCGGCTGCAGCGCGAGATGAACATCACCTTCGTCTACGTCACCCACGACCAGGAAGAGGCGCTGACCATGTCGGACACCGTCGTCGTCATGAACGGCGGGGTCATCCAGCAGGTGGGCACCCCCGAGGAGATCTACAACGAGCCCAAAAACGCCTTTGTGGCCGACTTCATCGGCGACTCCAACATCATCGACGGGGTGATGCACCGGGACTTCTTAGTCTCCTTCGCGGGGGCGCAGTTCCCCTGCGTGGACCGCGGCTTCAAGCCCGAGCAGAGCGTCCAGGTGGTCATCCGCCCCGAGGACATCGAGGTGGTCGCCCCGATGGAAGGGCAGCTGACCGGCGTGGTCAACGAGGTGATCTTCAAGGGGGTCCACTTCGAGATGCACGTCGACTGCGACGGGCGGGAGTGGCTGATCCACTCCACCCGCGCCTGCACCCCCGGCGAGCGGATCGGCATGTGCATCGGCCCCAATGAGATCCACATCATGGCGCGCAGCGAGGGGTGAGCGGGATGAAGGTATATGATAAACGTCTGGCCTCCCCGTACCTGGTATGGATGGCGCTGTTCACCGTCATCCCGCTGCTGATCGTCTGCTACTACGCCCTCACCGACGGGGAGGGGCATTTCACCCTGGCCAACCTCATCTCGGTCAGCGGGTACGGGTCGGTGTTCGCCCGCAGCCTGCTTTTGGCGCTGATCGCCACCGTCGTCTGCCTGGTCATCGCCTTCCCGGTGGGGTACTTTCTGTCCCGGCTGCGGGTCAACAAGCAGCGGATCATGCAGATGCTGGTCATGCTGCCCATGTGGATGAACTTTCTGCTGCGCACCTACGCCTGGATGGGCCTTTTGAGCATCAACGGCCCCATCAACACCCTGCTGGGCGTGTTCGGCCTGGGGCCCTTCAACATGCTCAACACCGCCGGCGCGGTGGTGCTGGGCATGGTCTACAACTATGTGCCCTATATGATCCTGCCCCTCTACACCAGCATGACCAAGATCGACCAGAGCCTGATCGAAGCCGCGCAGGACCTCGGCGCCAACACCACCCGCACCCTCTTCCGGGTATTGATCCCGATGAGCGTGCCGGGCATCTGCACCGGCATCACCATGGTGTTCGTGCCGGCGGTGTCCACCTTCGTCATCAGCCGGATGCTGGGCGGCGGGTCCAACCTTCTGATCGGCGACCTGATCGAGATGCAGTTTCTGGGCAACAGCTACAACCTGAACGTCGGCTCGGCCATGAGCCTGGTGCTGATGATCATCGTCCTGCTGTGCATGAGCTTTACATCCAGCTTTGACGAAGACGAAATGGAGGGGGTGTCCTGATGAAGAAAAAGCATCTCCGCCTGATGCAGCGGACCTATATCATCCTGTTTTTCGGGTTCATGTACCTGCCCATCGCCTACATGATCCTGTTCAGCTTCAACGAGAGCAAGGGCTACGCCCTCTTCACCGGCTTTACCACCAAGTGGTACGGCAGCCTGCTGACCAACGCGTCCATCCTGCGGGCGCTGGCCGTCTCGGTGGAGGTGGCGCTGGTGTCGGCGGTGGCGGCGACGGTGCTGGGCACCGCGGCGTCCCTCGGCATTGCCGGGATGAAGCGCACCTCCCGCCTGGTCATCACCAACATCACCTATATCCCGGTGGTCAACCCCGAGATCATCACCGGCATCTCGCTGATGCTGCTGTTCGTGGCCTATCAGCGGTTCGCCGCGGGGGTGTCCTGGCTGCCCGACACCATCATGGGCCTGCCCACCCTGCTGATCGCCCATGTGGCCTTCAACGTGCCCTACGTCATCTTCAACGTCAGCCCCAAGCTCCGGCAGCTGGACGTCCACCTGTATGAAGCCGCCCTCGACCTCGGCTGCGACCCCAAACAGGCCTTCTTCAAGGTCATCCTGCCTGAGATCAGCCCGGCCATCCTCTCGTCTTTCCTGATCTGCCTGACCTATTCCATCGACGACTTCATGATCTCCTACTTCAACTGCGGCACCGTCGAGACCCTGCCCATCGCCATCTACTCGATGACCCGCCGCAAGGTCAGCCCCGAGATCTACGCGCTGTCCACCATCATGTTCGCGGCCATCCTGGCTGTGATCCTCATCTCCAACGCTGTGGAGGGCCGCCGCTACCGGCAGGACCAGAACGCGCAGCGTCTGGCCGGCTGAAGGGAGGGGCGACAGATGAACTGCAAGCGCCTTTTGGCATCCCTCGCGGCGGCAGCCTGCCTGCTGGCCGCCGCCCCCGCCGCCCATGCGGCCGGGCCCATCCCGGTGGTGGAGGGGATCACCGTCTCGGACGGCTACGACTGGACCCGCTTCGCCGGGCAGAACGTCACCCTCAACGTCTACAACTGGGGCGAGTATATCTCCAACGGTTCGGACGAGAGCATCGACGTGGTGGCCGCCTTTGAGAAGCTGACCGGCATCGCGGTCAACTACACCACCTTCGACTCCAACGAGTCGATGTACGCCAAGCTCAAGTCGGGCGCGGCCAGCTACGACGTCATCATCCCCTCGGACTATATGGTGGCCAAGATGATCGACGAGGAGATGCTGCTGCCCCTCGACTACGGCAACATCCCCAACTTCTCCCTCATCGACGAACAGTACAAAAACCCCGACTACGACCCCGACAACGCCTACACCGTCCCCTATATGCTCTGCACCACCGGCATCATCTACAATACCGGCATGGTGGAGCAGGCGCCCGCCGCCTGGGCCGACCTGTGGGACGAGCAGTACGCCGGCAGCATCCTGATGTTCAACAACAGCCGGGACGCCTACGCCATCGCCGCCTTCAAGGAGGGGCGCAGCATCAACCCCGCCACCACCGACGAGGTGGACGAGGTGATGGAACAGCTCAAGGCCCAGAAGCCCCTGGTGCAGGCCTACGTCATGGACGAGATCTTCGACAAGATGATCGGCGGCGAGGCGGCGGTGGGGGTCTACTACTCGGGGGACGCCATCACCATGATCGACGATAACCCCGACTTGGCCTGGGTCTTCCCCGAGGAGGGGAGCGTTTTGTCGGTGGACTGCATGTGCATCCCCGCCGCCAGCCAGAACCGGGAAGCCGCCGAGATGTTCATCAACTTCATGTGCGAGGTGGATGTGGGTGTGGCCAACGCCGAGTACATCGGCTACACCACCCCCAGCACCGCCGTCTGGGAGCAGCTGGATGAAGAGCTGAAATACAGCCCCATCGCCTACCCCTCGGAGGAGATCGCCGCCAAAGAGCAGGTGTTCACCGCCCTGAGCGAGGAGGTCAACAGTCAGCTGGACGTCAAGTGGAGCGAGATGAAGAGCTACAACGAGGGGGGCAACGGCCTGCTGTTCCTGCTCTTGCTGCTGGCCATGATCCTGCTGGCCTGCTTCAACATCTGGCGCAAGATGCGCCGTAAGGCGCGGAACATGTACTGACCCGCCGCTATTGCAAAGGAGAGACACCCATGGAAGAATACACCGAACAGATCACCCTCGACGAGGGGGATGTGGACTACCGCGGCCTGATGAAGCCGTCGGCCCTGCTGCGCTGCGCCGAGCACGTGGCCACCGCCCATGCCGCCAGCCTGGGGATGGACAAGGCCTTCTACGCCGCGCGCCACCTGGTCTACCTGGTGGGCCGGCAGGCCTTTCGGTTCGAGCGGGTCCCCGCCATGCGGGAGACCCTCACCCTCACCACCTGCCCCGAGCAGGCCCGCCGCGGCGCCAGCAAGCGTGTGCTGACGGTACGGGACGCCGCCGGCGCCGAGATCGCCCGGGTGGACACCCGCTGGACGCTGGTGGATACCGACAGCTTCTGCATCGTCCGCCATGTCCCCGAGGAGATCGACAGCCGCTGGAACCCCGAGGTCCCCTGTGAGCTGTCCCAGCAGGTGCCCCGCGCCGAGGCTCTGACCCCCGCCGGGGTGCGGGCGGCCGGCTACTCCATCTGCGACACCAACCGCCATATCAACAACGCCGCCTACCTGGACGTCGCCTGCGACGCGCTGCCCCTCGACGTGCTGGAGCAGGGGCCGGTCCGCTTTGCGGCCGTCAAGTACCACCGGCAGGTGCCGATGGGGCAGCCGGTGGAGCTGTTCTGCGGCCCGGCCCGTGGGGAGGGCGGCGCCGGCTGGTACGTCACCGGCCGCCGGGAGGGCAAGGCCGCCTTCGAGCTGTTCTGCGCCTTCTGAGCCGCCGCGCCCCGGCAGCGCAAAAAAAGCCGAAAGAAATTACAAAAAAATTACAAAAAGGTATTGCAAATCGGAGACAAAAGAGTTACAATATAGTTACAGCAGGGGACACCCCTACGGCTGTGAAATCTTTTTCTTCTTGCTTTTGAGGTATCGGGCGCGGCCTGCCCCTCCTCCGGCTGTTCTCCTTCTCAGCTGTTTGGCCGACGCCACACAGGCGATGCCTCACTTCGTGTGCAAAAAAGCCTGCCCGTTTCGGGGCAGGCTTTTTTGCTGTCTGCGCGTGTTGCAGCTTTTTCATGCGAGGAATGGGCAAAGTGACTGTTTTTTGCCACTGCGATGCAGAAAAGTTTGTGCCCAGAAAGTTTTGTATTCCGGCGCGAAATATGGTATAGTATTATCCAAGCATGACCTGTA
Source organism: Candidatus Faecalibacterium faecipullorum (assembly GCA_019118985.1). GTDB lineage: Bacteria > Bacillota > Clostridia > Oscillospirales > Ruminococcaceae > Faecalibacterium > Faecalibacterium faecipullorum. The sequence continues at coordinate 12,029 of DWXX01000105.1, forward strand.
CGCAACGAGAAGAAAGGACGAAAAGGAGATCATATCATGGCCTATTTTTATGAAGAACCCTCCCGTACCTTCGGTGAATATCTGCTGGTGCCCGGCTACTCTTCGGCCGAGAACGTGCCCGCCGCGGTCAGCCTCAAGACCCCGCTGGTCAAATACCGCAAAGGGGAAGAGAAGTGCCCCCTGGAAATGAATATCCCGATGGTCAGCGCCATCATGCAGTCCGTCTCGGGCGAGAAGCTGGCCATCGCGCTGGCCCGTCAGGGCGGCGTCTCCTTCATCTACGGCTCGCAGAGCGTCGAGGATGAGGCCGCCATGGTCCGCCGGGTCAAGATGTACAAGGCCGGGTACGTGGTCTCCGACTCGAACCTTTCGCCCACTGCCACCCTGCACGACGTGCTGGAGCTCAAGGCAAAGACCGGCCACTCCACCATCGCCATCACCGACGACGGCACCGCGAACGGCCGGCTGATGGGCATCGTCGCCTCCCGCGACTACCGCGTCAACCACACCCCCGACGACGCCCCGGTCACCGACTTCATGACCCCGATGAGCAAGCTGGTCACCGCGCCCGAGAACACCTCCCTGCACGACTGCAACAACATCATCTGGGACAACAAGATCAACACCCTGCCCCTGGTGGATGAGGAAGGGCGTCTGAAGTACTTCGTCTTCCGCAAGGACTACAACTCCCACAAGGAGAACGCCAACGAGCTGCTGGACGCCCGCAAGAGCTATGTGGTGGGCGCCGGCATCAACACCCGCGACTATGCCGAGCGTGTGCCCGCCCTGGTGGACGCCGGGGTGGACGTGCTGTGCATCGACTCCTCCGAGGGGTATTCCGAGTGGCAGAGCCGCACCCTCGGCTGGATCCGCGAGCACTACGGCGACAAGGTCAAGGTGGGCGCCGGCAACGTGGTGGACCGCGACGGCTTCCGCTTTTTGGCCGAGGCGGGCGCCGACTTTGTCAAGATCGGCATCGGCGGCGGCTCCATCTGCATCACCCGCGAGACCAAGGGCATCGGCCGCGGCCAGGCTACCGCCGTCATCGAGGTGGCCAAAGCCCGGGACGAGTATTATAAGGAGACCGGCGTCTACATCCCCATCTGCTCGGACGGCGGCATCGTCCACGACTACCACATCACCCTGGCGCTGGCCATGGGCGCCGACTTCGTGATGCTGGGCCGGTACTTCGCCCGCTTTGACGAGAGCCCCACCAACCGGGTGCGGATCAACGGCCAGTACATGAAGGAGTACTGGGGCGAGGGCTCCAACCGGGCCCGCAACTGGCAGCGGTACGACCTGGGCGGCGCATCCAAGCTCTCCTTTGAAGAGGGGGTGGACAGCTACGTGCCCTACGCCGGCCCCCTGTCCGAGGGCGTCCAGACCACCCTCTACAAGGTCAAGAGCACCATGTGCAACTGCGGCGCGCTGACCATCCCCGAGCTGCAGGAAAAGGCCAAGCTGACCGTTGTCTCCTCCACCTCCATCGTCGAGGGCGGCAGCCACGACGTCCTGCTCAAAAACTCCACCCCCAGCATCATGAACGGCTGAAACGACTGAACCCAAACGCGAGGGGGAACGCTCTATGGAATCTAAGGAAAATAAGATCGAAGTCATCCCGTATATTCCCGACGAGGATTACGATAACCCTGCCATGGTGGTGGACTTTTACGAGTTCACCATGGCCAACTGCCTGTTTCTGCATGGGTACAAGGACACAAAGCTGGTCTTTGACATGTTCTTCCGCAAAAACCCGGACGACCAGGGGTATTCCATCAGCGCCGGGCAGCGCAAGCTGACCCGCTTTCTGCTCAACTACCACTTCAACGCCCAGGACATCTGGTGGCTGCGCACCAAGGGGATGAGCGAGGAATTCTGCGAGTACCTGCGCACCTACCGGTGGAAGGGGGATATGTACGCCCTGCCCGAGGGCACCGTCTGCTACCCCAACGTCCAGATGGTGCGGATCGAGTGCGACATGGTGGGCGCCATCCTGATCGAGACCTACCTTTTGCAGACCATCAACTTCCACAGCCTGATCGCTACCAAGGCCACCCGGGTAGTGGGGCTGAACACCCACACCCCCCGCAGCGTCATGGAGTTCGGCACCCGCCGCGCCCAGGGGGAGAGCGCCGGCAACGACGGCGCCTACGCCGCCATCCTGGGCGGCTGCGTCGGCACCGCCAACTGCCTGGCCGAGATGAAGTTCGGCGCCGAGGTCAAGGCGGTGGGGACGGTGGCCCACAGCTTCATCGAGTTTTTCCCCACTGAGTTCGACGCCTTCAAGGCCTTCGCCGACACCTACCCCGACTCGGTCAGCCTGCTGCTGGACACCTACAACATCATGGAGAGCGGCCTGCCCAACCTCATCAGGCTGGACGACTACCTGATCGAGAAGTACCCCGACGACCCGAACAAGCGGGTCAAATCGGCCCGGATCGACTCGGGCGACCTGGCCCGCGGCTCCAAGCGGCTGCGCAAGGCCCTGGACACCGCCGGCAAGCCCTACATCAAGCTGGTGGCCTCCAACGCCCTGGACGAGCGGAAGATCGCCAATATGGAGCTGTATGAGCACGCCCATTTCGATTCCTACGGCGTGGGCGAGAACCTGATCACCTCCGCCTCCGACCCGGTCTTTGGCGGGGTGTACAAGCTGGTGGCGGTCAAGCAGCCCGACGGCAGCTACCTGCCCAAGATGAAGATCTCGGACAGCGTCAGCAAGGCCATCATCCCCGGCAAGAAGATGCCCTGGCGTCTGTACGATGCCAACGGCCAGGCGCAGTGCGACCTGATCGCCATGGACGGCGAGGTGATCGAAGCCGGCAAGCCCGTCACCATGGTCAACCTCGACCCCGACGCGGTCGAGCGGGTGATCACCTTCACCCCGACGGCGGTCAAGCCCCTGCTGGTGCCCTATATCCTGGACGGGCAGCTGGCCATCGAGCTGCCCTCCATCAGCGAGCGGCGGGACTACGTCGTCCGCCAGCTGACGAGCGAAGTGTGGGAGAGCGAGCTGCGGATGGAGTGCCCCCACAAGCACTATGTCAACATGACCCCCGCCGTCGCCGAGTGCCGCGAGCAGCTCTACGCCGAGTACCACGGCGGCCGGATGTAAGGGCCGCCGGCCGGTTTGCCGGTTGACAAAAAGCCGCGAGTATTGTATCATAATCTGCGGCCGCCGCTCTTTGCAAAAGGCAAAACGCAAGAGGGCAAAGGGCGGCGGCCCGCCGCGCCGCTGTGGTGAAATTGGCAGACACGAGGGACTTAAAATCCCTTTCTGGAGACAGAGTACGGGTTCGACCCCCGTCGGCGGCATGACAAACCACCTGCAACGGCCCGCGCGGGCGCTGCGGGTGGTTTTTGTAATGTATGTATATGTAAAAGAGAAAAGGGGAGGGGACGGTATGGAGGAGAAAACGGTGCAGCTCAAGGCAAAGCCGCGCTATGCGCTGCTGGATGAGCTGCGGGGCCTGGCGCTGGTCAGCATGATGGCCTACCACGCCATGTGGGATCTCGTGTATATGTTCGGGGTGTGGGCCCCGTGGTTCTGGGGGCTGCCGGCGCTGCTGTGGCAGCAGATCACCTCATGGGTGTTCATTCTGCTGTCCGGCTTCTGCGTGGGGATGGGCCGCCGGCCCATCCGGCGGGGGCTGGTGGTCTTTGCCGGCGGGGCGCTGGTCACCGCGGTGACGGCGCTGTTCATGCCCGCCGACCTGGTGCTGTTCGGGGTGCTGACCTTCCTGGGTTCGGCCATGATGCTGACCGGGCTGCTGCGCCCCGCGCTGGACAGGCTGCCCGCCTGGGCGGGCCTTGTGGGCAGCGCGGCGTTCTTTGTGCTGACCTATGAGGTCAACAACGGCTACCTCGGCTTCGGCGGGTGGGTCATTGCCGAACTGCCGGGGGCGCTCTACCGGGACTTTTTGATGACCTATCTGGGCTTCCCGGGGCCGGGGTTCTACTCCACCGACTACTTCTCGCTGCTGCCCTGGCTGTTTTTGTACTGGGTGGGGTACTTCCTCTACCGGCTGGCCGGGCAGGCGCGGCTGGAAGGGCTGCGCCGCTCCCTCTGCCCGCCGCTGGGCTGGATGGGCCGGCACTCGCTGCTGCTCTACCTGCTGCATCAGCCGGCCATCTACGGGGGGCTGACCCTGCTCAGCTTCGCCGGGGTGCTGGGCTGAGGGCGCTGGCAGTTTCTTCCTGTGTATAGCCGGCCGCCTTTGCGGGCATACTGCCTGCAAAGAGAGGTGATAAACATGGAGAACAAAGGCGTCATCTGCGATGTCAGCGAATGCCGCTACAACGTGGACTGCTGCAAGTGCAACCTGCCCCAGATCAAAGTGACCGAGCACTGCGCCTGCGGCACCCAGCAGATGGAGGACCCCCACTTCTGCCAGAGCTACGAGAAGAAGTGACCCCCGCTGCATGAATGAAGCTCCCCCGCCAGGCTGTCCGTACGGGACGGCAGGGCGGGGGAGCTTTGCTGCTGTTTGGGGGCTTTTCAGCGCAGGGTGACGTTGCAGGTGGCCAGGCTGCGCACCAGGGTGTCGACGCTGTCTTTCATCTGGATGCTGTTCATCCCCAGCTGGAAGGCGGTCTGGACGTTGGCGCGGCTGTCGTCGATGAAGATGCACTCACCGGCTTCCAGGTGATATTTGGCCAGCAGGCAGCGGTAGATGCGGCTGTCGGGCTTGTTGATGTGGACCTCGCAGGAGGCGACCCCGCCGTCAAAGACCCCGTCGAGCCCCCGGCGCATCACCAGCTCGAGGATGTCGGCGGGGATGTTGCTGAGGTAGTAGACGCAGTAGCCGTGGTTTTTCAGCCGGCGGACCAGCTCCACCATCCGGCGGCGGACCCGCAGGATGGAGGCCCAGTTCTCCAGCACCTCCTGCACCTCGAAGGCGCAGCCCTCCGCCCGGGCGGCGGACAGCATGGCGTGGTTTCCCTCGGCGCGGGTGCACAGCCCGGCGTCCAGGTCGGACCAGGTCTTGCTGCCGAAGGTCAGGCGGTAGACCTTCTCCTCGGTGGCGGCGTCGCAGAACCGCTCGAGCAGGAAGTCCCTGGGGGCAAAGTCCACCATCACCCCGCCGATGTCGAAAATGACGTTTTTATACATGGCAGTCTCTCCGTATCATGCACGTTTTGCTCTGTACCGCATAGTATAGCACATCAGGACCAGTGATTTCCACTGGTTTTTCAGAGTGCTTTTCCGGATCACCAGACTGAGCAGAGGGGGCGTGCGCCATGACATTCCGTGAACTGAGCAAAAAAGAGGTCGTGCAGCTGGAGGAGGGGGCCTGCCTGGGCAGGATCGACGACCTTGTCATCGACCCCGAGACCGCCCGGGTGGAAAAACTGCTGATGCTGGGCCGGCCCAAGCTGTTCGGCCTGCTGGGCAGGGGGGAGACGCTGGTCATCGACTGGGGCGAGATCGAGAAGATCGGCACCGACGCGCTGCTGGTCAGCACCAAACTGCCCGAGACCGGCGGGCCCGGGGCCGACGGGCAGGGGCCGGACGCCAAAAAGCCCGGCCTGCTGCACAGGCTGCTGGGCGGATGATGCAAAATTTCACAATCTGACGGGTGGACTTTGGGCCGGACTGCGCTATAATAAGAGGCGGTCTGCGGCGAAATGAACGGAACGATAGGAAGTGTTGTCCGATGATCTCTAGACACAGGCAGGCCCCCCTCGCCGTCCGGGCGGCCAGGGGGGTCTTTCCGGTTGCGGCGGCGCCGGTCTTTCTGGCGCTGACCGAGTGGGTGGCCCGGGGCGAGCTGACCGCCGATACCTGGTCGGCATACATCCGCCCCCATCTGCCCGCCTATCTGCTGGCCGGGGGGCTGCTCTTTCTGATCTGGCTGGCGGCCGACCTGGTCACACGGCTGGCCCCGCTGGCCACCTTGCTGGCAGGCTGCACCGGGCTGGTCCCGGCGGCGGTCAATTTCTACACCCTGCAGCTGCGGGGCGAGCCCTTCCTGCCATGGGACCTGACCCAGATCCGGGAGGCGGCGGGGGTGGCGGCCGCCGCGGGGCTGAAGATCCAGCCCTCCATGGTCTGGTCGGCGCTGGCGCTGGCCGCGCTGACCGTTTTGTCCTTCTTCCTCTACCGGGGGCGGCCCCGGCTGGCGCTGCCCATGCGGCTGGCCGGCAGCGCGGCGGCGGTGGCCGCCCTCGCCGCGCTGGTGTTCGGGGTGTATCTGCAGCCGGCGGTGACCCAAAGCCTCGGCATCCTGCCCGACGCCTGGATGCAGGACCGCTACTACCGCTGGTACGGGGTGATCACCGGCTTTGTGACCAACCTCACCAACCTTGAGATCGACGCCCCCGACGGCTACAGCGAGGAGGCGGTGAACGCCGTGCTGGATGAGACGGAGGCCGCCGGGCAGATCGAGACGGGGCCGAACTTCCCCGGCAGCCTGGCCGCCGCCGACCCCGGCGGGGTGGAGCGGGCCCCCACCATCCTCTATGTGATGGACGAGTCCTACTGGGACGTCAGCGAGCTGGAAGGGTACGGCATTACCTTTGATGCCGACATCTCCCCCAACCTGCACGCGCTGCAGCAGACCAGCGCATACGGGCGGGTGTACAGCCCCAGCTTCGGCGGGGGGACCTGCGACGTCGAGTTCGAGGCGCTGACCGGTTATTCGGTGGGCTTTCTGCCGGCGGGGTGCAAGCCCTACCAGCAGCACGTCACCCGCCCGATGTTCGCCCTGCCGTCCTACCTGAAAAGCAGGGGATACCGGACGGCGGCGGTCCACTGCTATTACGCCAGATACTGGAGCCGGAACACCGCCTACCCCAACCTCGGCTTTGACGACTTCATCAGCCTGGAGGATATGCGCGGGGTGGACAAAGCCCGGGGCTATTCCTGGCCGGGCGGCCTTGTCACCGACGCGTCGATGGGGGAGCAGATCATCCGGGAATACGAGGCCCTCAAGGCGGCGTCGGACGCGCCGGTCTTTCTCCACGCGGTGACCATGCAGAACCACACCAACTACAGCGCCGCCAACTACCCCGACGACCGGCGGGTCCATGTCACAAGCGCGCCGGCGGGGCTCAAGGCGGATACCATCGGCGCGCTGGAGGATTTCGCCACCGGCGTGCGGGACGCCGACGCCCTGCTGGGGCAGCTGGTGGGCTATTTCTCGCAGGTGGACGAGCCGGTCATCCTGGTGTTCTGGGGGGACCACTACAACCCCGTCGGCGGGGGCTACGACCTGTACACCGCCACCGGCTACGCCCCGACGGACAGCGCCGACCCCGCGCTGCGGCAGACCACCCTGCTGATCTGGTCGAACTACAGCGACCGGGCGGTGGACCTGGGCACCATCGCCGCCTACGAGATCTCGCCGGTGATGATGGACCTCTTCGGGCTGGAGCAGCCCCTCTACTTCCGCTACCTCAACCGGCAGCTGCGCTACGGCTACCGCAGCTGCACCGGCGGGGTGACGGTGGGCTGGGACGGCGCCGCTGCCTGCGGGCTGACCCCGCGGCAGCAGTCCTGGCGCGAAAAGCACTGGCTTTTGCAGTACGACCTGATGTTCGGCGAGGGGTACGTGGCCGGGCGGATGGGCCTGGCGCTTGAAGAGGCGGGGTAAAAGCGCCGCAAATACGAAAAATGGTCTTGCATCCGCGCCGATGGTGTGGTATCATAGTACAGGTGCGCCCGGCCATGCGCCGGCGCGCCGAACGCATCACACACGCATCACTATGCCCCTTTGTGCCGCAGCCCGCCCGGGCGGACGGTGGGGGGCAGTCCGGGCGTCCCATACCCATGGGGGAGGCGCGGATCACGGTGTGCGGAGGTAAAACAATCTGGAGGTAATGTAACATGGCAGTCATTTCTATGAAGCAGCTTCTCGAAGCAGGCGTGCACTTCGGTCATCAGACCCGCCGCTGGAACCCCAAGATGGCGAAGTATATCTTCACCGAGCGCAACGGCATCTATATCATCGACCTGC
>DWXX01000106.1 GCA_019118985.1 Candidatus Faecalibacterium faecipullorum
ACCGATCAAGGGTTCTGGCCCCCTATGTTATGTGCTGTAATGATCGTATAGCTGCCTGCAGTGGGCATGTATTGTTCGGCAAATTCGAAATCCTTGATGATTTGATCGAAAATCTCCTTGACGCCCGATCGGGGTTGATGCCAGTGGCAGCCAGGATCTTGTCCGCAGTGGTGCGGCCGATCCCGTAAACGTAGGTGAGACCTATTTCGATCCGCTTCTCGCGGGGCAGGTCAACGCCGGCAATTCGTGCCATAATAATTTCCTCCAAAATCATCCCATGTCAGTGTCGGGGTCTGCGCCGGGACTCTACGCACTTGACCCCCTAGCGCCGGGATCAGCCCTGGCGCTGCTTGTGCTTGGGGTTCTGGCAGATGACCATCACGCGGCCTTTGCGGCGGATGACCTTGCACTTTTCGCAGATGGGCTTCACGGAAGGCTTGACCTTCATGATGTTGAACCTCCTTTTGTTGGCCCGGCGCTTATTTGGAACGCCAGGTGATGCGGCCCTTCGTCAGATCGTAGGGCGACATTTCGACTGTGACCTTATCGCCGGGCAGGATGCGGATGAAATTGGTCCGCAGCTTGCCGGAGATGTGCGCCAGCAGGGTGTGGCCGCTGGGCGTGAGCTTCCCGGTGGCCTTATCCTCGCTCAACATTTCCACCTTGAAGATGGCGTTGGGCATGGCTTCGCGCACGATGCCTTCGATCTCGATAACGTCTTCTTTCGACAAGCTAGTTGCCTCCTTATGGATCTGCTCAGTTTGTCTTGTGCGGACGGGGGCAGTGAGCGCCACATGCCTCCCTCCGCGCGGCACGAAATCCGCAGACAGGCAGAATGACCCTGCCTGCCGGGGAAGCATCTGGCCTCCACAGCCATTATTGGATTATACACCTTTTGCCCCCGAATTGCAAGGGGTTTCTTCGTCTTTCCGATAAAAATTTCCGCCCTTTTTGGGGGGCGGAAATCTTTTGTTTTTGTGCACTTCGCCGGGTGCGTCACAGGGTGAAGCCGGGCTGTTCCCAGCCGATGGTCATGATCTCGGTCCGGTCCTTGAGGATGGCCACCGAATGCTCAAAATGGGCCGCAAGGCCGCCGTCCTTGGTCTTGACCGTCCAGCCGTCGGCCAGGGTCTTGACCTTCCAGCCGTACTGACAGATCATCGGCTCGATGGCGATGGTCATCCCCGGCACAAGGCGGGGCCCGCGGCCGGGGTTGCCGAAGTTGGGCACCTCGGGGTCCTCGTGCAGCTCACGGCCGGTGCCGTGGCCCACAAAGTCCCGCACCACCGAAAAGCCGGCCGCCTCGCAGTACGCCTGCACCGCGTGGCCGATGTCGCCGATGCGGTTGCCCGCCTTTGCCTGCGCGATGCCCAGGTGCAAAGCCTCCTTGGTGACGTCCAGCAGCCGCTGCGCCTCCAGGTCGACCTTGCCCACCGGGTAGGTGCAGGCGTTGTCGCCGTTGAAGCCGTCCACCTTGGCGCCGGTGTCGATGCTGACGATGTCGCCCGGGCGGATGACGGTGTCGTGGGAGGGGATGCCGTGGATGACGGTGTCGTTCAAACTGATGCACGCCGTCCCCGGGAAGCCGTACAGCCCCTTGAAGTTGGGGGTGCCGCCGTGCTTGACGATGAACTCATAGATCAGCTTGTCAAGCTCCCAGGTGGTCATCCCGGCCTCGATGTGCTCGCCGCCGTATTTCAGGGCGGCCGCACTCAGGGCGTTGGCCCGGCGCATCCCTTCCAGTTCCTTTGCGTTTTTGATTTGGATCAATGCTGTTACGCCTCCAAAGCCTTCATGACTTCGGCCGTCGTAGCCTCGACGGTCGTGCCGCCTTCCACCACGGCCAGCTTGCCGCGGCTGCGGTAAAACTCGATCAGCGGCTCAGTCTGCGCATGGTATGCCTTCAGCCGGTCGCGGACGGTCTCGGGCTGGTCGTCCTTGCGGATGACCAGCTTGCCGCCGCAGCTGTCGCACACGCCCTCCACCTTGCTGGGTTTGGAGTGGATGTGGTAGCTCGCGCCGCACTTCTCGCAGACGCGGCGGCCGCTCATCCGGTTGAAGATGACCTCCTCGTCCACCGCCAGGTCCAGCACCTTGTCGATGCGGATGCCCATCCGCTCGATGGCCTCTGCCTGCGCGATGGTGCGGGGCACGCCGTCCAGGATGAAGCCCTTTTCACAGTCGGGCTGCGCCAGCCGCTCTTTCAGGATGCCGATGATCACCTCGTCCGGCACAAGGGCGCCGGCGTCCATGTAGCTCTTGGCCTTCAGGCCCATCTCGGTGCCCTCCTTGACGGCGGCGCGCAGGATGTTGCCGGTGGAAATGGCCGGGATGCCCAGCTTGGCGGTCAGCACTTCGGCCTGGGTGCCCTTGCCCGCACCCGGGGCGCCTAACAGAATGAGATTCATTTCCATGCTCCTTTCTTATCATCCAGATGCCAATATGCAAAGAAGCACTGAAAAGATCGAGGGCTCCTCTCCTTTCCAGTGCTTCTTTCGACGGTATTGTGCTGCGGGGGCCTTTGCGGCCGCCCGTCAGGGGAGCATCAGCCCAGGAAACCCTTGTGGTTGCGCATGGTCATATAGCTGTCCAGGCTGCGGGTGGTGTCGAGGGCGACGCCCACGACGATCAGCATGCTGGTACCGCCAAGCTGGATGGCCACGCCGGTCAGGTTGCCAAGGATGATGGGCAGTACAGCCACCACCGCGAGAAAGACGCCGCCGATCATGGTGATCTTGCTCAGGGTGCGGATGATGAAATCGCTGGTCGGCTTGCCGGGGCGGAAGCCGGGGATCGAGCCGTTGTTGCGGCGCAGATTGTTGGCGATCTCGATCGGGTTGTACTGGATGGAAACGTAGAAGTAGTTGAACGCGACGATCAGCACCACATACACCACAACGTACACCAGCGAGGTGTAGTTGAAGATGCTGAGGAACGCATACAGGATGGGGTGGTTCGTCGGGTCCGGGTTGATGAAGCTGCCGATGGTGCCGGGCAGCGAGCAGAAGGTGCTGGCGAAGATGATGGGCATGACGCCGCTCATGTTCAGCTTGAGGGGCAGGTAGCTGTTCTGCCCGCCGATCTGCTTGCGCCCGACCACCCGGCGCGCATACTGGATGGTGATGCGGCGCTCGGCGTTGGTCATGATGACGATGAACACCACCACCGCCAGGGCGAACACCACCAGCAGGGGCAGCAGCACATAGTACAGCGGCTGCCCGCTGGAAGCGCGGGTCAGCACATCGGCGACCATGGTGGTCACCGACGACCAGTTGGCGACGATGGAGGCAAAGATGATCAGCGACACACCGTTGCCGATGCCCTTGTCGTCGATCTGCTCACCGCACCAGGTGGTCAGCTGTGCGCCGGCGGTGAAGGTCAGGATGACCACCACCGCGGTAAATACGCCCGCGGCGCCGTCGGTGTACTTCAGCGCGCCCATATTGCGCACCAGGAAGTAGTAGCCGGTGCTCAGCACCAAGGCGATGACCGCGCCCGCATACCGGGTGATCTGCCGGATCTTGTTCTGCCCGTCCGATTCCTTGGCCAGGTTCTCAAGATACGGGATGGCAAACGTCAGCAGCTGCACGATGATGGATGCATTGATATAGGGTGTGACGCCTAACGCGAAAATCGTACACCGGGACAGCGCGCCGCCGCTCATCATGTCCAGATAGTTCAGCATGCTGCCGTTCGCGAACATGGCTGTGAGCGCGTCGCCCGACACAAAGGGCACCGGGATCGCGCTGCCCAGACGGTAGACGATCAAAATGCCCAGCGTGAAGAGCAGACGGCTCTTCAGTTCAGGGATTTTCCATGCGTTTCGGAATGTCTGAAACACCTTACATCACCTCAGCCTTCCCGCCTGCCTTCTCGATTTTCTCTTTGGCAGAAGCAGAA
>DWXX01000107.1 GCA_019118985.1 Candidatus Faecalibacterium faecipullorum
TAGATCCGCGCCCCCTTGAGGTTGTTGTGGGCGCTGTTGAGGATGGCGTTCAGCTCGGCGTGGCAGACGTACATGTATTTGGTGTCGAGGGGGGCGCCCTCCCGCTCCCACGGCATGGCGTCGTCGTCGCAGCCGATGGGCATGCCGTTGTAGCCCAGCGAGAGGATCTTGTTCTCGGGGCTGACGATGCAGGCGCCCACCTGGCTGTTGGGGTCTTTGGAGCGCATGGCGCTCAACAGCGCGATCCCCATAAAGTATTCGTCCCAGTTGATATAGTCGCTGCGTTTCATCTCTTGACGCCTCCCTGCGCGGTGTAGTGGGTGGTTTTGTGGGTCTTATTATACCGTAACTGCGTCCAAAAGACAATCCGCCGCCGCCCCGCTTGACAAATTGCACAAAACTGAGCCCTGAACTTTGGAAGCGGAAATGTGGCGCAAAACATTTGAAATTGCCCCTGGTTGTGGTATTATCTTTGTAAAATATGCCACAAAAGCGGAGAGAAGTCCCGCCAGGCGGAAATGAGGGAAAAGACCGTATGAAATACGCAAGCAGCAATATCCGCAATATCCTGATTGCAGGCCATGCCGGCAGCGGCAAGACGACGCTGACCGAGGCATTGGTCTATTTTTCCGGCGCTTCCGAGCGGATGGGCCGGGTGGAAGACGGCACCACCATCTCCGACTTTGACCCCGAGGAGACCCGGCGCAAGGCCAGCCTCTCGGCGTCGGTCGTCCCGGTGGAGTATGGCGGCGTCAAGTACAACCTGATCGACGCACCGGGCCTGTTCGACTTTGAGGCCGGCGAGTACGAGGGCATCCGCGCCGCCGAGAGCGTCCTGGTCTGCGTGTCCGGGCGCAGCGGCGTCACCGTCGGCGCCGAGAAGGCCTTCCAGCTGGCCCGCAAAAACGGCAAGGCCACCATGGTCTTTGTCTCCAAGTCCGACCTCGAGCACTCCAACTACTTCCAGATCCTGGAGGACCTGAAGATCAAGTTCGGCTCCAGCATCTGCCCCTGCGTGGTGCCCGCCCGCCTCGACGACGGCACCGGCGTCTACATCAACCTGTTCAGCCAGAAGGCCTTCAAGTATGAGAGCGGCAAGCAGATCCAGGTCGACCTGCCCGACATCGGCCACCGCTTCCAGGGCCTGATCGAGGCCATGAGCGAGGCCATCGCCGAGACCGACGACGATCTGATGGAGAAGTTCTTCGGCGGCGAGCCCTTCACCACCGAGGAGATCGTCGAAGGGATGCGCAAGGGCGTCAAGGACGGCCTGATCACCCCGGTGTTCTGCGGCAGCGCCGTCAACATGCAGGCGATGGATATGCTGCTGTTCAACATGGACAAGCTGCTGCCCAGCCCCGCCCACGCCGAGGGCATCCCCGCCGAGACCGCGTCCGGCGATATGGTCGAGCTGCACTGCAAGGCCGACGAGCCCACCGCCGCCTACGTCTTCAAGACGGTGGCCGACCCCTTTGTGGGCAAGATGAGCTATCTGCGGGTGATCAGCGGCAAGGTGACCGCCGGCATGAGCCTGGTCAACGCCCGCACCGGCGACACCGAGAAGCTTGGCAAGCCGATGTTCATCTGCGGCAAAAAGCAGATCGACACCGACGAGATCACCGCCGGCGACATCGGCGCGGTGGCCAAGATGGTCAGCGCCCGCACCGGCGACACCTTCTGCGACGTTGCCCGGGTGGTCAAGCTGGACGCCCCGGTCTTCCCCAGCCCCAGCTTCTTCATGGCGGTCACCGTCGCGAAGAAGGGCGACGAGGGCAAGATCAGCAGCGCCCTGGCCCGCCTGATGGAGGAGGACCCCACCCTCAGCTATGAGAACAACGCCGAGACCCATCAGCAGATCATCGGCGGCCTGGGCGAGCAGCACCTCGACGTGGTCAAGGCCAAGATGAAGAACAAGTTCGGCGTCGAGATCGGCCTGGAGGCGCCCCGCATCGCCTACCGCGAGTCCATCCGCAAGGCGGTCCAGAAGCAGGGCCGCCACAAGAAGCAGACCGGCGGCCACGGCCAGTTCGGCGACGTCATCATCAAGTTCGAGCCCTGCGAAGGGGACGCGATCCAGTTTGAGGAGAACGTCTTCGGCGGCTCGGTGCCCAAGAACTTCTTCCCCGCCGTCGAGAAGGGCGTCCGCCTCGCCGCTGAAAAGGGCGTGCTGGCAGGCTACCCCATGGTCGGGCTGAAGGCCACCCTGCTGGACGGCAGCTACCACCCGGTCGACTCGTCTGAAATGGCCTTCATCATGGCGGCCAAGCTCGCCTACAAGGCGGCCATGCCCGAGGCCGGGCCGGTCATCCTCGAGCCCATCTACACCGTCCGCGCCCACATCCCCGGCGACAACACCGGCGACGTGATGGGCGACGTCACCAAGCGGCGGGGCCGCGTCCTCGGCATGGAGCCGGACGACGACGGCCTGCAGACCATCGTGGCCGAGGTGCCGCTGGCTGAGCTGACCACCTTCACCACCTTCATCCGGCAGACCACCCAGGGCCGCGGCTGGTTCACCCGCGAGTTCGTCCGCTACGAGGTGCTGCCCGAGAATCTGGTGCCCGCCGTGGTCGAGCAGGCCCGCAAGCTGGGCAACCTCGACGAGAGCGCCGACGACTAAACCGTACTGCGCCTGTTCCTGACATCCCCCGGGGCCCTGCCGGCACTTCCCTCTGCCGGCGGGGCCCTTTTTTGTCCCGTATCTGCGATGTGTTTTGGTTGACATCCCGCACGGGTGCTATTATAATAGAGAGGTTAGAGCGCCGGCGGCCCGCCCGCCGCCCGCACCCCAAACAGCGCCGATCAACCCCGCAGGGGCCCCCTGCGTAATCTGAGCATAAGGAGAGTTACAGACATGGCACAGGAAATCGTAATGTCTGCCGCCGGCCTGAAGGCCGTACAGGAAGAGCTGGAATACCTCAAGACGGTCCGCCGCAAGGAGCTGGCCGAAGAGATCAAGGAGGCCCGCAGCCACGGCGACCTGTCTGAGAACAGCGAATACGACGAGGCCAAGAACACCCAGGGCCTGGTGGAGAACCGCATCAACGAGCTGGAGCAGATGATCAAGAACGTCCGCGTCATCGACGAGAGCGAGCTGAACATCGACACCGTCTCGGTGGGCACCCACGTCACCATCCAGATGGAGGACGAGGAGCCGGAAGAGTACGACATCGTCGGCCGCACCGAGGCCGACCCCTTCAACGGCAAGATCAGCGACGAGAGCCCCGTGGGCCATGCCCTGCTGGGCAAGGGCGTCGGCGACGAGGCCGAAGTCCTGCTGCCCGCCGGCCACACCGTGATGTACAAGGTGCTGGCCATCGCCCACAGCAAGGCGTGATGAGGGAGGCAGGCATGGAAGAGATCAAGCAGCACACCGCCCCCGGCCCCGAGAGCGAGCAGGTGCAGGTCCGCCGGCAGAAGCTGGCCGACCTGGCCGCCGCCGGGCAGGACCCCTTTACCATCACCAAATACCCGCAGGACGCCTACTCTGCCGACCTAAAGGCCGCGTACGCCGACCTGCCCAACGAGGCGGAGGCCGGGCGCACCGTCGCCCTGGCCGGCCGCATGATGTCCAAGCGGGTGATGGGCAAGGCCAGCTTTGCCCACCTGCGGGACGACAAGGGGGACATCCAGCTCTATGTCCGCCGGGACGAGCTGGGGGAGGAAGCCTACGCCGCCTTCAAAAAGCTGGACGTGGGCGACATCATCGGCGCCAAGGGCGAGGTGTTCCGCACCAAGACCGGCGAGCTGAGCGTCCGGGTCACCGAGCTGACCCTGCTGGCCAAGAGCCTGCGCCCCCTGCCCGAAAAGTTCCACGGGCTGACCGACACCGAGATGCGCTACCGCCAGCGCTACGTCGACCTGATCGCCAACCCCGAGGTCAAGGACACCTTCGTCAAGCGCAGCCGCATCCTGAAAGAGATCCGCGCCTATCTGGACGAAAAGGGCTTTCTGGAGGTGGACACCCCCATCCTGACCCCGTTTGAGATCGGCGCGTCGGCGCGGCCCTTCATCACCCACCACAACACCCTGAACATGGACATGGTGCTGCGCATCGAGACCGAGCTGTACCTCAAGCGGCTGGTGGTGGGCGGCATCGACCGGGTGTACGAGGTGGGCCGCATCTTCCGCAACGAGGGGATGGACCCCAAGCACAACCCCGAGTTCACCTCCATCGAGCTGTACCAGGCCTTCACCGACTACCACGGCATGATGGACCTGGTGGAAGAGCTGTACAAGCGCCTGGCCGAGAAGATCTGCGGCAGCCTGGTCATCACCTACCAGGGCAAGCAGATCGACCTGGGCCACTGGGAGCGGCTGACCATGGCCGGGGCGGTCAAGAAGTACGCCGGCATCGACTACCACGACTGGCAGACCGACGCCGACGCCATCGCCTGCGCCAAAGCCCACGACGTCGAGCTGCCCGAGGTGCCCACCCGCGGGTCCATCCTGGCGGCCTTCTTCGACGCCTTTGTCGAGGACAAGCTGATCCAGCCCACCTTCATCTACGACTACCCGGTCGAGATCAGCCCCCTGGCCAAGCGCAAGCCGGACGACCCCGCCTTCACCGAGCGGTTTGAATACTTCATCGACTGCACCGAGTACGGCAACGCCTTCAGCGAGCTGAACGACCCCATCGACCAGAAGGAGCGGTTCGAGCGGCAGGTGGCCGAGCGCAAGGCCCTTGAGCCGGGCTGCAAGGCGCAGGTCGACTACGACTACGTCAACGCCCTCGAGTACGGGCTGCCCCCGACGGGCGGCCTGGGCTTCGGCTTCGACCGTCTGGTCATGCTGCTGACCGACTCGGCGTCCATCCGGGATGTGCTGCTCTTCCCCACCATGAAGCCGGAGGCGGGCTCCAGTGCCCCCGCGGCAGAAGAAGCGGCGGACGCCCGGCCGGCGGCAGAAGCCGCCCCCGCAGCCGCCGCCGGCAGCGCCATCCCCGCGCCCGCCGTCCCCACCATCGACTTCGACAAGGTGGAGATCGAGCCGCTGTTCGCCGACTTCGTCGACTTCGATACCTTCGCGAAGTCCGACTTCCGCGTGGTCAAGGTCAAGGCCTGCAGCGCGGTGCCCAAGTCGAAAAAGCTGCTGCAGTTCGTCCTGGACGACGGCAGCGGCGCCGACCGGGTCATCCTCAGCGGCATCCACGAGTATTATGAGCCCGAGCAGCTGGTGGGCCGCACCTGCGTGGCCATCACCAACCTGCCCCCCCGCAGGATGATGGGCATCGATTCCTGCGGGATGCTGATCTCCGCCGTTTACCACGAAGCCGGCGAAGAGCGCCTGCACCTGCTGATGCTGGACGACCGCATCCCCGCCGGCGC
>DWXX01000009.1 GCA_019118985.1 Candidatus Faecalibacterium faecipullorum
CCGTACGGAGATGGGGGAGGGGCGGCGCTCCCGGCGCTGGACACGGGCCTTGGTGTAGGCCCGGTCGGTGTGGAAGCCCGCCTGCCAGCCCGTCAGGCTGGTGGCGTGGCAGCCGATCTCGTTCAGGGCCATGGCCAGCAGGGCGATGCTGATCTGCTCGCCGGTGGCCAGCAGCATATCCATCTCCCGGGCCGAGGGGTTGTGGGTGATCTCCCCCGCCTTGGCGATCAGGTCGTCGGTGGTGTCCCCCTGGGCCGAGACCACCACCACCACGTCGTTGCCCGCGTTGTGGGTGTTGGCCACGATCCGCGCCACGTTGAAAATACGCTCGCGGTCACGCACCGAGCTGCCGCCGAACTTCTGTACGATCAACGCCATACCTTGTCACTCTCCTCTTTCTCTATCCTCTCTATCGTGTGTTGCGCGTGTTGTGCGCGCGTCATGCGATGGTCTCGACCGCCGCGCCGTCGTTGTCGGCGTCCAGCCGCAGCAGGGTAAAGCCCTCGCAGCCGTCCAGCCCTTCCAGCGCGGCCAGGCCCTCTTCCAGCCCGGCGTAGAAGGCGTCGGCGTCGCTGCGTTCGGCCACCGCCATGACGGTGGACCCTGCGCCCGAGACGTACACCCCCAGCGCGCCGCACCGCCTCGCCAGGTCAAAGACCTCCTTCGAGCCGGGCATCAGCGGGATGCGGTAGGGCTGGTGCAGCCTGTCGCCGGTGGCGATGGGGATCAGCTCGTGCATCCCGCCGCAGAAGGCCGCCGGCAGCAGCGTCGCCCGGGCCAGGTTGTACACCGCGTCCCTGTGAGGCACCTGGGCCGGCAGGGCCGCCCGGGCCGCCTCGGTCAGCAGCTTGTAGTCCGGCACCACCGCCGCAAAGCAGAGGCTCGCATCCACCGCCCGCTTGACCGAATAGACCTGCCCGTCCTCAAAGACGCTGGCGGTCAGCCCGCCCAGCAGGGCCGGGGCGACGTTGTCGGGGTGGCCCTCGATGGCGGTGGCGAGGGTCAGCAGTTCCTGGGTGTTCAGCACGTCCCCCAGCATCCGGTTGGCGCCCAAAAGCCCCGCGATGATGCAGGCCGAGGACGAGCCCAGCCCCCGCGCCATCGGGATGGGGTTGGTCTGGACGATCTTGAGGGGGGGCAGCTTTTTGCCCACCCGCTCGAAGAGGGTCCTGGCCGAGCGGTAGATGAGGTTCGTCTCCCCCCGGGGGATGCGGGTGCCGTCGGCCGAGGAGATGTCGAGCGCGTCGCTCTCTTCAAACGTCGCGGTGTTGTAGAGGGTCACCGCCAGCCCCACTGCGTCGAAGCCCGGGCCGACGTTGGCGCTTGTCGCCGGGACGGATACCTTGATCTTCATGCCGCGCCCCCCTCTCAGTCTTCGCCGGGCAGCAGCCGGAGGACAAGGCGTACCCTGCCCCCCACCGCTTCCAGCTTATGTGCCATCCTATCAAGGGCGGGCCCGTCGGCCCGGCTGACCAGGTAGGCGCAGCCGTCGTACCGCTCGGCCACCAGCTGGCCCTCGCCGCAGATGGCGGCGGCCACCGCCGGGGCGGCCCCCTCTATACCCAGATAGTATGCCGCCGGCTCGGGGTCGGTGAGCATCCCCTCGGCGGGGGCGGCCTGCTGCCAGAACAGGCTGTCGTGCATCCGCCCCCCGTGCTTGAGGGCGTCCACCACGTCGGCCACCACCGCGCTGGCGGTGGGCAGCTTGCCGGCGCCCTTGCCGTAGAACACCACGTCCCCCAGCATATCGCCGTGGACCCGCACCGCGTTGAACACGTCGTCCACCCCGGCCAGCTGGTTCGTTTTGGGGACGAGGCAGGGCTCCACCCCGGCCGCCACCCCGCCGCCGGGCAGCAGCTTCATCCAGGCGATCAGCTTGATGACGCAGCCCAGCTTGTCGGCCGCCCGCACGTCGGCGGCGGTCACGTCCCGGATGCCCCGGGTGGGGATGTTCTGGGGGTAGATGTGGTGCCCGCAGACCAGCGACGCCAGGATGGCGATCTTGCGGCCGGCGTCCCGGCCATCCACATCGTCGCCGGGGTCCTTGGTCTCGGCGTAGCCCAGCTGCTGGGCGATCTTGAGGGCGTCGGCAAAGTCCATCCCCTCCCGCGCCATCTTGGTCAGCATGAAGTTGGTGGTGCCGTTGACGATCCCCTCCACCCCGGTGATGACGTTGGCCGCCAGGCACTGGTGCATGGGGGTGATGATGGGGGTGCCGCCCCCCACCGACGCCTCGAACAAGAAGGCGCAGCCGTTTTCTTTGGCCAGGGCCAGCAGCTCGGCGCCGTAGAGGGCCACCATCTCCTTGTTGGAGGTGCATACGCTGCGGCCGCTTGCCAGCGCCTGCTTGACGTAGGGGTAGGCGAAGCGTGTGCCGCCGATGGTCTCGACCACCACCTTCACCTCGTCGTCCGCCAGGATGGCGTCGATGTTCCTGACGAACAGATGGGCGTCCGGCCGGTCGGAAAAGTCCCGCACGTCCAGGATGTATTTGACCTCCACCGGCTCGCCCGCCCGGCGGGCCACGCTGGCGGCGTTGTGCTGCAATACCTCATACACGCCGCTGCCCACCGTGCCAAAGCCTAAAATCGCGATCTTTGCCATAAACTGCCTTGCTCCTATCCTCCGTATGGTGCGCTCAGGTGCGGTCAGCCCAGCCGGACGGCCACCACCGCCGCCAGCCGCGACAGCCCGGCGGTCAGCTCGTCCAGCGTCTGCTGCATGGTGCTGGTGCGGATGGTCACCGACACCTGGGCGGTGCCGTTTTCAGGCGTAGCCTGGTTGATGGTGACGATGCTGGCCCCCGCGTCGCTGATGGCGGCCAGCAGGCTCTGCAGCGCGCCGGTGCGGTCCCGCAGCGTCGCCATGACGGTGACAAGCTCCTGCCCGTTCTCCGAGTCGAAGATGCAGTCCTTGTATTTATAGTAGGCGCTGCGGGACAGCTCCACCCTGCGGGCGGCGGCGGTGACGCTCTGTTCCTGGCCGCTGGCCAGCAGCTCCTTGACCCTGATCACCTTCAGAAAGACCTCCGGCAGCACATCGGCGCTGACCAGGTAGAATCGACGCTGCATACTGTACACCTCTCAAGCACAATTGTTCTTGCAGGGAATAGAATAACATCCGCCCCCCCGCATTGCAAGAGGACGGATGCTTTTTCGTCAGATTCTACAGTTTTCTGCCGCGCGCAGCGCGCCCGCCTTGGCCGAATCCACGGCCGGTCAGTCGGTGTCGACGCCGGTGGTATCCACCTCGGCCGGCAGGATGCCGCCGGTGTGGTCGTAGTTGCAGGCGGCGGGCAGGTCGTCGGCCTTGTAGTAGCCCACCGCGGTGCCGGGGCAGCCGGCTGTGGCCAGCAGGCCGCTCTCGGTGCAGTAGCTGCGCTGCACCACCCCCTCCGCCATGGGGAACTCGCGGGGCTCATACCCTTCCTGCACGGTGTTCATCAGGGCCTTCCACGCCTCGACGCAGACCCGGGTCTTGGCCTGGCTGCCCAGGGTGTTGGTCATGTCGTAGGGCGAGTCGTAACCCCACCACACGGCGGTGACATAGTATGGCGTGCCCCCCACGAACCACAGGTCGCGCTCGTCGGTGGTGGTGCCGGTCTTGCCGAAGGAGCGCATGTTCCCCGCGGTGGGGTAGCGCCCGCCGGCGGTGCCGGCGCTGCTGTACAATACGTTCTGCAGCAGCTGGTTCATGATGGTGGCGGTCTGGGGGGTCAGGGCCTGGTAGCTGGTGGCGTTGCTCTCCAGGTAGATGTTGCCGTCCCGGTCCAGCACGCGGGTGTACAGCCGGGGGGTGGTGTACTGCCCATCGTAGAAGATCTGGAAGGCCGCCGCCAGGGCCATCGGGGTGACGCCGTGGGTCTGGCTGCCCATCACCATGGGGGCGAGGCCGACGTCGTTGACCGGGTCGAGGGTGTCCAGCTGCAGGGTGTTGTAGACGAAGTTGAAGATGGTGCTGGCCCCCACAAGGTCGCCCACCCGCACCGCGATGGTGTTCAGCGAGCGGGCCAGGCCGTTCCACAGCGGGACGTCCTGGTTGTCGCCGTAGTTGCCGCCGTAGTTCTTGGGCCAGCTGCGCCAGGCGTTGGGGTAAGCCCGCAGCGCCTCGTCCGACAGGCCGGACAGCCCGTTGCGCCGGCAGTAGTCGTCGTCCCGGATGACCATGTCGCTCTTGAGGTAGAGGGGGGAGTTGTTGAGCATGGTGGACCAGTTGACCAGCCCGTACTCGATGCCCAGGGCATAGGCGCCGATGGGCTTGATGGCCGAGCCGGTCTGCCTTGTGACGTCGTAAGCGCGGTTGAGGGTCAGGTCCCGGGTCTTTTCGCCCAGGCCCCCCACCATGGCCACCACGTTGCCGTCGTAGTCCAGCATGACCATGGCCGCCTGGGTGCGGACATTGCGGAAGTAGGTGACGGTGCCGTCGTCGGCGGTGGCGGTCTTGAGGGTGCCGTCGTCGTTGTAGACCGGGATGTCGTCCTCCGCCAGGGCCGACACCTCCTCTTCATGCCAGCCGGCGGGGAAGTAGGCGTCGTCGGTGTTGAGCATCAGCTGCTCCATCTGGGCCTGGATCTTGGGGTTGACGGTGGCCTCGATGGTAAAGCCCCCGGTGTAGAGCAGCTGCTGGGCGGCCGCCTCGGTGATGCCCTCCTTGTCCATGATGTCGGCCACCACTTCCTCAAACAGCGCGTCGGTGAAGTAGGAGTTGTTGGTGGCGGTGGTGGCCGAGGCTTCCTCTTCGGCCAGCACCAGCGGCTGGGCGACGGCCTCGCGGTAGATCTCCTCGGTGATGACCCCCTGGTCCCACATATTATACAGCACGAAGTTGCGGCGGTTGATCAGGTTCTCGGGGTTGGTGCGGGGGTTGTAGTTGGTGGGGTTCTTGGTGATGGAGGCGATGGCAGCGCACTCCCACAGGGTGAGCTGGTCCACCTCTTTGCCGAAGTATTCCAGCGCCGCCGTCTGCACACCCTGGATGGTGCCGGTGAAGCTGATGGTGTTCAGGTACGCTTCCAGGATGGTCTCTTTCGAGTAGTTGCGGTAGAGGGTGTAGGCGCGGTAGATCTCCCGCAGCTTGCGCAGCGCCCCCTCGATGCCGCTGGCGCTGTCGTCGTCGGTCAGGTTCTTGATCAGCTGCTGCTCGATGGTGGACGCGCCCTGTTTGGAGCTGTAGATGGGGACGATATACTCGTTGATCATCGCCCCCACCGTCCGCTTGAGGTTGAACCCCGGCTCGGAGTAGAAGTCCTTGTCCTCGGTGCAGATGAAGGCGTACTGCAGGTACTGGGGTATCTGCTCAAGGTCCACCCACATCCGGTGGCTGCTCGACGAGCGGAGGGTGGCGTACTCGATCTGCGCGCCGGTATCGGGGTCGGTGGCCACCACCACGCTGGACTGGCTCAGCTCGATCTGGTCAAGGTCCAGCAGGTCGCCGTCGCCGGCGGTAGCCTGCACCACATAAAAGACCATGCAGACGGCCAGCGCGCACCCCGCCATCACCCCCAGGCAGAACAACGTGGCGATGATGCGGAAGAACCACCGCAGCACCGGGTGGCCCTTTTTCTCCTGTTTCGCTTTTTTCTCCTTCCTGTCCTCTCCGCCCCGGCGGGGGTCTTTCTGCGGGCCCTGCCCGCCGGGCGTCTGGCCGCCGGCGGAGGGCAGCGCGCGGCGGCTGCGGGCGGTGTTCACCCTGCGCCCCGGCGCCTCGTGGCCGCCGGCCCCCGCGCCGTCGCTGCGGCGGATGCGCCTCATCTCATTCATAGCGATCCGGATCGCCTCCTTACCCTTTTCTTATGCGTCCTTGCAGGTGTTCTATCCTTCCCCGCCCCAAAACCGGGGCGGGCCTTGCGTCCTCTTTGCCCCCCGCTGCGGGGGATACCAGGATATTATAGCACACTTGGGCTGTGAAAGTACAGCACCCCGCCGTGAAATTTGGCGCAGATTTGGCGTTGATTGTGTGAAAACCGCCTCTTTCGCCCATACTATCGCCGAAAGGAGCCCCTGCCCTATGCGTAAATTGTGGTATTGCCTGTTTTACGGCCTGTGCGCCTTCACCATCGCCTTCAGCCTGTACTGGATGGCCAGCGCCCCGCCGGCCCGGTCCGGCCCGTCTGTCCAGCGCGCGCCTTCCGCCTCCAGCCAGCCTTCCGCCCGTGCGGGGGCGCCGGCCCCCGGCGTGCCCGAAAGCGCCGGCGGCGGCTACTACCTCTGCGACGAGGGCGGCCGCCTGGCGGTCTACCGCTGCACCGACGACGGCACCCCCCGCGAGCGTCTGGCCCTGACCGACATCTACGTCAACCTCCTGCCCGAGGCCGACGCCGTCCGCTACAAGTCCGGCTACTACGTCTGGACCCGCCAGGAGCTGGACACCCTGCTGGAGGACCTGGGGGCCTGAGCGCCCCCTCAGTCAGCTTCGCTGACAGCTCCCCCGCACGCGGGGGCGCCTGAAATGAAAGGATCAAAGATTGACAGCCCGGCCTTGTTAGGTTATACTGACTTGTAAGTATAACACCAGACAGGAGGGATTTTTACGCCCAACACCTACCTCATCACCGGCGCGACCTCGCAAGCCGGCCTTGCCCTGCTCGAGCGGCTGCTGCCCGCCCTGCAGCCGGGCGAGCGCATCCTGGCCCAGGGCTGTGGCGACCTTGGCCGGCTGGCCGGGCTCTGCCAGGCCCGCCCGGGCTTCATCCGCCCCTACGACGCCGACTTCACCCAGCCGCTGGCGGTGCGGGCCTTTCTCAGCGACCTGACCGACAGCCACCCCGCCCCCACCTGCCTTGTCCACCTGGCCGCCCTGCCCCCCATCGAGGCCCCCTTCGCCGCCTTTGACGAAGAGCGCTTCGTCCAGCAGCGGGCCGTCGCGCTGGACAGCGCCCTGGTGCTGTGCAAGGCCATCCTGCCCCGCATGGCGGCCGCCGGCGGGGGGCGGGTCTATTTCCCCGCCGGGCAGCCCGGCAGCCGGGACGCCGCCTCCTGCATCCTGCAGGGCGCTGTGGAGGGCCTCGCCCATGCCCTTGCCGCCGAGTATGCCGGCGCCGGGGTCGACGTGCGCTGCGTCTCGCCTGCGCAGCTGCCCGGCCTTTTCTGAACAAAGCACAAGGCCCCGGGCTGCCCCAGGGCCTTTTTGCCGTCTGTTCTGTTTGTACGCCGCCCGGTTTGGGTCAGCTCTGGGCCATGGCCGCCGCCGGCACCATCCGGCCGGCCTGCTCGGCCCGGCGGGACTTGTCGTAGCAGTACTTGATGATGGCCCGCCGCCGCACGATGCCGATAAAGACGCCGCGGTCGTCGATGACCGGGACGAAGTTCTGGTTCATGGCGGCCTCCACCAGCTGATCCATGCTGGTGTTGACGGTGACGGGCAGGTAGTCCCGCTTGCGCTCAAAGCTGCTGATGGGGATGTCCTCCGCCCCTTCGATGTCCAGCCCGTGGTACCGCTTGAGCCCCCACAGGATGTCCCCCTCGGTCAGGGTGCCCACGTACATCCCCTTGCGGTTGAGCACCGGGATGGAGGCGTAGCGGTTGTTCTCCCACTTTTCCAATGTCTGCCGGAGGGTGAAGTCGTCGTAGACATACATCAGGTCCTGCTTGGGGGAAAGGAAAAACAAAATATTCATATCCAGAAAGCTCCTGCCTTTATGTGATTTGCCGCACTGTGCCCTGCTGTGTCTGCGGCGGTGCGCCGCCGGGGTCTTGTGTCCATGATGTCCGCCCCCTTTCCCTTTTATTTTAGCACTTTTACACATCGAAATAAAGCCGGGCACAGATTTTTTAGATTTTATTCACAACTGTTTTGCACAATTTTCAGCATTTGCGAAAAACCGCTGCAAATGCATGCACAAGATGGCCGTTTTGTGCTATACTAATGCCATACACCGGCGCGCGCCGTCTGCTGCCAGTATAGCAGGCCGCCGGGCCGAATCCTGCCGAAGGAGGCTGCCCCCCTGATGCACTTTGTACCGAGCGCCGGCCGGCGCGCTGCGGCGGCGGCGCTGGCCTGCCTTGTGCTGGCCGGCTGCACCCGCCCGGCCGTCCTCCAGCCCGAACCCCCTGCCGAGAGCACTTCGGCCGGGGCGGCGGGCACAGCCCAGCCCGTCCCCTTTGCCATCGCGGTCAGCGAGGGGGGCGTCAACCCCTACCTGACCCCCAACACCCTGGCCGAACAGGCGGCCGGTCTGCTGTTTGAAAAGCTGGTCCGCATCACCCCCCGGATGGAGCTGGAGATGCGCCTGGCCGAGTCGGTCAGCTGCGCCGGCACGGCCGTCACCATCCGGCTGCGGGCGGGCTGCACCTTTGCCGACGGCGTGCCCGTCACCGCCGACGACGTCGCCGCCAGCCTGCTGGCCGCCAAAGCCAGCGCCTTTTACGGCGCCCGGCTTACAAACCTCGCCGACGCGCAGGCCGTGGGGGAAGATACCGTCCTGCTCACCCTGAACGAGCCGGACAGCCTCTTCGGCTACCTGCTCGACCTGCCCATCCTCAAGGCGGCCGAGACCGCCGCCCCCCGGCCCACCCCCGGCGGGCGGTACGCCTACGGCGCGTCCGACGCCGCCCTGACCAAGAACCCCCGCGCGCCCTTCCCCGAAGAGGACGGGCCCGACACCATCCTGCTGACCCCGGTCAGCGACTACGCCGAGCTGGTCACCCAGCTGGCCATGGGGCAGATCAGCTTCTACCTCGCGCAGGAGCACGCCTCCTCGGCCGTCGCCACCTCTGAGCGGTACTACCGCACCAACACCCTGCTGTTTCTGGGGGTGAACGCCTCGGCCGACAACCCCCTGTGCGCCGCGGCCGCCGGCCGCCGGGCCCTCAGCGCGGCGCTGTCCCGCCGGGCCCTGGCCGACCGCTTTGCCAGCGCAGCCCCAGCCCTCGGGGCCCTCAACGGGCTGTACCCCTGCGTGCGGGGCAGCCAGTCCATCCCCGAAGAGGCCGACAGCGCCGCCCTCGCCGCCGCCATGACGGCCCTGGGCTACCGGATGGATGAAGCGGCCGGCCTGTGGCGGGACGCCGACGGCCAGAGCGCCCGGGTCGACATCCTGGCCTGCGGCAGCTCGGCCGACCGGGTCTATTCCGCCCGGCTTCTGCAGCAGCAGTGGGCGGAAGCGGGCATCGAAGTCACCCTGACTTTGGCCGACGACTTCGGCGTTTATCTCCAGATGGTACAGGACCGCCAATTTGAACTGTACATCGGCGAAATGAAGTTGTATAATAATATTGACCTGGCCCCCTTCTGGTCCGGCAGCGCCCGCTACGGCCTGGCCGTCAGCCAGACGCTGCTGGACGCCTACGCCGCCATGCGGGCGGACAGCGCCGCCGCCCCCGCCTTTGAGGCGGCCTTCGCGCAGGAGCTGCCCTACCTGCCCCTGCTGTGGCAGGGCGGGGTGACCGTCGCCCGCCGGGGGGCCCGGGGGGTGGCGTCCAGCGTCAGCGACCTGTACTACGCCTTTGAGCCCGCGCCCTAGGCGTGCAGCGGGTATTGCGCCAACCACGAACCAAGGCAGAGCAAGCGTCATGCTTTTTTGAAATCTTACTAAGAAGGAGCGAGCGACTATGATCACTACGCATTTTCCCCTCGGCGATGTCCGCTTTTCGGCTGAGTTTTTCTCGACGCTGGTAGGCGAAGCCGCCAAGAGCTGCTACGGCGTGGCCGCCATGGCCCCCCGCGGGGTGGCCGACACGGTCAAGAGCCTGGTGCGGGGCGACGACTTCGCCGAAAAGGGGGTCCGGGTCACCCCTGAAAATGGCCGCCTGGTCATCGAGATCCACATCGCTGTCGGCTACGGGCTGAACATTGCCACCGCCGCCCAGAGCATCACCCACCGCGTCCAGGATGAAGTGGAGCGCGCCACCGGCCTGCGGGTCGCCCGGGTGATCGTGTCGGTGGACGACGTGATCGCCTGACCGCGCCCGCAATCAAGAGGAAATACAGCTCCCCCGGGCGCGCCCGTGGGCAGGACAAGGAGTAGAAAACAATGATCAGTGGTAAAATTCTGCGTGACGCCATCATTTCAGGCGCAAACAACATCAACAACCAGCGCTCCCGCGTGGACGAGCTGAACGTCTTCCCCGTGCCGGACGGCGACACCGGCACCAACATGGGTATGACCATCGGCGCGGCCGTCCCCGAGCTGGAGGCGCTGGGCGACGACTGCACGGTGGGCGAGGCCGCCAAGGTGGCCGCCTCGGCCATGCTGCGGGGCGCGCGGGGCAACTCGGGCGTCATCACCAGCCTGCTGTTCCGCGGCTTTTCCAAGGCGCTGGAGGGCAAGAAGGAGGCCGCCGCCCCCGACCTTGTCGCCGCCCTTGAAAAGGGGGTCGAGGCCGCCTACAAGGCAGTGATGAAGCCCACCGAGGGGACCATCCTGACGGTGGCCCGCGTCGCCTCGGAGGATGCCCGCGCCAGCGGCATCGCCGATGTGGCCGAGCTGTGGGACCTGGTCCTCTCGGCGGCGCAGCGCGCGCTGGACGACACCCCCAACCTGCTGCCCGTCCTCAAGAAGGCCGGCGTGGTGGACGCAGGGGGCCAGGGCATCCTGATCATCTTTGAGGGGATGGGCAAGGTCTTCCACGGCGAGGGGATGGTCCCCGCCGCCGGCGACACCCAGAACAAGGCCAAGCTCTCCACCGCCAACGCCGGCCGCGGCGTCTTTACCGACGACCTGATGAAGGTGGAGGACATCAAGAACGGCTACTGCACCCAGTTCCTCATCCACAAGGAGGACGGCGCCAGCGCCGCCAAGATGCGCGCCTTTGCCGAGTCCAACGGCGACAGCGTGGTCTGCATCGAGGACGACGACGTCATCAACCTGCACGTCCACACCGCCGACCCCGGCAAGATCCTCTCGGAGGCCATCAAGTACGGCTACCTCACCAACTTCAAGATCGAGAATATGCACGAGCAGTTCCTCGCCCGGCAGAAACAGGGCAAGAGCCTGGAAAAGCAGGCCGAGGCCGAGCAGAAGCAGCGCGCCTCCGACGCCATCGCCAGCGAGTTCATCTACGCGGCGGTGGACCCCAGCCGTGACTACGGCTTTGTGGCGGTGGCCGCCGGCGAGGGGCTGAAGGCCGTCTTTACCGACCTGGCGGTGGACGCCGTCGTCTCGGGCGGGCAGACCATGAACCCCGCCACCGAGGACATCCTCGCCGCCGTCCAGAGCGTGCCGGCCAAGACCGTCTTCGTCCTGCCCAACAACAAGAACATCATCATGGCCGCCGAGCAGGC
Organism: Candidatus Faecalibacterium faecipullorum; assembly: GCA_019118985.1. GTDB lineage: Bacteria > Bacillota > Clostridia > Oscillospirales > Ruminococcaceae > Faecalibacterium > Faecalibacterium faecipullorum. The sequence continues at coordinate 11,221 of DWXX01000009.1, forward strand.
CGAAAAGCTGGCCGACCGCAAGGTGGTGGTGCTGCCCACCCGCACCATCCCGATGGGGATCACCGCCATGCTCAACTTTGACCCCACCGCCTCGGTCGAGGCCAACACCATCGCCATGATGAAGGCTGCCGACAACGTCTCGACCGGCCTTGTCACCTACGCCGCCCGCGACAGCGAGTACGACGGCAAGCGGATCCGCAAGGGCGAGATCATGTCGCTGGAAAACGGCAAGATCGTCGCCACCTCCAGCGACCTGACCAAGGCCACCTACCGCCTGGCCCGCAGCATGTGCAAGAAGGACTCCAGCTTTGTCACCATCATCTCGGGCTGCGACGTCAGCGACGAGGAGGCCGAGCGCACCACCGAGCTTGTCAAGGCCAAGTGCCCCGGCCATGTCGAGGTCAGCCACATCCGCGGCGGCCAGCCGGTCTACTACTATATGATCAGCGTGGAATAACCGCCAAAAAAGCGGTCTTTTCCGCCTCATACTTGTGCTGAATTGTCCATTGACAAAACCCGGCCCATCCCCTATAATGGGATGCACATGAGGGAGTAATTCCGCGCCGCAGCGCGAGGCCCGCCCGACAAACACGACCTGCCCGTCAGGTCCGGGATGTCCTTGAAAGAATGAGACTCATGCACCGGGACAGTGAAAAGGTTCCGGTGCATGGGTCTTTTTTGCTACCTGCACGCAGAGCCCGCCCCCTCGCATCTGCCACACACCTGTCACAGAGGAGAACAATCTAGCATGAAACAGGAGTACGTGCAAACCCCAGAAGAGCTGATCGCCGAGCTGAGCACCAGCCCCGACGGTCTGAGCAGCACCGAGGCCGCTGCCCGGCTCGAAAAGTACGGCCCCAACAAGCTCAAGGACGCTGAAAAGCCCACCCTGCTGCAGCGCTTCATCGAGCAGCTGAAGGACCCCATGCTGATCATCCTGATGATCGCTGCCGCCGTGTCTGCGGTGACCAACTTCATCTCGGGCGAGAGCTTTGCCGAGGTCTTTATCATCCTGATCGTGGTGCTGCTCAACGCGGTGCTGGGCGTCTTTCAGGAGAGCAAGGCGGAAGCCGCCATCGAGGCGCTGCAGACCATGACCGCCGCCACCTGCAAGGTGCTGCGCGACGGCAAGCAGACCACCGTCCACAGCGACCAGCTGGTGCCCGGCGACGTGGTGCTGCTGGAAGCCGGCGACGCCGTCCCCGCCGACGGCCGCCTGCTGGAGAGCGCCAGCCTCAAGATCGAAGAGGCCGCCCTGACCGGCGAGAGCGTCCCTGTCAACAAGATCATCGACGCGCTGGGCCTGGGCAAGGACCAGAGCGAGGTGCCCCTGGGCGACCGCAAGAATATGTGCTATATGGGCTCCACCGTGGTCTACGGCCGCGGCAAGGCCCTCATCACCCGCACCGGCATGGACACCGAGATGGGCAAGATCGCCGGCGCTTTGGCCAACACCGAGCAGGAGCAGACCCCCCTGCAGCGCCAGCTCGAGCAGCTGAGCACCATCCTCTCCAAACTGGTGCTGGGCATCTGCCTGTTCATCTTTGTCTTTGACCTGATCGTGGCCGGCTCCTTCACGCTGGATTCGGTGCTGTCCACCTTCATGGTGGCGGTGTCCCTGGCGGTCGCCGCCATCCCCGAGGGCCTGGCCACCGTGGTCACGGTGGTGCTGTCCATCGGCGTCACCAACATGAGCCGCCGCAACGCGGTCATCCGCCGGCTGACCGCCGTCGAGACCCTGGGCTGCACCCAGGTCATCTGCTCGGACAAGACCGGCACCCTGACCCAGAACAAGATGACGGTGGTGCAGCACATCGGCGACACCGCCCCCCTGGCCACCGCCATGGCCCTGTGCAGCGACGCCCACCTGAACGACGAGGGCCAGGCCGAGGGCGAGCCCACCGAGGCTGCCCTTGTCAACTTCGCCGCCAAGGAGGGCCTGCCCAAGGGCGAGCTGTCCGCCGCCGAGCCCCGGGTGGACGAGGCGCCCTTCGACTCTTCCCGCAAGATGATGAGCACCGTCCACGCCGCGGGCAGCGCCTTTGTTCAGTACACCAAGGGCGCCCCCGACGAGATCCTCAAGCGCTGCACCTCCTACTTTGCAAACGGCAAGGTCAGCCCCATGACCGACGAAAAGCGGGCCGAGATCCTCGCCGCCAACAAGAACATGGCCGACCAGGCCCTGCGCGTGCTGGCCGCCGCCAGGCGCGACTGGGCTGAAAAGCCTGCCAGCAACGACCCCGCCTTCCTCGAGCAGGATCTGTGCTTCCTGGGCCTGACCGGCATGATCGACCCGGTCCGCCCCGAGGTCAAGCCCGCCATCATCGAGTGCCGCGAGGCCGGCATCCGCCCGGTCATGATCACCGGCGACCACAAGGACACCGCCGTGGCCATCGCCAAGGAGCTGGGCATCATCACCGACGCCAGCCAGGCCATCACCGGCGCCGAGCTGGATAAGATCCCCGACAGCGAGATCGGCGAGGCGGTCAAGA
>DWXX01000108.1 GCA_019118985.1 Candidatus Faecalibacterium faecipullorum
GTGACGTTCTTGACGTCGATCTTGAGGCCGTAGCCCTCGCAGCTGAACTGCTCGCCCTCGTCGGGCACCCGGCCCACGATGCCGCAGACCAGGCCGTTGAAGGTCTCGTGCTCGTCGGTGGGCAGCTGGACGTCCAGCTTTTCGGCCACCTCCTCCAGGTCGGCCGAGCCGCGGATCTCCCAGCGGCTGTCGCTCAGCTGGCGGATCTCCACCTCGCGGACGGTGTCCTCGTCGTCCATGTCGCCCACCAGCTCTTCCATCAGGTCGTGGACGGTGACGATGCCGCTCATCCCGCCGTACTCGTCGATGACGATGGCGAAGTACTTCCGCTCCTGCTTCATCCGGCTGAACAGCTGGTCGGCCCGGATCCCCTCGGGGACGAAGAAGGGCTTATCCACCGCGTTCTTCATCACCGACCTGCGGGACAGATCGTCCAGGCGGAAGTAATCCTTGGTGTTCAAAACGCCCACCACGTCGTCCTGGCTCTCGCCGCAGACCGGGAAGTAAGTATAGTGGCTGTTCCGGATGGTCTGAGCCCATGCGTCCATGTCGTCCTCGAGGTAGAGGCAGACCACGTCGCGGCGGCGGGTGCTGACCTCCTCGGCGGAGGTGTCGTTCATATCAAAGACGTTCTGGATGATCTCGTTTTCATCGTTCTCGATGGTGCCCTGCTGGCTGCCCTCCATCAGCATCATCTTGATCTCGTCCTCGGTCACCACTTCCTCGTTCTGGTTGGGGTCGATGCCCAGCAGACGCAGCAGGGCGTTGGTGGACACCGTCAGCAAAAAGACCAGCGGGGCGCAGATCTTGGACATGAAGAACAGGATGCCGGACAGACTCAGCGACAGGCTCTCGGTCTTTTTCATGGCCAGACGCTTGGGCACCAGCTCGCCAAAGACGATGCTGAAATAGGTCAGCACCAGGGTGATCAGAAAGACCACCGCCGAGTGCAGCGCCGAGCGGGGCGCGCTGACCCCCAGGGACAGGATCAGGTCCACGATGGGGTCGGCGAAGTTTTCCGCCGCGAAGGCGCCGCCCAGCAGGCCGGCCAGGGTGATGGCCACCTGGATGGTCGCCAGGAACTTGGCGGGCTGCTTGGTCAGGTTCAAAAGCCGGTCGGCCCGTTTGTCGCCCTCTTCGGACAGCATCTTGAGCCGGGCCTCGCTCATCGAGATCACCGCGATCTCCGAGCTGGCAAACAGCGCGTTGACCGCGATCAGAACAATTTGGATAATCAGTGCGCCAATCATAGTATTTTCTCCATTCTCTCATTGTCAGTGTGTTGCAAACGCAAAAAAGCACAGCCCGCGCCCGTCAAAAAGCGCAGACTATGCCTTATAAATTCATCCGATTCATGACAATGCGCCGTGGAGAAACAAAGGCTGCCGTATGGGGATCCCCATCCGAACCGTCTTCCATGGAACCGCTGCACCTCCCTTTCGTGTAAATTGAGGGTATTATACCACAGCGGGGGCGGATTGTCAACTTGTATCCAACTGGCGGGAATTGTCAAGCCCCGGTCAGGCCCTCACACCGGCAGTGCGGCCCCGAGGGCGTCGGCCACGGCCTGCCTGTCCAGCCCCTCGCCGATGACGATCAGCACCTCCTGCCCGGCGGGGATGGGGCTGAGGGTAAAGCTGTCCCCCGTGGCGTTGACCTCCAGCCAGCTGTCCCCTTCTTTCACAAACCCCTTGAGCCGGAACACGCTGCCGCAGGCTTTGTTCTGCCACAAAGCGGGCGCGCGGCGGCGCAGCTGCCCGGCGGTCAGGCCGTGGTCAAGGAAGCAGAGGGATGCAAAGCCGCCCCCTTCCAGCGCGCGCTTGCGGTACGACGCCTGCTTCCACCCGCAGGCGGCCAGCCGGGCGAAGTCCCCGTCGGTCAGCTCCTCCCAGTCCTTGGCCAGAACGTCCTGCCCGCCCCCAAAGCGCCGCGCGCAGCCCACAGCCGCCAGGGCGCGGTCGAGGTGCGCGAGGGCGGCGGCAGCCTTTTCGGCCCCCGCCTGCCCCACCTTGCTGAGGACGACGTAGCCCGCCCCCGCCGCCTCGCTGGCCAGCAGGTACTCGGCCCCATCCGGGAGGGTCTCTTCCAGCCCGGCGTCCAAGACGGCGATGACGCTGCCCGGCTCGTACCAGCGGTCGACCGGCTCTTCGCACAGCGCGTCGAAAAATTCATCCACGTCGTAGATGCCCGACGGCTCGACGATCACCCGGTCGTAGCCCAGCATCCCCATGGCGATCAGCTTGGTCCGGAACCGCCGCCGGTGGCAGTCGGCGCCGCAGCCCCCCGCGACCATCTCGAGGTCGCACTGCGGGCCCTCCAGGCCCTGCAAAAGCAGCCGGTCGACGTTCACCGCACCGTAGTCGTTTTCCAGAATGCCGATCTTCTCCCCCCTGGCCATCAGCCAGCGGGCATAGGCGTGGATAAACGTGGTTTTCCCCGCCCCGAGAAATCCGGTGATGAGGTCGATCTTGATCATATCGGGTCAGTCTCTCCAATCTCCATAGTGCTTTTTGTACTTTTTGCGGATCACCAGCGCATAGACCGCCCGGCAGGCCGCCGCCTCCCCCGCGATCCCCGCCACCATCAGCCAGGCGGCCCACCCCGGGATGGGCGCTGCAAGCAGCGGCAGCCCCAGCAGGATGAACACCGCGCCATAGACCATATAGAGTTTTGCCACCGCGTGATTGTATCGCTTCCGATCGGTCACTTCCAGCGGACGGGAAGAAAAGGAAACAGGCTTTTTGCAAAACCATATGTACACGGCCAGCCCCTCAAAAAAGAGCCCCGCCGCGCTCCAGCCAAGAAAGGACAGCAGATTTTTGTCCATCGGACCACCTCCCACTCTTTTTACTTCCGTCTTCTTTTCCGGCGGATCTTCTGCACCGCCGTCCAGAGTGCCCAGGCCATCAGGGCGGCCAGCACAAGCAGGCCGACGCCCCTGCCGGTCTCCCCCTGCCGGATGCACCAGCTCCCGGCCCCAAGGCAAAGCGCCAGCAGGGCCGCACAGAGGATTGCAAACAGCCATACCACTGCTTTGCAGAAGATCCAGCACCATTTCGGCATCCCCTTGAGCTCGGCAAAGTCGAGGCCGAAAGCAAAGACGCCTCCCAGAATATCCAAAAGCCAGTCCAGCATCCGACCCTCTCCCTTCAGGCGCAGACTTTTCTTATAGTGTAGAAGAATCGCCGGCGGGTGTCAAGCGGCCGGGAAGAGAAAAGCCCCCGGTCGAAACCGGGGACGGACGTTGTATCAGGTTATCAGGCGCGCTCGCGGGCGGGCTTTGCCGGGCGCACCAGGCCGGTGACCCGGTTGGCGTGCTCGTTCATGGCGAACATGACCGCCAGGATGGCCAGCAGGTAGACCGGCAGCAGGCTGGTGGAGACATGCTCGGCGATGATGCCGAAGAGGGGCGGCATCGCCAGGGTGCCCACATAGGCCCCCGCCATCTCAAGGCCGATCAGCGCCTGGGACCGCGCCGCGCCGAACCGCGCCGGGGTGGCGTGGATGATGCTGGGGTAGATGGGCGCGCACCCGAGGCCCACCAGCACAAAGCCCGCCTGCATCGCAAAGGCAAAGGGCAGCAGCAGCGCCGCCGCGCCGCAGAGGATGACGGCCTGCCCCAGGCGGATCATCCGCACGTCGCCCAGCGCCCCGGTGACAAAGCCGCAGGCCGCCCGCCCCGCCGTGATGCCGATGTAGAACAGCGCGGCCATGGCCGCCGCCTTCTCGGCCGAGAAGCCGCCGTGGAGGACCAGATAGCTGGCGGCCCACAGCCCCGCCGTCTGCTCCAGCGCGCAGTAACAGAAGAAGGCCAGCACCGCGCTCTTTGCCCCGGGCAGCCGGGCCGCCTGCCGCAGGGTCAGGGTCTCATGGGCGGGCTCGGCTCCGCTTTCGGCGGCGTTTCTCTTCCACAGCGGCAGGCTGAACACCAGCACCGCCGTCAGGGCCAGCTGCATCAGCGAGATGGCCCGGTAGCCGGCCTGCCACCCCTGCCCGCCGGACAGCGCATAGCTGATGAGGTTGGGCCCCACCAGGGTGCCCACCCCCCACATGCAGTGCAGCCAGCTCATGTGCCGGCTGGCATAGTGCAGGGCGACATAGTTGTTGAGGGCCGCGTCCACGCTGCCCGCCCCGAGGCCGTAGGGCACCGCCCACAGGCAGAGCATCCAGAATTCACTCGCGGTCGAAAAGCCGAACAGCGCCGCCGCCGTCAGCGCCACGCTGAGGGCCGTCACCCGGCCGGGGCCGAGCCGGCCGGTCAGCCGGTCGCTGTTCAGGCTGGAGACAATGGTCCCCGCCGAAATGATCATCGAGATGATGCCGGCGTAGGAGACCGGCACCCCGAACCCGCCGTACATCGAGGGCCACGCCGACCCCAGCAGCGAGTCGGGCAGCCCCAGGCTGATGAAGGCCAGATAAATGACGCCGAGCAGCAGATGCACCATACAAAAATTCCTCCTGTCTTTTGTCTGCCCATAGAATACCGTCAAACGCCCCTTGATTCAATGCAAAAAACGCCCTATACTATAAACAAAGCGACCAATTCAGCCAAAGGAGGTATCCCCATGGGCCTGACAGCCTGCGGCATCAACCCCGCCCTCGACATCAGCCCCCATCAGCGGGAGCTGAAGCCCCAGGGCACCCTCGACTTTCCCTGCGCCGGCTACGCCGAGCACTACGCCCCCGACCCCGGCCACTCCCTGCCCTGGCACTGGCACGACGAGTTCGAGGTCATCTACATCCTCTCGGGGGAGCTGACCGCCGAGACCCCCGGCGCGCGCTACCCCCTCACGGCCGGGGACTGCATCGCCTTCAACGCCGGGGTGCTGCACAGCGCCAACACCGCCACCGCCTGCGAGATCCGCTCGGTGGTGTTCAGCGCCGGCCTTATCACCGGCGGCAAGGACACCGTCTTTGCCAAAAAGTACATCGCGCCGCTGGCCGGCTGCACCGCCTTCCGCGCCCATGTCTTTGACCGCGGGGCGGAGAGCGGCTCCATCGGCGACTTCCTCGCCGCCTGCCGCGCCCTCGCCGAAGAAGCCCCCGGCTATGAATTCACGGTGCGGGAGAAGCTGTCGGCGGTCTGCCTGGCCCTCTGCCGCCGCTTTGCCGCCCAGCTCAGCGCCGCCGGGCCCGCCCGCCCCAACCAGGACGAGGTGCGCATCCAGCAGATGCTCGGCTACATTCAGAACAACTTCTCCCACCCCATCACCCTGTCCGACATCGCCCGCGCCGCCGGCATCGGCGAGCGGGAGTGCCTGCGCTGCTTCGGCAAGACCATCCACCTGCCCCCCATGCAGTACCTGCTGAAATACCGCATCATGCAGGGGGCCGCCGCCCTGCTGGCCCGTCCCGGCGACAGCATCGCCCAGGTGGCCGCCGGCTGCGGCTTCGACAGCCCCAGCAACTTTTCCCAGCAGTTCCGCCGCTTTTACGGCTGCACCCCGCGGGAATACCGGAACCGAAAACCATGAAAAACCAGAGCCCCCGGCGACGCAAAAGCCGGGGGCTCTGTTCTGTTATATGGTCTATACGGGCGGCAGGGTGAAGCCGGCCGTGTCGACGCCCTCCAGCTCCAGCAGCCGCAGCTTGCGCTCGAGGCCGCCGGCGTAGCCGGTCAGGGCCCCCTTCGCCCCCACCACCCGGTGGCAGGGCACGATGATGGAGACGGGGTTACGCCCCACCGCGCCGCCCACCGCCTGCGCCGTCATACGCTGGCCGGTCCGGGCGGACAGCTGCGCGGCGATGCTGCCGTAGGTGACGGTCTGCCCGTAGGGGATGGTGCGCAGGATGGCCCACACCGCCAGTCGGAAGGGGCTGCCCTCCAGATGGAGGGGCGGGGTGAAGCCGGGCTCCTGCCCGGCAAAGTAGCAGTCCAGCCAGGCGCAGGCGGCGTCCAAAATGTCCGTCCGCTCCTGCCGGGCGGCGGCCGCCAGGCCGTCGGGGAAGTACTTCTGCCCCTCGAACCAGGCCCCGGTCAGCCCGTCGCCGTCCGCCGCCAGCAGCATGGGGCCGAGGGGGGAATCATAGCGGGCGATGCAGTCCATGGCGCCCACCTCAGGCCAGCGGGTCCCACAGGGGCATGGGCAGCGGCTCCTGGCCGAGCAGGGCGCGCTGCGCGTCGCTCAGCAGGTCTTTGCGGATGACGCACTGGTAGACGTTCTGCTCGAACCACTTCTCGCTGCCGATGAAGTAGCCCTTCTGCCCGGCGGCGTCCCCCCAGCTGTTCTCGATCTTCCAGCGGTCAGGCCGGCCGTCCTCGTCCAGGTTGACCCCGCAGAACATCATGCAGTGGTTCATGGTGCTGTCCCGGCTGAGCAGGCGGGCGGCCTTGTCCATCTCGATGCGGATGCCCCCCAGCAGCTGCCCGTACTGGAAGCAGTCGGGGTCCCAGTAGCCCCGCTCGCGGTCGCGGTCGGGGTGGCAGTCGCAGCTGAAGCAGACCGGCTCCCCTGCCTGCAGCTGGCGGACGGTCAGGTCCTCCAGCTCCTTTGCGGTCAGGTTGAGCCAGAACATATTCTCCTCCACCACGTCCCCCATGAAGGGCTGGCAGTAGGTGCGGTTGAGCGGGTGGATGGGCGACGCGATGACCGGGACATAGGCGCCGAAGTCCACCCCCACATACTTCTCATAGAACGCCTGCGGGGTCAGGCCGCGGTCGCGGTGGTAGTGCTTGTCCTTGTCGGTGTACTCAAAGTCGAAGGTCCTGGGCGGCTGGCCGTAGAGGATGCACAGGGCGTTGTAGTCCTCCTGCAGCATCTCGGCGCGGCGGGCGGCGGTGTCACGGCCGGCGCGGGCCAGCGCCCGCAGCTCGATGGCGTCCCGGCGCAGCTTGCGGCTGAGGATGCTCATGTACTGGGCGGTGCCGGAGGAATGGACGTTCTCGGGCATCACCCACTCGGGCACCGCGCCGTATTTGCGGATGAGGCTGGCCGCCATGTCCCACTGGCCGCCGTCGGGCAGGGGGTTATCCAGCAGCATCCAGGTCTCCCGCTCGTCGGGCTGCTGCGCGGCGAAGTGGAGGATGCTCTCATAAAAGCGGTTGCACTTTTCCAGCTTGTCGTAGAAAGCCAGGTAGGCGGCCGAGAAGGCGAAGGACTCGAGGCCGCATTTGGCCGCCACCTTCTCCCGCAGCATGTTCAGCACCGAGAACATCCAGCAGCGGCCGCTCTTTTTCTGGTTGGTGATGCCGGTGGTGGGCACCGTCACCGAAAAGTCCATCCGCAGTTTGGCGGCGGCGGCCGGCACAAAGGCCGCGTCGTCGAGGTTGGTGCGGCTGATGGCGTTGGAGATGACCGCAAGCTCGGGCCGGGCGGCATAGCCCTGCTCGAACTGCGCCAGCAGCTCAGAAGTGATCGGCGTTACATCGCTCATGTTGACACATCCCTTTCTGTTGTACATCCCATTGTTGTTTGAAGATCACGCCTGAAAATATGCGTTCTGCACGGCCAGCAGCACCCCCGCCCGGCTGGCGGCGAAGTTCAGCCCGCCCTGCAGATAGCAGGTGTAGGGCGCCCGCATGGGGCCGTCGCAGCTCAGCTCGATGGTGCTGCCCTGGGTAAAGCTGCCGCTGGCCATGATGACCTCGTCGGTGTAGCCCGGCTCGGGGCAGGGCTCGGGGGCGGCGTAGCTGTCCACCGGGCTGGCCGCCTGGATGCCGCGGCAGAAGCCCACCAGCGCGTCGGCGGTGCCGGCGTCAAAGCAGGTGACGATGTCGTTGTGGTCGTCGCAGTAGCGGGGGACGGGGCGCTTGCCCACCAGTTCCAGCAGGCACTGGGCGTAGATGGCGGTCTTGACCGCCTCGCAGACCACCCCGGGTGCGTAGTAGAAACCCATGTACATCTCCCGCGCGGTGTCGAGGGTGCAGCCCAGCTCCTTGCCGAGGCCGGGGGCGTTGAGGCGGTAGGCGCACTGCTCCACCAGTTCCCGCCGGCCGGCGATGTAGCCGCCGGTGGGGGCGATGCCGCCGCCCGGGTTCTTGATGAAGCTGCCGGCGATCAGGTCGGCCCCCGCCTCGCAGGGCTCGGCGGTCTGGGTGAACTCGCCGTAGCAGTTGTCCACAAAGACGATGATGGAGGGGTTGGTGCTGCGGGCCGCCTCGGCCACCTTGCGGATGGTGGCGAGGTCGAAGGCGTTGCGCTGCAGATAGCCCCGGCTGCGCTGGATGTGGCAGACTTTGGCCCGGGGGGCCGCCGCCGCGATGGCCGCATAGTCGGGGGTGAAGTCCTCTTGCAGCGGCACCTCCTCATAGCGGATGCCGTAGTCGGCGAGGGTGCCGGTCCCCGCCCCCTTGCCGTCGATGCCGATCACCCCTTCCAGGGTGTCGTAGGGGCGGCCGGTGGCGGCCAGCAGGGTGTCCCCCGCCCGCAGCAGCCCGAACAGGGCCACCGCCAGGGTATGGGTGCCGCTCATGAACTGGCTGCGGACCAGCGCGTCCTCGCAGCCCATGGCCTGGGCGAAGATGGCCTCCAGCTTGGCCCGGCCGGTGTCCCACAGGCCGTAGCCGGTGGTGCCCAGCATATCGGTGGCCGACATCTGGTTGTCGGCAAAGGCGCGCAGCATCTTGAGCTGGTTGTAGTCCCGCACCTCCTCGGCCTGACGGAAGTAGGGCGCGCAGAGCTCCATCGCCCGCTCATCCAGCGCGAGGACCTCGGGCTTATAGTCAAAAAAGCGTTCCAGCATAGGTTTTGGTTCCAACGTTCCTTTCTCGTTTCGGTTTCATTTCTCCCCGGCGGCGTCCGGCGGGAGGCAGCGGGCCAGCGCCCCGGCGGGGGCAAAGCCCAGCCGGGTGTAAAAGGCCGCCCGCTCCTCCCGGCAGTAGAGGCAGACCCGCAGCCCCTCGGCCGCGAGGGCGCCGGCCGCGGCGGCGATCAGCCGGCCCCCCGCCCCGCGGCCCCGCAGCGCGGGCGCGGTGCAGCCGCAGGCCAGGTACGCCTGCCCGTCCCGGATGGCGTAGGCCCCCACCGTGCAGACGACCTGCCCCGCCGCGTCTTTCAGGGCCCAGGCCCGGGCCAGCCCGCGGCTGCGCTTGGTGCACAGGGCCGAGTAGTAGTCGTCCCGCGGCAGCCCGCCCGCCGGGTACAGAAAGCGGGCCAGCGCCGAGGGCGCGGGCTCCTCCTCCAGGGTGAGGGCGGCCCAGAGCTCTTCATCCGCCGCCGGCTGCGGCAGGGACGCCCCCGCCGCCAGGGCAAAGCAGGGCAGGGTCTCGGCCAGGCGCCAGCCGGCAGGGCGCGCCCCGCCGCCCCCGCATACCAGCGCGCCGCACCCGCAGAAGGCCAGAAAGGCGGCCAGTTCTTCCGGGTCGGGCGGATCGGGGCTGCCGCCGGGGCGGCAGGCGGCCAGGGCCTCGGGGCCGCCGACGTCCAGCGCCAGGCCCGGCCCGGTATAGAACCGCCCCGGCTGGCTGGGGCCGAACAGCGCCCGCTCCAGCGGCAGCAGCGCCTCCAGGCAGGGGACGCCGCGGCAGGCGAAGTCGAACTGCGCCGCCCTTGCCGGGGTATCGGCCCGGGCGATCACAGGCTGTTGACGATCTGCTTGAAGTGGCGGCCCCGCACCTCAAAGTTGGGGTAGACGTCGAAGGAGGCCGACGCCGGCGACAGGCTGACCACATCCCCCGGCTTTGCCGCGCCGCGGGCGAGGGCGACCGCCTCCTCCATGCTGGAGGCGTGGAGGATGACCAGCCCGCTTGCCGCAAAGCCGGGCTGGCTGCGCACCGCCTCTTCGATGCGGGGGCCGGTGGCCCCCATCAGCACCAGCACCTTGACATGGGCCAGCAGCTCGGGGGCAAGGGGCTCGTAGGGGATCTTCTTGTCGTAGCCGCCGGCGATCAGGATGATCTTCTGCGCAAAGCTGCGCAGCCCCGCGATGGTGCGGGTGGGGCTGGTGGCGATGGAGTCGTTGTACCAGGTGACGCCGTCCAGGGTGCGCACCGGCTCGATGCGGTGTTCCACCCCGGTGAAGGTGCTGCCCACCTGCCGGATGGCCTCCACCGGCACCCGGCCCCAGACGGCGGCCGCGGCGGCCAGCAGGTTCTCGATGTTGTGCAGCCCCCGCAGCTTGACCTCCGCCTGGGGGAGGATGGGGGTCACCACACCCTGTTCGGCCATGCAGAGCATCCCGTCGCTGCGCAGGAAAGCGCCGTTGTCAGTCTCCCGCAGGCGGGTGAACCAGACCTGCTCGCCCTTGCAGTCGGCCTGCATGGCGCGGGTGATGTCGTTCTCGTACCCCAGGACCGCCCGGCAGGGGGGGGTCTGGTAGAGCAGGATGTTCCGCTTAGCGTCGATGTACTCCTGCATATCCTTGTGGTGGTCGAGGTGGTTGGGGGTGACGTTGGTCACCACCGCCACAGTGGGGCTCTTGCGCATGCTGATCAGCTGGAAGCTGGACAGCTCCACCACCGCCACGTCGCCGGGGGCGACGTCGGGCAGCATGGGCAGCAGCGCCGCCCCGATGTTGCCGCCCAGGTGGACGGTCCGCCCCGCCGCCTTGAACATCTCGCTGATCAGGGTGGTGGTGGTGGTCTTGCCGTCCGAGCCGGTCACCGCCACGATCTCGCAGGGGCAGAGGTCGAAAAAGAGCTCCACCTCGCTGGTCACCATGGTCCCGGCGGCGATGGCGTCCTGCAGGGGCTTCTGGTAATATTCAAAGCCGGGGGTGCGCAGGATGATGTCCTGCCCCGCAAAGCCGTCCATGTAGTGCTGCCCCAAACTGAGGCGGATGCCCAGCCGGCGGATGGTGTCGGCGTAGGCGCCGAAGTCCTCTGCGCGCTCCTTTTTGTCGCAGAGGGTCACCTCGGCCCCAAGGGCCGCAAATTCCTCGATCAGGGTGCGGTGACTGACCCCCGCGCCGATGAAGGCGACCTTCTTGCCCCGGACGAGGCTGGCCAGCTGCTGCTGTTCCTTCTGCATAACTTCAAATCCCTCCCATAGTCGATGCGATAGGCTTATCTGTTTATTATAGCCATTTTGCCGCCGCTTGGCAACGAAAATCCCAAAACAGGCGCGGCGGGGCGGTTGTCTTTTCCCTCTGTTTCTGCTACACTGGAAAAGTACGGCGGCATCGCCCGCTCAAAGCGAACATACACTGGCAGTGCGCGTCCCTTGCGCCGCGCCCTTTTGCATATACAGATGAAAGAAAGGACTTTTGCCTTGAAACGACTTTTCCTGCGCCTTGCCGCGGCCATGCTGGCGGCGGCGGTGCTTTTCGCCTCCGGCGGGTGCGCCCGCGGGTCGGGGGTGAACAGCTTTACCTGGTTCGTGGAGGAGATCCCCGCGAACCTCGACCCGCAGATCGCCGCAAACCCCGAGGACGTCATCGCCTGCAAGAACCTCTGCGGGGGGCTCGTCCGGCTGGACGCCGACGGCGCGCCCCAAAACGACCTGTGCGAGAGCTGGTCGGCCAGCCCCGACGGGCTGACCTATACCTTCAAGCTCAAGCCCGGCCTGACCTATAAGGCCGCCCGGGGGGAGACCACCCCCTACGCCATCACCGCCGAGGACTTCGTCTTTGCCTTCGAGCGGGTCTTTTCGCCCCAGACGCGCTCCCCCTATGCGGTGGAGTTTTCGGCCATCGAGGGGGCGGCGGAGGTGCTGGCCGGCCTCGCCGGGCCGGACGCGCTGGGGGTGAAGGCCACCGACAGCCTGACGGTGGTCTTTACCCTGTCTGAGCCGGACGACAGCTTTGTCGCAAAGCTCGCTTTGCCGGGGGCGATGCCCTGCGACGAGGAATTTTTCCTCAGCACCGGGGGCAGCTACGGCCTGACCGCCGAGACCACCCTCTCCAGCGGCAGCTTCTACCTTTATAACTGGACCAGCGGCGGGCTGTTCCTCCGGCGGGAGGCCGAGCCCCCCCTGGTCGACTCGCTGCGGCTGGTGCAGAACACCGGCTCGGCGCAGAGCGCCAACGACCTTGTCCTCAACGAGCGGTGCACCGCCGCCCTCGACGACACCGACGGCGCCACCGCCCTGCGCAGCGTCTCCTACTCGGACACCACCTGGTGCCTGGTGTTCAACACCCGGAACGCCGCCCTCTCCTCGGCGCTGCTGCGGCAGTCGCTGGTGTCGGCGGCCGGGCAGGCGGGGCCCCTCGCGGTCAACGGCGCCCTCTACCGCCCCGCCGGGGGGCTGGCGCCCGACGGCCTGACGGTGGGCAGCATCGACTACCGGGCCGCCGCCGGCGACCCCGCCCCCGACCTGCCGGGGGCCTACGCCCTCTACCGCGCCGCGCGGGAGACGGTGACCAGCGCCGACCTGATGGGGGTGACCGTCCTGGTGCCCGCCGGCGCGGGGCTGACGGGCGCGGTGCAGACCATCAACAGCGTCTGGCAGCGGGAGCTGTCCCTCTTCTTCTCGGTCGAGGAGGTGCCGGCGGAGGAATTTGAGCAGCGGATGGACGCCGGCGACTACACCATCGCCCTGGCCCCCGTCGTCTGCACCGACGGCAGCGTCTACAGCCTGCTGCGCAGCTTCGGCCCCGACGGTCTGGGCGGTTATGACGACGCCGGCTACGAGACGCTGCTGGCCCAGAGCGCCGCCTCCAACGCCAGCGCCCTGCGCTGCGAGCTGCTGGCCCAGTGCGAGCGGCAGCTGCTGGCCGAGTGCGTCGCCATGCCCCTCTTCGCGCAGCAGAAGCGGCTGCTCGTCGCCGACGGGGTGGAGGGTCTGGTCTTCGACCCCTACGGCCCCGTCCTCGACCTGACCTGGACCACCAAGGGCTGAGACGCCCATACCCCACACAGACCCGCAGCCCCGCGCCGTACAAAGCGCGGGGCTGCTTTTATGGGGCGGGCCGCGCCGGCACCTCGCCGACGAACTCGAACCAGCCGGCGGCGTACTGCATGGCGAAGTCGCCGCCGTATTTTTTCAGGATGGCCCTGACGTTGTCCAGGCCGAAGCCGTGCAGCGCGGGGTCGGGCTTGGTGGTGGCGGGGGCGGCGTCCCCTGCCAGCTCCACCGGGCGGGAGGTGTTGCGCACCGAAAACAGCAGCCCCTCCC
>DWXX01000109.1 GCA_019118985.1 Candidatus Faecalibacterium faecipullorum
GCCCAGCTCCCCGCAGGAGGCGGCGATGCGCTGGGCGTTCAGTACAGCCGCTCGAGGCTGTTCTTGCAGCTCTCGATCAGCTCGACGGTGTAGTTCAGGGGCATCCGGTAGCCGGCCGTCAGCATGAAATAGCGGATGGGCTCGTAGCCATAGGCCTGGGCCACGTCCCGCACGGTGAAGAAGTTGTGCAGGCTCTTGGACATCTTCTGGTTGTCCACGTTGATAAAGCCGTTGTGCATCCAGTAGCGGGCAAAGGTGCAGCCGTTGGCGCACTCGCTTTGGGCGATCTCGTTTTCGTGGTGGGGGAAGATCAGGTCCTGCCCGCCGCAGTGCAGGTCGATGGTCTTGCCCAGGTGGGTGCGGCTCATGGCGCTGCACTCGATGTGCCAGCCGGGGCGGCCGGGGCCGTAGGGGCTGTCCCAGGCGGGCTCGCCGGGCTTGGCGGCCTTCCAGACGGCGAAGTCGGCGGGGTCCTCCTTCAGGTCGTCGTCCATCTGGCTGCGCAGGGCGCGGTTGCCGCTCTCGAGGTCGTCGAGGTTGAGATGGCTCAGCTTGCCGTACTCGGGGTCGCTGCGCACACGGAAGTAGACGTCCCCGTTGCGGGCGACATAGGCGTGCCCGCTCTTGACCAGGTCGGCGACGATGTCCAGGATCTGCCCGATATGCTCGGTGGCGCGGGGCTGGACGGTGGGGGGCAGGCAGTTGAGCCCGGCGGCGTCCTTTTTGTACTCGGCCTCGAACCGCTGGGCCACCGCCTGCATGGTGGTGCCCTCCTCGTTGGCGCGGGTGATCAGCTTGTCGTCGATGTCGGTGATGTTGGAGACATAGATCACCTTGTTGCCCCGGTACTCGAGGTAGCGGCGCAGGGTGTCAAAGACGATCAGCGGCCGGGCGTTGCCGATGTGGATGTAGTTGTAGACGGTGGGGCCGCAGACGTAGATGCGGTAGACCCCCGGCTGCTGGGGGACGAACTCCTCCTTGCGCCGGGTAAGGGTATTGAAAATCTGCATGGCAGTGTTCTCCTTTTTCACGGTGGCCTTCTGTGGCGGGTATCGTGTTTATTATACCGCCTTGCGGCCGCCGTTGCAAGCCTGCCCCTTTACAATCCGGGCGTATTGTGCGATAATTTGTAGTATCCATGGGCGGGCCGACACGCGGCGCGCCCTGTGTGAGAAAAAGGGGAAGTATAGTATGAGCAAGATCATCCTGCCTGCGGGCTACACGCCCGCCCTCAACCTCTACGACACCCAGAAGGCCATCGGCACCGTCAAGCGGCTGTTCGCCGACACCCTGTCCGCCACCCTCAAGCTGCGGCGGGTGTCCGCCCCCCTCTTTGTCGAGGCGGGCACCGGCCTCAATGACGACCTGAACGGCGTCGAGCGGAAGGTCACCTTCGACATCCGCGACACCGGCGTCAGCGCCGAGGTGGTGCAGTCGCTGGCCAAGTGGAAGCGCAAAGCCCTCAAGGACTACGACTTCCACGTGGGCAAGGGCCTGTACTGCGACATGAACGCCATCCGCCGGGACGAAGAGCTGGACAACCTCCACTCGGTCTATGTCGACCAGTGGGACTGGGAGAAGGTCATCCGGGAGGAAGACCGCAACCTCGACTACCTCAAGGGGGTGGTGCGGGCCATCGTGGCGGCGGTCTGCGCCACCGAGATGAACCTGCACGCCATGTTCCCGCAGCTGCAGGAACTGCCCCTGCACAACCCCGAGGTCACCTTCATCACCAGCCAGGAGCTGGAGGACCTCTACCCCGCCCTTGCCCCCAAAGAGCGGGAGCACGCCTTTGTCCGGGAACACGGCACCACCTTCCTGATGCAGATCGGCCGCGCCCTGCGCAGCGGCAAGCCCCACGACGGCCGCGCCCCCGACTACGACGACTGGGACCTGAACGGCGACCTGCTGTTCTGGAACACCCCCCTCGACTGCAGCTATGAGCTGAGCAGCATGGGCATCCGGGTCAGCCCCGAGAGCCTCGACCGCCAGCTGCGCGAAGCCGGCTGCGACGACCGGCGCACCCTGCCCTTCCACAAGGCGCTTCTGGCTGGCGAGCTGCCCTATACCATCGGCGGCGGCATCGGCCAGAGCCGGCTGTGCATGCTGCTTTTGGGCAGCGCCCACATCGGCGAGGTGCAGGCCTCGGTCTGGGACGAAGCCACCCGCGAAGCCTGCGCCGAAGCCGGCATCCCCCTGCTGTAAAAGCGCAGGCCGTCCGCGCGCAGCGCAAGGGCCCGCCCTGTACGGGGCGGGCCCTTTTTTGTCAGGTCACGGCTGTTCTTCCGTGCCGCCGGCGAACAGCCCCGGCAGCCCGCACAGCGCCGCCGCCCCCACCGCCGTGTAGACGGCGCGGGCGGGCAGGGTGCTGCTGCCGCCCAGCAGCCAGGCCACCAGATCGAACTGAAACAGCCCCACCAGCCCCCAGTTGATGCCGCCGACGATCATCAGCACCAGGCATAGTTTATACAAGGTCTGCACAAAAAGACCCCCTTCCTGCCAGGCAGTATGCCCAGTGGGAAGGGGGTCTATGCGTCTTTAGTTTTTCAGCGACTGCATGGGGGCGGGCAGGCGGCCGCCGCGGTTGATGAAGACCGAGGGGTCGCCCTGGTTGATGGGCATGATGGGCCCGTAGCCCAGCAGCCCGCCGAAGTCCAGCTTTTCGCCCGCCTTGCGGCCGATGGCCGGGATGACCCGCACCGCCGTCGTCTTGGAGTTGACCATGCCGATGGCGGCCTCGTCGGCGATCAGCCCGCTGATGACCGAGGCGGGGGTGTCGCCGGGGATGATGACCATGTCGATGCCGACGCTGCAGACGGCGGTCATGGCCTCCAGCTTTTCAATGGTCAGGCAGCCGGTCTCGGCGGCGTGGATCATCCCCGCGTCCTCGCTGACCGGGATGAAGGCGCCCGACAGACCGCCCACATGGTTGGAGGCCATGACGCCGCCCTTCTTGACGGCGTCGTTCAGAAGGGCCAGGCAGGCGGTGGTGCCGCAGCAGCCGCAGGTCTCCAGGCCCATCTCCTCCAGGATGTTGGCCACGCTGTCCCCGATGGCCGGGGTGGGCGCCAGGGAGAGGTCGATGATGCCGGCAGGCACGCCCAGCTCCCGGGAGACGAGGTTGGCCACCAGCTGGCCCA
>DWXX01000110.1 GCA_019118985.1 Candidatus Faecalibacterium faecipullorum
GCAGACAATATCGTTCTTATGTCGTATAATAAAAAACGATTGTAAAATACATTGGTTACGTCTTCGCAGCGTGTGATTTGTGCTAAAAAAAGGCACAAATTATGTATCTGGGCATCGAACGGAATTTCCTAGTTTTTCCATGCAGAATTTCGACTTATTTTCCGTGCGCCCAGCGCAAAAACGTGTCCTGCGCCACGCCAAGCTGCCGTGCCGCCTGCCGGGAAGTGATGCGCCCCTGCTCCCACTGCTGCCGGACCCACTCAAATTCCGCCGGCACCTGCTTGCGCGGCCGCCCGAACCGCACCCCGCGCAGCCGCGCCGCCGCAATGCCCTCCTGCTGGCGCTGGCGGATGTTCTCCCGCTCGGTCTGCGCTACATACGACAATATCTGCAATACCAAGTCCGCCACAAAGGTCCCCGTCAGGTCCCGGCCCGACTGGCGGGTATCCAACAGCGGCATATCCAGCACCACAATATCCGCTTGCCTGCTTTTGGTGATCACCCGCCATTGGTCCAGAATTTCATCGTAATTGCGCCCCAGCCGGTCGATGGACTTCACCACCAGAATGTCATGGGGTTTCAGCCGCCGGATCAGCTTCTGGTACTGCGGCCGGTTGAAGTCCTTGCCGCTGAGTTTGTCCATAAAAATATGATTCTCCGCAACCGGGAACTCCCGCAGCGCAATCAGCTGCCGGTCCTCGCACTGTTCTTTGGTGGAAACACGCACATACCCATAAACCATCGATTCCATGCAAAACCCTCCTGCCAAAAAGTGAAATCTTCTTCGCTATAATTGTATAATTTTCCACGTTTCCATGCAGGAACTCCCGGAGAGGTACTGGTTTGTTTTTCCACCGCTCCGCAGCAAAAAACCGCCCGCCCGGAAATACCCGGGCGGGCGGTGCTGTGTTTGTGCCGTTACAAAAAGCGGCGAATATCCTCGGCCAGTTTTTCCTCCAGGGCGATGAGGCGCTTGGTGATGTCCTTGGCGTCCTCGCTGGCGGCTTCGTACTGGTTCAGGTAGCGGTTCAGGGATTTGACCCCCATGTTGCAGCCATCGGTGATGAGGTCGGCGATGGTGGCGTCGCTCTCGTTCATGGTGAGCATGGCCCCGGTCTTGATCCAGGACATACCCTGGGCAATAGGGTTGGGTTCCTTGCCCTCATCGTGGAAATCGTGCAGCGCTGTGACGATCTCCTTTTGCAGCTGCTGGTGTTCGGTGCGGCAGCGGGCCAGCGCGTCCCGCAGGGACTGGCTTTTGGCCGTATCCATCACCTGGTCGATGGCCGAAAGGCCCATGGCCACCCCGGCGTCACACTCCCGCAGCAGTTTGATGGTATCCGGTTCGATCATACCTACACTCTCCTTCCCTTTTTGGGGTAGTATGCCCCAACAGGAAAGAAAAGATACACGGATTCAGTGCCCCAGGCGGACTTTGAAATCCCGGTAGCCGAATTCCTTCAGCACCCGGCAGCTGCCGTCGGCGGCCCGGGCCAGAATGGCGGGCAGCGGCATACCGTTGAAGGTGTTGTTCTTGCAGGTGGTATAAATGGCCATATCCCCGAATACCAGCAGGTCGCCGGGCTGGGGTTCCGCGTCAAAGCTGTAATCCCCGATCACGTCCCCCGCCAGGCAGGTGGGGCCTGCCAAGCGCACGGTACAGGGCTTTTCCCCCGCGTCGGCGGCAAACAGCAGCGGCGGACGGTAGGGCATCTCGATGACATCGGGCATGTGGCAGGCGGCACTGGCGTCCAGAATCGCCACCGTGGTATCGCCGTTGTGCACCACATCCAGCACCCGGGTCAGCAGGAATCCGGCGTTGAGAGCACAGGCCTCCCCCGGTTCCAGATACACCGTCACGTCCCAGTCGCGCTGGGCCCGGGCGATGCAGCGTTCCAGGGTAGCCACATCGTACCCGGAGCGGGTAATGTGGTGCCCGCCGCCCATGTTGAGCCACTTCATGGCGGGCAGCAGGTCGCCGAATTTGGCGGCCACCGCGTCCAGCGTCACCGCCAGGGCGTCGGAATCCTGCTCGCACAGGGTATGGAAGTGCAGCCCGTCCAAAAGCTGCGGCAGGGCCGGGTTTTGGGCCACCGCGGCGTCCCACTGGGCGCGGGTGGTGCCCAGGCGGCTGCCGGGGGCGCAGGGATCATAGATGGCATGGCCTTCCTGGGTGGAGCACTCGGGGTTCACCCGCAGGCCCACGCTTTTGCCCGCAGCCTTGGCGGCGGGGCCGAACCTGGCCAGCTGGGCCGGGGAGTTAAAAACGATATGGTCGGCCCACCGCAGCAGCTCCGCCATCTCGTCGTCCCGGTAGGCGGCGCAGAAAACATGGACCTCTTTGCCGGGCATCTCCTCAGCGCCCAGGCGGGCCTCATACAGGCCGCTGGCCTCGGTGCCCGCGAGGTAGGGCGCCAGAATGGGGTACAGGTCGTAGTTGCTGAAAGCCTTTTGCGCCAGCAGCACCTTGCAGCCGGTACGGGCGGCCAGGTCCCCCAGGATTTTACCGTTGCGGGCCAGCGCCCCCTCGTCCAGCAGGTAGCAGGGGGTGGGCAGGGCCGCCCATTCCCCGGGCACCCTGCCGCCGATGGCGGCAAAGGGCGGGCGGGTATCCACGGCGGGCATCAGTCCACCAGCGCCGGGGCGCGGTTCTCGCTGCGGGGCAGGCCGTATTTATCCAGCGCATCCAGGAACGGGTCGGGGTTGAACTCCTCCACCGTGTAGACGCCGGGCTTGGTCCACTGGCCGGTGAGCATCATCAGGGCGCCGCACATAGCGGGCACACCGGTGGTGTAGCTGATGGCCTGGCTGCCCACCTCCTTGTAGCATTCCTGGTGGTCGCAGACGTTATAGATGTAGTAGGTCTTGGGCTGGCCGTCCTTGGTGCCGGTGAAGATGCAGCCGATGTTGGTCTTGCCCTTGGTGCGGGGGCCCAGGCTGGCCGGGTCGGGCAGCAAGGCTTTCAGGAACTGGATGGGGACGATCTCCTGGCCGTTGTAGTTGATGGGGGTGGTGGAGAGCATACCCACATCCTCCAGGCAGCGCATGTGGTCCAGATAGCTCTGGCCGAAGGTCATGAAGAAGCGGATGCGCTTGACATCGGGGAAGTTCTTGCCCAGGGACTCGATCTCCTCGTGGTGGAGCAGGTACATATCCTTTTTGCCCACCTGGTCAAAGTCGTATTCCCGCTTGATGCTCATGGCCGGGATCTCCACCCAGCGGCCATTTTCCATGTAGCTGCCGGGAGCGCTGACTTCCCGCAGGTTGATCTCGGGGTTGAAGTTGGTGGCGAAGGCATAGCCGTGGTCGCCGCCGTTGCAGTCCAGGATGTCGATGGTGTCGATGGTGTCGAACTCATGCTTGGCCGCATAGGCGCAGTACGCCTGGGTCACGCCCGGGTCAAAGCCGCAGCCCAGCAGGGCGGTGAGGCCGGCGTCCTCGAACTTCTTTTTGTAGGCCCACTGCCAGGAGTAGTCGAAGTAAGCGGAGAAGCCTTCCTCCCGGCAGCGCTTCTCATAGACGGCGCGCCAGGCCGGGTCGTCGGTGTCCTCGGGCTCGTAGTTGGCGGTGTCCACATAGTCCACGCCGGCGGCCAGGCAGGCCTCCATGATGGTGAGATCCTGGTACGGTAGCGCCACATTGAGCACCACGTCGGGGGCGTAGCTTTTGATGAGGGCGGTGAGTTCCTCCACATTGTCGGCGTCCACCTGGGCTGTCGTAATGTTGGTTTTGAACTTGCCCTGGAGCTCCTCCTTGAGGGCGTCGCACTTGGAGACTGTGCGGCTGGCGATCATCAAATCCGTGAAGACCTCGCTGTTCTGGCAGCACTTGACGATGGCCACCCGGGCGACACCGCCGCAGCCAATTACCAATACCTTAGCCATGTTTTGCATTTTCCTCCTGTTCCAGAATGTCCTCCACGTACTTGGGCAGCATAAAGGCGCCGATGTGGAGATTGGTGGTATAATACTCCGTTTTCAGTCCCCGGGCGTTCCAGCGCGCCGGGTCAAAATCCTCGATGGGGTGATATTTCTTGCTGGCAAAGCCGAACATCCAGTAGCCGCTGGTACAGGTGGGGATGTGCGCCTGGTAGACGCGGCTGATGGGGAAGGAGCGGTAGACCTTGTTGTGCATGGAGCGGAAGGCCGATTCGTCCTCGTCGAAGAAGGGGCTGCCGTGCTGGTAGACCATGATGCCGTCGGCCTTCAAGGCCTTATAGCAGCTGCCGTAGAACTCCTTGGTAAAGAGTCCCTCGGTGTGGCCGAAGGGGTCGGTGGCGTCGTTGATGATGATGTCGTACTCGTCGCTCCGGCCTCGGAGGAACCGCAGGCCGTCCTGGTGGAAGACCTGCACCCGGGGATCCTCAAAGCCCTTGGCGGCCTCGGGAAAATACTCCCGGCAGACCTCCACAAACTGCTCGTCGGGCTCCACCACGTCGATCTCCTCAATCTCAGGATAGGCGGTGTACTCCCGCGCCACACCGCCGTCGCCGCCGCCGATGATGAGCACCTTCTTCACATGGGGGTGCACGGCCATGGGCACGTGGGTGACCATCTCGTTGTAGATAAACTCGTCTGCCTCGGAGAAAATCACATCGCCGTCCAGCGCCACAAAGCGGCCAAACGCCGGGGACTGGAAGACGTCGATGCGCTGGTACTCGCTGATGGCGCTGAAGAGCTGCTTATCCAGGCGGATATTGAGCTTCACATTGTCGGTCTGTACGTCCGAAAACCAGATTTCCGCATGATTTTCCACCTGTTACACTCCTTTCAGTACCTG
>DWXX01000111.1 GCA_019118985.1 Candidatus Faecalibacterium faecipullorum
CTCCAGCAGGCGGCTGTGCAGATAGAACACGTCGCCGGGGTAGGCCTCGCGGCCGGGGCTGCGCTCCAGCAGCAGGGACAGCGCGCGGTAGGCGATGGCGTGCTTGGACAGATCGTCGTAGACGATCAGCACGTCCCGGCCCTGGTGCATGAAGTATTCGCCGATGCTGGTACCGGCGTAGGGCGCGATATACTGTAAGGAGGCCGAGTCGCTGGCGGTGGCGCTGACAATGATGCAGTAGTCCATGGCGCCGCGGCGGCGCAGGTTCTCGGCCAGCAGGGCCACCGAGCTGGCCTTCTGGCCGATGGCGACGTAGATGCAGACCACGTTCTTGCCCTTCTGGTTGAGGATGGTGTCGAGGGCGACGGCGGTCTTGCCGGTCTGGCGGTCGCCGATGATCAATTCGCGCTGCCCCCGCCCGATGGGGAAGAGGGCGTCGATGGCCAGCAGGCCGGTCTCCATCGGGCGGTTGACCGGCTGACGGTCGATGATGCCGGGGGCCGGCCGCTCGACCGGGTAGTAGGCGTCGGCCTGGATGGGCCCCGCCCCGTCGATGGGGCTGCCCAGCGCGTCCACCACCCGCCCGAGAAAGCCTTCGCCCACCGGCACGCCGGCCACCTTGCCGGTGCGGCGGACGGGGTCGCCTGCCTCGATGCCGCTGCTGTCGCCGAACAGCACGCAGCACAGCTCGTGGGGGCGCAGGTCCTGCACCATGCCGCGGATGCCGTTGGAGAAGATCAGCACCTCGCCGTAGACGGCGTCCTCCAGCCCGGCGATGGTGGCGATCTCATCCCCCACCGTCAGCACGGTGCCGATCTCCTCGGGTCTGGTGCTGGGCTGCCAGTCCTCGATAGCCTGGCGCATCAGGGGCAGCACGTCCTCCCGGGCGTCCAGCTCGTCGATGGCGTGGCGCAGCTGGGCCAGGCGGCCCTCCACGCTCCAGTCGTAGACGTCGGGGCCCACCTCCAGGCGGAAGCCGCCGGCCAGCCGCCCGTCCTGCCGCCAGGTGAGGGTCAGCGCCCGGTCGGGGTAGGTGCGGGCCAGAAAAGCCTCAAACCGCTGCCGCTGGGCGTCGGTGGGCGCGTCGGCGCTGTAGAGGAGGGCGGCGGCGGGGGCATCGGGCTTATTCATCTTGCTCATTCTGCTTCCCTTCCTCTGTGAGGTTCAAAAATTCGTCGAAGGCGTCCCGGCTGGACGCATGGGTCAGGCGGGCGGCGGCGGCCATGGCCAGGTCGCGCAGCTCCTTCTGGCTGTCCGACACCGCCTTGGCGCGGATGCTGTCGGCGGCCTTGTGGGCGCCGGCCACGATCTCGTCGGCCTGGGCCTGGGCGCGGTCCAGCTGCTGCTGGGCGGCGGCCTGGGCGATCTTCTGGCTTTCGGCGCGGCGCTCCCGCAGCTCGTCCTCGACATGGTCGAGCTGGGCGCGGCGGTCGGCGGCCAGCTTCTCGGCCTCGGCCAGCTTGTCGGCGGCGGCCTTGTCCATCTCAGCATAGTGGGCCTGGCGCTGGTCCATGAACTTCTTGACCGGCCCGTAGAGGATGAAGTACAGCCCGCCGGTCAGGATGACGAAGTTGAGCATGTGCAGCAGGATCTGCTGGATATTGATGTTCAGAGGGAGACTCATATCGGCACC
This sequence comes from Candidatus Faecalibacterium faecipullorum, assembly GCA_019118985.1. Taxonomy (GTDB): domain Bacteria; phylum Bacillota; class Clostridia; order Oscillospirales; family Ruminococcaceae; genus Faecalibacterium; species Faecalibacterium faecipullorum. Next base: position 1,634 of record DWXX01000111.1, read on the forward strand.
TCCCGCGCTTACAGGACAAAGATGATCAGGATGGCCACCAGCAGGGCGTAGATGATGGCGGTCTCGATAAAGACCAGGGTCAGCATCATCGAGGTGCGGATCTTGCCGTCGGCCTCGGGCTGGCGGGCGATGCTCTCAGACGCCTTGGCGCCCAGCAGGCCCATGGCGATGGCGCCGCCGGCAGCGGCGATGCCCACGGCCACGGCGCAGGCGATGGCCTTGCCGGAGGTGGTCAGGCCCTCGGCCTCGGCTTCGGCGGCTTCCACCGTCTGGGTGACGGCGGCGGCAGCGGACGCGGCGGGCTCTTCTGCAAAGGCGGGGACGGCCAGCACGGCGGCCAGGGCCAGCACCACCAGCAGGGCGGACAGGATCTTCTTGATGTTCAGCGTCTTCATGATAATTCCTCCTGAATTGTTAGGCCGCAAGGGCTTTGTTGTCTTGGGTGCCGGCGTGTTTTGCCGGTTTGGGGTGTTTGGGCTCGAGCGGTTCGCTCACCTCGCCGTAGTACAGGGCCACCAGCATGGTCAGCACATAGCTCTGGATCAGCGCGTGCAGCAGGGTGAACAGCACCCCGACGATGACCGGCAGGACGAAGCTGAGGGCGATATAATAGTAGACCAGCTCGGTCACCAGCAGGCCGGACAGCAGCGCGCCGAAGAGACGGAAGCTCATCGAGATGGGCAGCGAGAACTCTTTCAGCGTCCGCCCCACCCCGCGCAGCCCCACCGACGTCACGCCGCCGGTCAGGATGAACAGGTAGGACAAAACGCCCATGGCGATGGCGCCGTTGACGTCCGACAAAGGCGCCGGCAGCGCGATGGAGTGGCCCGCCACCGTGACGGCCTGCAGCCCCAGCATCTCGAACAGGGTGCTGACAAAGATATAGCTGCCCGCCCCGAACAGGTAGGCGCCCAGCATCTTGTTCTTGTGGGGGCTGTTCTTCTCCGCCATCGAGCTGAAGGTGCCCACCCACAGCTCCAGCAGCATCTGCAGCCGCCCCGGCACCTGCCGGAAGCGGGGCACCGCGAACACGCGCAGGCAGACGGCCAGCACCAGCAGCAGGGCGGTCACCACATAGGCCGAGATCAGCCCGGGGTTGACCTCGGTCAGCCCGAACAGGCTGACCTGCCCCGTCTCATGCAGCACCGCGTCCCGCATGACCTCCTGCACGCTCTCGCCGGTGCCGGCGGGGGCGGTCAGCAGCGACGCCGCCAGCAGAACCGCGATCAGCGCCAGCCAGAGGACGAGGGCTTTCTTCTTCTGCTTCATGGTCTTGATCAAGACTCCTTTCTTTACCATTCTTTCATTTCATCTGGCGCATTCTATTCTTTCAACTGAATGCTGTCAAATTGCAATTCCGGGTCGAGCGTATTATACTATTGACAGTGGGAATTGTAAAATATCTTGTTAATATGTTTGCGATATATTTTTTGTATGGCAACCTGTGCTCAATCCATAAAAAATAAGGAAATTTTTCTATGCCTATCAACTACGACTATTACCGCATCTTCTATGTGGTGGCCCAGTGCCGCAGCTTCACCCGGGCGGCCGAGGTGCTCAAGAACAACCAGCCCAACATCACCCGCTGCATGAAGAACCTCGAGCAGGAGCTGGGCTGCCGGCTGTTTCTGCGCTCCAACCGGGGGGTGACCCTGACGCCGGAGGGCCAGCGGCTGTACCGGCGGGTGGCCGCCGCCGCCGAACAGCTGGAACTGGGCGAGGCCGAGATCCGCCGGGACGGCAGCCTGGAGGGCGGGTCGCTGTCCATCAGCGCCAGCGAGGCGGCGCTGCACATGGTGCTGCTGGACAGGCTGTCGGTCTTTCACACCCAGTACCCGGGGGTCCACCTGCGGATCACCAACGAGACCACCCCCCAGGCCATCGAGCGGCTGCGGGCCGGCGAGAGCGACTTTGCCGTCATCACCGCCCCCCTGCCCACCGGGCGGGACCTGCACCAGACCGAGCTGCTGCGCTTCCGGGAGATACCGGTCTGCGGGCCGGCCTACAGCGACCTGGCCAACCGCCGCTGCACCCTCGGCGACCTGGCCGCCCGGCCCATCGTCTGCATCGGGCAGGACACCAGCACCTACGCCTTCTACCAGGACTTCTTTACATCCAACGGGCTGCCCTTCCGGGTGGACGTCGAGGTCGCCACCATGGACCAGATCCCCCCGATGGTGGAACACGGGCTGGGGGTGGGCTTTTACCCCGAGCGGCTGGCCGCCCCCTACGTCGCGGCCGGGCGGCTGTTCTGCGTCCCCCTCGACCGGCCGGTGCCCGAGCGCTCCATCGCCCTGGTCGAGGATGCCTCCCGCCCGCGCAGCACCGCCATGAAGGTGCTGCGCCGGCTGCTGTGCAGCCCGCCGGGGGCCGAAGGGGCCCGCATTCAGTCTTGACAACCGGCGTGCCGGTGTGCTATTCTTAACGGTGCAAGGAGCCTCTGCCTGCTGACGGAGAATGTGGGCTGAACCACAGTGCGGGCAGGGGTCATCACAAAGCCGACCGTCTGGGCAGCCTTGCGCGGTGTTCGCCGCGCGGTGCTGCCCTTTTTTGGTCCCCTCTGGCAGGAAAAGGAGAATGCAGCTATGAAGTCCGACATCGAGATCGCGCAGGCCACCCCCCTGCGCCCCATCGCCGACATTGCCGCGGGGCTCGGCCTCAGCGACGCCGACGTCATCCCCTATGGCCGCTACAAGGCCAAGATCAACCACCGCCTGGCCGAGGCGCCGGCCCATCAGGGCAAACTGATCCTGGTCACCGCCATCAGCCCCACCCCTGCCGGCGAGGGCAAGACCACCACCAGCGTCGGCCTGGCCGACGCCCTGTGCGCCCTGGGCAAAAAGACCATGCTCTGCCTGCGCGAGCCCTCCCTCGGGCCTGTCTTTGGCATCAAGGGCGGCGCCGCCGGCGGCGGCTACGCACAGGTGGTGCCGATGGAGGACATCAACCTCCACTTCACCGGGGACATCCACGCCATCGGCACTGCCAACAACCTCCTCGCGGCCATGATCGACAACAGCATCCAGCAGGGCAACCCCCTCGGCATCGACCCCCGCCGCATCACCTGGAAGCGCTGCATGGACATGAACGACCGCCAGCTGCGGTTCATCGTGGACGGCCTGGGCGGCAAGGCCAACGGCACCCCGCGGGAGGACGGCTTCGACATCACCGTCGCCAGCGAGGTGATGGCCATTTTCTGCCTGGCGTCCAGCCTGCACGACCTGAAAGAGCGTCTGGGCCGGATCGTCTGCGCCTACACCTATGACGGCAAGCCGGTCACCGCCGGCCAGATCGGCGCGGCGGGGGCCATGGCCGCCCTGCTCAAGGACGCCATCGACCCCAACCTGGTCCAGACCCTCGAGCATAACCCCGCCATCATCCACGGCGGGCCCTTCGCCAACATCGCCCACGGCTGCAACAGCGTCATGGCCACCCGGCTCAGCCTGTCGCTGGCCGACTATGTGGTCACCGAGGCGGGCTTCGGCGCCGACCTCGGGGCCGAGAAGTTCCTGGACATCAAGTGCCGCGCGGCCGGCATCGCCCCCTCCGCCTGCGTGCTGGTGGCCACCGTCCGGGCCCTCAAGAGCCACGGCGGGGTGGCCAAGGCCGACCTGAACAAGCCCAACCCCGACGCCGTCCGCGCCGGGCTTGCCAACCTGGGCCGCCACATCGAGAACATGAAGGACGGCTTCGGCCTGCCGGTGGTGGTGGCGGTCAACGCCTTCCCCACCGACACCGAGGAAGAGCAGGCCATCGTCGCCGACTTCTGCGCCGGCATGCAGGTCAAGTGCGTGCTGAGCGAGGTCTTTGCCAAGGGCGGCGAGGGCGGCAAGGCCCTGGCCCAGGCAGTCCTCGACAGCCTGGAGGACCGGCCCATCCAGTACACCTACCCCCTCGAGGCCTCCCTGCGGGAGAAGATCGAGGCGGTGGCCGGCAAGATCTACCGCGCCGACGGTGTGGACTACAGCCCC
>DWXX01000112.1 GCA_019118985.1 Candidatus Faecalibacterium faecipullorum
GGCGTAGGTCAGCGCCTTGGTGATCCGCTTGGAGTTCTTCATGCTCCCGGCGGGGGCGCTGGTGGTAGCGGTAGCAGTACTCATCTTTTACACCTCGTAATTGACCCACTTCTTCTGGCCGATGAACTGGATGAGGGTGACAGCGCCGATCAGGACCACCGTCCAGACCACGATGGCGGCCGCGTACCCCTTGTCCCCGGCGATGAAGCTCTCGCGGTAGAACAGGCTCATCAGGGTCTGCGCGTCGTTCAGGGCGGGGTTGGCGTCGTCCACCATCATGTAGATCAGGTCGAACACCTTCAGCGAGCTCATCAGGCGCATGATCAAAACGACGAACAGGGTGGGGGAGACCATCGGCAGGGTGATGCTGAAGAACTGCCGCACCTTGGACGCGCCGTCCAGGTCGGCGGCCTCGTACAGGCTGACCGAGATGTTCTGCAGCCCGGCCAGCAGCAGCACCGCGTCGTAGCCGATGTTGCTCCAGATCTGCACGACCGAGCAGGTGATCAGGACGATCTGGCTGTCGGTCAGCCAGCCGATGTTGGCGCCCAGCAGCTGGTTGATGATGCCGTACTGGGAGTTGAAGATCCACTTCCACACCATGGCCACAGCCGCGGGGGCCACCACCATGGGCAGGAAGAAGATGGCCCGGAAGGTGGTGCGGCCGCGGATCTTGCTGTTCAGCAGCACAGCCACCAGCAGCGCCAGGAAGATGCCCACCGGCACCGTCAGGATGCAGAAGAAGATGGTGTTCCAGGTCGCCTGCCAGAACTCGGCGTTCCCGAACATCTCGACGTAGTTGGCGATGCCCTCGAACTCAAACTCGCCGAAGGGCAGCGACTTCGAGAAGCTCATGTAGATGGTATCGATGAAGGGGTAGATGTTCAGCACGATCAGGCCGATGACCGTGGGGGCCACCATGACAAGGCCCCAGAAGGCGCCGTCGCGGCCCAGTTTGGACGTTTTATCCATGGTGATGCCTCCTTATTCGTAGTATTCGGCGCTGGCCGTGTCAACGATCTGCTGCATCTGGTCCAGCCCCTCGTCGATGGACAGCTCGCCGGTGTAGATCTTCAGCAGGGTGTCGCTGACCGGGGTCTTCCACTCGGGGCGGGCGGCGTTGTTGACGCTCTGGATGCAGTAGTCGAACATATCGATGAAGCAGGTCACGTCGATGGGGTACTGGTCAAAGACGCCCACCCAGGTGTCCTCCAGCCCTTCGTAGGCCGGGATGGCCGCGCCGCTCTCGCCCTGGATGCGCTGGGCCTCTTCGCTGCCGAAGAACTTCAGCACCTCCATCACCACATCCAGGTGCTTGTTGGTGTTGGTGGTGGCGTAGGACAGGCCGTTGGAGATGGTGGCCCGGCCGTCGCCGCTCATGGGGTTGGGGCACTTGGGCAGGACGGCCACGTCCCACTTGCCCACCATCTCGGGGTAGTTCTGCAGCTCGGACAGGATGTTCCAGTTGCCCTCAAAGAACATGGCCCCGTACCCCGAGAAGAAGGCGGTGCCGGGGCTTGTCTCGGCAAAGTAGGTCTGGGTGGGGCACCAGTCGTTCTTCTGCAGGTTGATGTAGAACTCCATCCCCATCCGGGTGGCGGGGTCGGTGAAGTTGGCGCGGGTCTTGTCCTCGGTCAGGATGCTGCCGCCGGCCTGGTAGACAAAGCTCCAGTAGCCCAGCTGGTCGTCGGCGTAGGCCATGTAGCCGTACTTGCCGGTGACGTCGTAGATCTTCTGGGAGGCCTCGCACAGGGTATCCCAGGTCCAGCTGTCGTCGGGGTAGGCCACCCCGGCGGCGTCGAACAGCTCCTTGTTGTAGACAAGGCCCACCGTGTCCTTATCCTTGGGCACGGCGTACAGCTTGCCGTCCGAGCCGCTTGCGTTGGACAGCGAAATGTCCGAGAAGTGCTCGGTCTCGACGATGCCCGAGCAGTCGGGCAGCTTGCCGTTGTCGGCATACTTGAGGATCTCGTTGGTGTGCATCCAGAAGATGTCGGGGGCCTGCCGGGCCATGGTGGCGGCCTCCAGCTTGGTCCAGTACTCGTCCCAGCTGGTGACCTGCACCTCGATGACCACGTCGGGGTTGTGCTCGGTGTAAGCGTCGCACATGGCCTGCATGCCGTCCCGCTGGGCGACATCCCAGATCTGGAAGGTCAGATGGGTCTTGCCGTCGCTTGGGCCGCCGCAGCCGGTGGTGAGGCTTGCCGCCGCCAGCGCAGCTGTCGCTGCGAGGAACGAACGGCGTGAAATCTTCTTCATAAGCCATCTCCTTTTGAATTTGCGAGGTGAGTGAAAAACGGCCTGCCCGGGCAGACACTCGTCAGGACGCCCCGCCTCCGCCGCAAAGACGGGGCGGCGGGGCAAAAAGCCATGCACTGTGCACGTTGCATAGTTTTTTTAATCCCTGCCTGCGAAATTATTATACATGAATATGAACATATTTTGAATGCCGGAATGCCGCCTTTTATATTCCAATTTCAAGGAATCTGCCGGTTTTGGTTGAAGTTAGCACGCATTTTGGTATATAATAGCAGGGAAAGGAGGCGTCCCTATGCCCGACCAGACCAAAAAGCCCAAACAGACCAAGTTCCACGTGTTCCGGGATGAACGATTCATCGACTTAAACCTCTACCAGTTCGGGTGGGAGCAGACCGCCCCCGCCTACTCCTACGGGCCCCACGCCCGCAACCACTACCTGTTCCACTACGTCATCGCCGGGCGGGGGGTGCTGATGGCCAACGACCAGGAGTACCCGGTCAGCGCGGGCCACGGCTTCCTGGTGGTGCCGGGGCAGATCACCACCTACGGCGCCGACAGCGACGACCCATGGGAGTATACCTGGGTGGAGTTCGACGGCCTGCGGGCCCACGAGAGCCTCAGCCTTGCGGGGATCAGCGGCAGCCAGCCCATCTACACCGCCCGCAGCCCCGAGGCGGGCAGGCTGCTGCAGGACGAGATGCTCTACATCGTCAACCACGCCGACGCCAGCCCCACCCACCTGATCGCCCACGGCTTCCTCTTTCTGGACCGGTTGGTGCAGTCCTCGGCGGGGCGGCGGCCCCCCAGCGAGTACCGCCTGCGGGACTTTTACATCAAGGAGGCCCTCACCTTCATCGAGCAGAACTTCCAGCGGGACGTCTCGATCGAGGAGATCGCAGCCGTCTGCGGGCTCAACCGCAGCTATTTCGGCAAGGTCTTCCGCGAGGCGGTGGGCGAGAGCCCCCAGGCCTACCTGCTGCACTACCGGATGGCCCGCGCCGCCCAGCTGCTGAAGGAGACGCGGCTGTCCATCGGCGAGATCGCCCGCCAGGTCAGCTACGACAACCAGCTGCACTTCTCCCGCGCGTTCAAGAACGTCCACGGCGTCTCCCCGCGGGAGTACCGCTCGGCCCACATACTGGAGCCGGGCAAGGGGTGAGGCCCTTCGCAAACTGCACAAAAAAGACTGTTTTCATTTGGGCAGAAGCATGGTACAATAATAAAAACAACCGAACGGAAGGCCGGGCGCACCGCCGCCCGGGGGAAGGAGGGCCCCATGCGTTTGGACAAATACCTGGCCGAAGCGGCCCAGTGTACCCGCAGCGAGAGCCGGCAGATGATCCGCGCCGGGCGGGTCAGCATCAACGGGGCGGCCTGCCGCCGGCCCGAACAGCAGGTCAGCGAGATGGACACCATCCGGCTGGACGGGCAGGGCAAGCCCCGGCAGGCTTTCGTCTACATCATGCTCAACAAGCCCGCGGGGGTGGTCAGCGCCTCGTCCGACCGGCGGGAGGTGACGGTGGTGGACCTGGTGCGCAGCGCCTACCCCCGGCGCGAGCTGTTCCCCGCCGGGCGTCTGGACAAGACCAGCACCGGCTTTGTCCTGTTGACCGACGACGGGGGCTTTGCCCACGACATCCTCGCCCCCAAACGCCACGTCCCCAAGACCTACCGCGTCACCCTCGACACCCCGCTGACCCGGGAGATGGCCGACGGCTTTGCGGCGGGGGTCACCCTGATGGACAAAGTACGCCTCGCCCCCGCCGAGGTCGCCCCCCTGTCGGACGACGGGCGGACGGTGCGGGTGGTGCTGCGCCAGGGGGTCTACCACCAGATCAAGCGGATGTTCGGGGTGTACGGCGCGGGGGTCGACGCGCTGCACCGGGAGGCCATCGGCCCGGTGGCGCTGGACGAGACCCTCGCCCCCGGCGCCTGGCGGGAGCTGACCGAACAGGAGGTGGCGGCCATCGCCGGGCGGTGAGGGGCCGCGGCTTTCACCAGACTTTCAAACAAGCAACACATTTTGCGGCTACAATAGGGGTCAGAATCACGCGCTGTTGTGCTTTTTGGCCCGCAAAACGCCCTGGGAGATAATTTCACCAAGAAGAAGCAATCTTTTTTGGTGAAATCTGTTGCAAAAGTAAATTCTTTTGTGTAAAATATAGATTGTAATGCGGCGAAATTGTGGAAATATGACAATCCGACTTCCCACGCCTGTGCAATCGAGGAAAAGGGGTATGCGTTTATGGCCAACAGAGTATTTCAGAGCGTGATCTACCAGATGAAGGACGCCATCGACCGGGTGGTCGGCGTGGTGGACGAGACCGGCGCCGTCATCGCCTGCTCGGAGCTGAACCTGATCGGCGAGGTGCAGGAGGACTTTGTGGCTGAGCGCATGGCCGGCAGGGACGGCTTTGCCCGGGGCGGCTACAGCTACCAGCAGTTCTCGGGCGCCAAGCACAACGACTACGCCGTCTTTGTGGAGGGCGCGGACGAGACGGCGGCGCAGTTTGCGGCTGTGCTGGCCATCAGCATGCAGAGCATCAAGCAGTACCACGACGAAAAGTTCGACAAGGCCAACTTCATCAAGAACGTGGTGCTGGACAACATCCTGCCCGGCGACATCTACGCCAAAGCGCGGGAGCTGCACTTCGCCACCGACGTGTCGCGGGTGGTGTTCATCGTGCGGGTGGTCTCGGGCGGGGACATCTCGGCCTACGACGTGGTCAGCAGCCTCTTCCCCGACAAGCAGAAGGACTTTGTCTTTAATATCAGCGAGAGCGACACCGTCCTGGTCAAGGAGATCCGCAAGGGCATCGACCGCACCGACATGGAGAAGCTGGCCGCCAGCATCGTCGACACCCTCTCGGGCGAGCATTATATCAAGGCCGTGGTGGGCATCGGCACCCCCATCTCCAACGTCAAGGACCTGGCCACCTCCTTCAAGGAGGCGCAGATCGCCATGGAGGTCAGCAAGGTCTTTGACACCGAAAAGCAGATCATCCGCTACGACAACCTCGGCATCGCCCGGCTGATCTACCAGCTGCCCACCACCGTCTGCGAGATGTTCCTCAAGGAGGTGTTCAAGCAGGGCAGCATCGAGAGCCTCGACCAGGAGACCCTGTTCACCATCCAGCGGTTCTTTGAGAACAACCTGAACGTGTCCGAGACCAGCCGCGGGCTGTTCGTCCACCGCAACACCCTGGTCTACCGGCTGGAAAAGATCAAGAAGCTGACCGGCCTCGACCTGCGGGAGTTCGACGACGCCATCGTCTTCAAGGTGGCGCTGATGGTCAAGAAGTACCTGTCCAACAACCCCGCCAAATATTAAACATCAGGATGCACCCCGGCGCGCCCCTTGGCGGGCAGCCGGTGCGGACCGGCCTGCGGGTCTGCGCGGCCGGTCCTGTGTTTTTGACTGCCAGAAAGCAGAATCTTTGAAAAAACGGAGACGTATGACCCATGCCAGATGTACCAATGGTAAATTTTGAGCACGTATCCATGGAATACAAGAAGGGCGGCCGCCTCGCGCTGGAGGATGTCAACTTCCGCGCCGACCCGGGCGAGTTCGTCTTTCTGCTGGGCCACTCGGGCGCGGGCAAATCCACCCTGCTCAAGCTGATCCTGCGGGAGATATTGCCCACCGAGGGCAAAGTCTATGTCAACGGCAACGACATCGCCGCCCTCAAGCGGCGCAAGGTGCCCTACATCCGCCGCCAGATGGGGATCATCTTCCAGGACTTCCGGCTGATCCCCAGCATGACGGTGTACGAGAACGTCGCCTTCGCCATGCACGTGACCAACATCGCCAAAAAAGAGATCGACGAGCGCGTGCCCTATATGCTGGAGCTGGTCCATCTGCAGGACAAGGCCAACTGCTACCCCGACTACCTGTCGGGCGGCGAGCAGCAGCGGGTGGCGGTGGCGCGGGCGCTGGTCCACGCGCCCAAGCTGGTCATCGCCGACGAGCCCACCGGCAACATCGACCCCGAGCTCAGCCTCGAGATGATGGAGCTGCTTGAGCAGGTCAGCGAGACCGGCATCACCGTGCTGGTAGTCACCCATGAGCACGAGCTGGTCCACCGGTTCCACCAGAGGGTGGTCACTTTGAATCACGGCAGGATCGTATCCGATGTGCCTGCCGCCCGACAGGAGGCACTGCTGTGAAGCTTTCAACGTTTGGATTTCTGACCGGGCGCGGCCTGCGCAACCTGGGCACCCACTGGGCCATGACCATCGCCTGCGTGGCGTCCCTGGCGGTCTGCATGAGCCTGAACACCATGGCAAGCCTGGTGGAGGTCAATGTGGACAGCATGATCGGCTACCTGGGCCGCCAGAACGAGACGGTGGTCTTTCTCGACCCCGGCTGCGACGACGCCGCCGCCGCCGCGGTGGGCGAGCAGATCGCCGGCATCAGCGGGGTGAGCAGCGTCACCTATATGTCCAAGCAGGACGTGCTGAATACATACGAGGACTACCTGGACGACCAGTACGAGTCCCTCTGGGATGAGTTTGAGACCGACAACCCCTTCAAGGCCAACTACCGCGTCACGGTGGGGGACCTGACCCAGCTGGAGCGGATCAGCGGCCAGATGTCGGCCATCCCCGGGGTGGTCAAGGTCACCGCCCCGGTCGAGATGGGCAGCATCTTCCTCGAGATCCAGCGGGGGGTCACCCGGATGGGCCGGGCCTTTGTGCTGGTGCTGATGGTGGTCAGCGTCATCACGGTGGGCAGCACCATCCGGCTCAGCGTCTTTGCCCGCCGGCGCGAGATCGAGATCATGAAGTACGTCGGCGCCACCAACCGCCTGGTCACCCTGCCCTTCCTGGTGGAGGGTCTGGCCATGGGGCTGATCGCGGGGGTCATCTCGGCCAGCGCGGTGCTGGCCCTCTACCACTACCTGCTGGGGGCCGCCGGCACCCTGAGCGGCGTGTGGGACGTGCTGGTGGGCGCCTCGCTGGTGCCGCTGGAGTCGGTGTGGACCACCGTGCTGTCGGCCAGCGTGGCCGGCGGCGCCATCGTGGGCGGGCTGGGCAGCCTGTTCTCCATCCGCAAGCATCTGAACGTGTAAAAAGGGGGGCCCTGGTGTGAAGACGGCGAAGCACGCAAAACACGGCGCAAAGCACGCGAAGTACCCCCGGCCGGCCGGCCGGCTGCGGCGGGCGGTCAGCCTGGTGACGGCGGTCCTCTGCCTGTTCATGGCGGTCAGCGCCGCCCCCGTCGGCGAGGCGGCCAGCGTCTCTGACCTGCAGAAAAAGCTGGAACAGATCCAGTCCAGCATGGCCCAGCACCGGCAGGAGCTGGCCGACGCCAAAAAGCGGGAGAGCGCTGCCGCCGCCCTCGAGGCCGACCTGCGGGAGCAGGTGGCGGTCATCCAGAGCCAGATCGAGGTGCTCAAGGGCGAGATCGCCCAGGTGCAGAACGCCATCGGCGAAAAGGAACGCCAGATCGAGGCAAAACAGGCCGAGATCGCCCAGAAGGAGCTGGACATCGAGAACCAGTGGCAGGACTTCAAGACCTTCATGGGCGCCATGCAGGAGCTGCGGGAGGGCGGCAGCGTCGCCATGCTGTCGGCCGTCACCGACCTGTACCAGCTGCTGACCTTCAATGAAATGATGCAGGACATCTCGGTCAAGGAGACCCAGATGCTCGACGAGCTGGAGGCCGCCAAGACCGAGCTGGAAAACGACTACAAACAGCTCGAGAGCGAGCGCGCCGCCCTCCAGACCCAGAAAGCGAGCCTCGACGCCAAGAACTACCAGATGCAGTCCAAGCAGAGCGAGCTGACCGCCAGCATCGCCCAGGCGCAGCTCAGCCAGGACGAGGCCGAGGCCGCCCAGCGCCAGGCGCAGGAGGCCATCGAGTCGGACGAGATGGACTATGAGGCGGTGCAGGGCCAGATCCAGGCCATCATCTCTGCGGCGGCGTCCAAGCAGAGCGAGCTGAGCTTCACCGGCTTCATCTGCCCCCTCAAGACCTACAGCCGCATCTCCAGCGAGTACGGCTACCGGGTCAACCCGGTCAGCGGCGTCTACAAGCTGCACGGCGGCACCGACTTTGCCGCGCCGGGGGGCACCCCCATCTACGCGGCGGCCGGCGGCTATGTCTCGGTGGCCGGGTGGAGCACCGGCGGCTACGGCAACTACGTCGTCATCTACCACGGCACCATGAGCGACGGCAAGGCCTATTCCACCCTGTACGGCCACATGAGCCGCATCGCGGCCAAACAGGGCACCTACGTCAGCCAGGGGGAGATCATTGGGTATGTGGGCTCGACCGGCAACTCGACCGGCAACCACCTGCACCTCGAGGTCTGGCAGGGCAAGACCAACGCCGGCCGGGTCAACCCCCGGGACTATGTCCCCATCTGACGGCATTCCCCATCCTATCCCCATAACATCCAGAGAGGCGGAGTGAAAGTATGAAGACCGATAAACACAAGCGTTTCCAGCGCATTTTCTGCATCGTCCTGGCGGCGCTGCTGGGGCTGTCGCTGCTGGGCAGCACCCTCCTGATGCTGCTGGGCTGAGGAGGTGCGCCCATGAACAAAAAGATCCCGGTGGGGATGATGCTCACCATCGTCATCCTGGCCATGACGGTGACCTTCTCGGTCACCATGCTGCTGGCCATGCGTCTGTTTGACAGCACAGTCAGCAACGTCAAGGAAAAAGAGAGCATGTACGGCAAGATCGCCGAGCTGGACCGCTATGTCCGCAGCAACGACTACTATACCATCGACGAGACGGTGCTCTACGACACCATCTCGGCCGGCTACCTGGTGGGCACCGGCGACCGCTACGCCCGCTACTACACCGCCGAAGCCTACGCCGAGCTGCTGGACATCCAGAACGGCGTGCTGATGGGCATCGGGGTGGAGCTTGCCCAGGACCAGACCGGCTACGCCAGGGTGCTGAAGGTCTACGACGGCTCCCCCGCGCAGGAGGCGGGCATCGCCGCCGGCAACTACATCACCGCCGTCAACGGCGAGGATGTCAAGACCATGGCCAGCGCCGACGCCGTCCAGACCCGGCTGCGGGGCGAGGCGGGCACCACCGTCACCCTGACCTGGCTGGACGCTGAGTCGGCCGAACAGACCGCCGACCTGACCCGCTCGGGTTACATCACCACCACGGTGGACTACCGGATGACCGCCGGCGACGTCGGCTACATCAGGATCCGGCAGTTCGACGCCACTACCCTCAGCGAGCTGGACTACGCCATCCGCACCCTGCGCAACGGCGGGGCGGCCAGCCTGCTGTTCGACCTGCGCGACAACGCCGGCGGCCTGCTGGACGCCGCCCTCAGCTGCATCGACCTGGTCTGCCCCGAAGGGGTGATGGCCTGGGCCGAGTCCCGCGACGGCACCCGCGAGGTGCTGGGCACCAGCAGCGGGGACAGCGTGGTCGACCTGCCGATGGTCTGCCTGGTCAACGGCAGCACCGCCAGCGCGGCCGAGCTGTTCGCCGCCTGCCTGCGGGACCTTGGCGGCGCGCGGCTGGTGGGCTCCGCCACCTACGGCAAGGGCACCATCCAGAGCAGCCCGCAGCGGCTGAGCGACGGCAGCGCTGTGGTGGTCACGGTGGCCCGGCTGATCGCCTCGGACGGCGAGAGCTTTGACGGCGCCGGCCTTGCGGTGGACGTCGAGCGCCCGCTGACCGGCGACGAGCAGGTGATGTTCTACGACTACACCATCGAGACCGACCCGCAGATCCTCCGCGCGGTGAGCACCGCCCAGACCATGTCGGGCAGCGCCACCGTCGGCGGGGTAAACGCCGCGTCCTCGGCTGCCTCGTCTGAGGCGGCCTCCTCCGC
>DWXX01000113.1 GCA_019118985.1 Candidatus Faecalibacterium faecipullorum
TGAGCCTGGAGGGCTGCCTGGAGTTCCTGGCCCCCGACGAGCTGCTGGAGGTCACCCCCAAGAGCCTGCGCATCCGCAAGCAGATCCTCAACCACGAGCAGCGGATGAAGGCCCGCAGCCGCAACAAGTAAAGACAGCATCAAAAAAGGGAGGCCCCGGCGGGGTCTCCCTTTTGCTGTTTGTTACTGCGCGTAGGCGCTGCCGGGGGTCCACTCGTTGTCCGCCGCGTAGACCGTGTGGGTGCGCAGGTAGTTGACCCAGGCGCCGTAGCCGTTGCCGGCCGACAGGTGTACCCCGTCGGGGGCGGCGCAGACTTCCTTCAGGTTGCCCTCGCCGTCGGCCAGCGCCTCCCACAAATCGAGGTAGACGCAGCCCTTGCTGTCGGCCAGCCGGGCCAGCTGCTCGTTGACCGCCCGCAGGTTGCCGCTGGCAAGGCCGGGGCGCTCGGCCGCGGCGGCCGGCCGCACCGGCGGGATGGACTGGACATAGAGCACGCAGTCGGGGCCGAGGGTCTCCCGCAGGGCGTCCAGCATGGCGGCGTAGTAGGTCAAAAACCGCTCCTCCGCGCCGGCGGTGGTCAGGGTGTTGGTGCCCAGCAGGATATACAGCTTTTTAGGCTGGGCCGCCGCCAGCACGTCCAGGGCGACCTCCTCCCCGCGGGTCATGTGGGTGGCGGTCATCCGGTTGACGATGGTGTCGGGGCCCGCCCCGATGTACCCGCAGACCAGCGCGCCCCCCAGATTGATGCTGTAATCGGTGAAGCCCACCGTCAGGCTGTCCCCCAGGAAGGCCGCGTCGGCGAAGTAGCTCAGGTCCACCTGCCCCACCGCCGGCTGCCGGATGACGCTGCTGTCGTAGGCGCGGACAGTGCAGGCTCCTTCGCTCTGCCGCACCGGGCCGAAGGTCAGCTCCGCGCCGGCGGCGGCGCCCCCCTGCCCCGGCTGCATGGGCAGCGGCGCCAGGATGCCCTCCACCGTGCCGACGGGCAGGGGCGTCTCGGCGGGGGGCGCGGCCTCCCGCTGCGCCGTCTCGAGGATGGCGGTGATGGCCAGCGACAGCACCAGGATGGCCGCAAAGGCGGCCGCGCATTTCAGTTTGCCATACGCCCCGCCGCGCTGACTGCGCCGGCGGGCCGAGCGATATTCATGTGAGATACCCATATCTTTACGCTTTACTCTCCCAAATCATTCCGCCCGGGCGGGGCCGGGCTGAGGATATTTTGATTTTATCATAAAAATTTTCCCACTGCAACCAAGTTGGGTCTTGCATACAACACGGAAAAAGGTTACAATAGGGTCGGGACAACAATGCAGCAGCCTGCCAAAAGCCCTTCCACACCCGATGTGGTTTTTTGTACGGGTTTGCGGCGGCGTCCCGCGCCCGGGCGGCGCAGTGCAGGGCCCGCCCGAGACGCATCTTTTACACGGCACTTGATAAGAAGGAGCAATACCATGGCTAAAAACGTGATCGTCGGCCAGTCCGGCGGCCCCACCGCCGTCATCAATTCCAGCCTGGCGGGGGTCTACAAGACCGCCCGCAGCCTGGGCGCCGGCAAGGTGTACGGCATGAAGTACGGCATCGAGGGCCTGCTCAAGGAAGAGATCGTCGACCTTGACATCCTCCTTGACGACCGGATGAGCATCGAGCTGCTCAAGCGGACCCCGTCCAGCTTTCTGGGCAGCTGCCGGTTCAAACTGCCCGACCCCGACGCCGACGCGGCGCCCTACGTCCAGCTGTTCACCCTCTTTGACAAGTACGAGGTGGGGGCGGTCTTTTACATCGGGGGCAACGACTCGATGGACACCATCGCCAAGCTCAGCCGCTACGGCGCCAAGGTGGGCAGCGACGTCCGCTTCATCGGCGTGCCCAAGACCATCGACAACGACCTGTGCCTGACCGACCATACCCCCGGTTACGGCTCGGCCGCCAAGTACATCGCCACCATCCTCAAGGAGGTCATCCGCGACTCGTCGGTCTATGACATCCGCAGCGTCACGGTGGCCGAGATCATGGGCCGCCACGCCGGGTGGCTGGCGGGGGCTGCCTGCCTGGCAGGCGGCGAGGACTGCGACGGCCCCGACCTGATCCTGCTGCCCGAAGTCCCCTTTGACGCCGAGAAGTTCCTCGCGCGGGTGGACGAGCTGCAGAGCCGCAAGTCCAACGTCATCATCGCGGCCAGCGAAGGGGTGCGCACCGCCGACGGCACCTATCTGTGCGACCTGGTCTCCACCGCCGGCCAGCTGGACGCCTTCGGCCACAAGGCCATCCTCAGCGGCACCAGCCGCTACCTCTCCGAGCTGATCCACACCCGCCTGGGCTGCAAGAGCCGGGCCATCGAATTTTCGACCCTGCAGCGGTGCGCCAGCCACCTGGCCAGCCGCACCGACGTCACCGAGGCCTACGCCGCCGGCGGCGCGGCCGCGGCCGCCGCCTTCAGCGGCGAGACCGGGCGGATGATCGCCCTCAAGCGGCTGACCGGCGCGCCCTACCAGTGCGTCACCGAGTCGGTGGACGTAAACCAGGTGGCCAACTTTGAAAAGAAGGTCCCCCTCGCATGGATCACCCCCGACGGGATGCAGGTCACCCCCGCCTTTGAGGAGTATGCCCGCCCGCTGATTTTGGACGAGCTGACCCCCATCTACGTCAACGGCACCCCCCGCCACGTCCATCTGTAACATCTGCGGCGCAGCGCAGAGGGCCGGCGGTCACGCCCACGTTCTTCCCTGCGCGGGAACTCCCCGTGCAGCCAAGATAAAAAGATAGTGCAAAGGAGAAACGAATCATGGGTAAAAATGCGATCGTCGGCCAGTCCGGCGGCCCCACTTCCGTCATCAACGCGAGCCTCGCCGGCGTCTTTGAGAGCTGCAAGAACCGCGGCGCGCAGATCGTCTACGGTATGCGCAACGGCGTGGCCGGCCTGCTGGAAGAGCGGGTGGTCGACCTGGGCACCCTGCTGAAGGACGACCTCGACATCGAGCTGCTCAAGCGGACCCCGTCCAGCTTTTTGGGCAGCTGCCGGTACAAGCTGCCCGACTGGCACGCCGACGAGGCCGTCTACAAAAAGCTGTTCGCCATCCTGGAAAAGCTGGACATCGGCTATTTCTTCTACATCGGCGGCAACGACTCGATGGACACCATCGGCAAGCTGGCCGACTACGGCGCACGGGTGGGCAGCGACATCCGCTTTATGGGCGTGCCCAAGACCATCGACAACGACCTGATGGTCACCGACCACACCCCCGGCTACGGCTCGGCCGCCAAGTACATCGGCGTGGTGATGAAGGAAGTCATCCGGGACGCCACCGTCTACGGCACCAAATACGTCACCATCGTCGAGATCATGGGCCGCAACGCCGGCTGGCTGACCGCCGCCGCCGCCCTGGCCAAAGGGGACGACTGCGAGGGCGTCGACATGATCTGCCTGCCCGAAGTGCCCTTCAACGTCGACCGCTTTGTCGAGAAGGTTCGGGTCATGCAGGAGAAGAAGCCCAGCATCGTCATCGCCGTGTCGGAAGGCGTCAAGCTGGAGGACGGCCGCTACGTCTGCGAGCTGGCCGACGATGTCCATGCGGTGGACGCCTTCGGCCACAAGGCCCTGACCGGCACCGCCCGCTTCCTGGCCAACACGGTGGCCCGCGCCCTTGACACCAAGACCCGCTGCATCGAACTGTCCACCCTGCAGCGGTGCGCCGGCCATCTGACCAGCCGCACCGACATCACCGAGGCCTACCAGGTGGGCGGCGCCGCCGCCAAGGCAGCCTTCGAGGGCGTCACCGGGCAGATGGTGGCCCTCAAGCGTATCTCCAACAACCCCTACCAGTGCACCACCGAGCTGCACCCCATCAGCGAGGTGGCCAACCTCGAAAAGAAGGTGCCCCTGAGCTGGATGAACGAGAACCACACCCAGATGACCCACGAGTTCCTCGAGTACGCCCGGCCCCTCATCCAGGCCGAGCTGACCCCGCTCTACATCGCCGGCCTGCCCCACCACATCTACATGAAGTAAGCCCCCTCAGTCAGCTTCGCTGAAAAGACTGAACGCCCCGCGCAGCTTTTGCTGCGCGGGGCGTTTGGCTTGTCTCAGACCCGGGTCTCGATGCGGGGGGCGCCGCCGGCGATCTGCTCGGCGGTGAGGGGGGCGGCCGGGGCGGGGCGGCCCAGCCGCTCTTTGGCCACCGCCAGCATCAGCTTGATGCGGTTCTCCTGGTTGACCTTGGTGGCGCTGGGGTCGTAGTCGATGGGGGTGATGTTGGCGGACGGGTAGAGCGCCCGGATCTTGTTCACCATCCCCTTGCCCACGATGTGGTTGGGCAGGCAGCCGAAGGGCTGGGCGCAGACGATGTTGGGGTAGCCGCCCTGCACCAGCTCGATCATCTCGGCGGTGAGCAGCCAGCCCTCCCCCATCTTGGCCCCGAGGGAGATGACCCCCTCCGGCTTTTCGATCAGCTCTTTGAAGGGCCCCGGCGCGTAGAAGCCGGCGTTCGAGATGGCCTTGAGCATGGCCCGCTCGACGCCGTCCAGCCAGTCCAGCAGGCGGTCGGTGCCGAATTTGAGGGCCGCATTGCCGCCGTAGAGGACATAGTCCTCCCCCATGTTGAAGATGCAGTACTGGCAGAAGCCCATCAGCCCGGGGAAGTTGACCTCGCACCCCTCCGACTCGAGGAATTTCTGCAGGTCGTTGTTGCCCAGGGGGCTGTACTTGACGTAGATCTCGCCCACGACCCCCACCTTGACCCTGGGCACCACCGTCCTGGGGATGACGGCGAACTCCCGCGCGATGAGGGGGAAGGTGTGCTTCATCTCCCGGGCGGTGTAGCCCTTGCCTGCCAGCAGGGCGCGGCCGATCCGGTCGACCCAGATGTCCACCAGCTTGTCGGCCTGGCCGGGCAGGTCCTCATAGGGGGCCACCTGGTTGCGCAGGGCGCAGAGCATATCCCCGTAGAAGATGCAGGCCACCGCCTGGCGCAGCAGCGGCAGGTCCATCTGGAAGCCGCTGTCCTTTTCCAGCCCCGAGAAGTTGAGGCTGGCCACCGGGATCTGCGGGTAGCCCGCCTTGACCAGGGCCTTGCGCAGCAGGTGGATGTAGTTGGACGCCCGGCAGCCGCCGCCGGTCTGGGTGATCAGCAGGGCGGTGTGCTCCAGGTCGTATTTGCCGCTGTTCAGCGCGTCGATGAACTGGCCGATGACCAGCAGCGCCGGGTAACAGGTGTCGTTGTGGACGTACTTGAGACCCAGCTGCGCCACGGCGCTGCCGCAGTTGCCCAGGATCTCGCACTTGTAGCCCTCGTGCTGCAGCGCGTACTTCAAAAGCCGGAACTGGGTCACCGCCATGTTGGGGATGAGGATGGTGTGGGTGGCCTTCATCTCCTTGGTGAATTTGGGGTAGTTGTATTCCACGGTTGCCTCCTATGTTCAGGCCTGTTGTTCTGCCTTCTGTTCGGCCGCGGCCTGCTTTTCCCGGGCCAGCTCGTCCCGCTCGTCCAGCGCGGCGAAGAGGCTGCGCAGCCGGATGTTCACCGCGCCGAGGTTGGTGATCTCGTCGATCTTGAGCTGGGTGTAGAGCTTGTCCCCCGCCTGCAGGATCTCGCGGGTCTCGTCGGTGGTGATGGCGTCCACCCCGCAGCCGAAGCTGACCAGCTGCACCAGGTCCATGTCGGGCTGGGTGGTGCAGTATCTGGCCGCCGCGTACAGCCGGCTGTGGTAGGTCCACTGGTTCAGCACGCTGGTGGGGAACTTTTCCACCCGGTCCGAGATGCTGTCCTCAGTGATGACCGCCGCCCCGTGGCGGACGATCAGCCGGTCGATGCCGTGGTTGACCTCGGGGTCGACGTGGTAGGGCCGGCCGGCCAGGACGATGATCCGCCTGCCCTGGCGGCGGGCCTCGTCGATGATCTCGCCGCCTTTGGCGCGGATCCTGGTCATGTGGGCCTCGTACTCGGCGTAGGCGGCGTCGGCGGCCGCCTGCACCTCTTTGCGGGTGATGCCGGCAAAGTACTTCGGCAGCACCTCTTTGGCCATCTTATGCACAAAGTCCTTGGGACGATGAATCCCGATGTAGTCGCAGATGAATTTTTTACCCTCCAGTTCGGGGCAGTTGCCGGCCAGCACCTCGGGGTAATAGGCGACCACCGGGCAGTTGTAGTGGTTGTCGCCCAGGCCCTCGTCGATGTTGTAGGTCAGGCAGGGGTAGAAGATGGCGTCCAGCCCCATGGCGGCCAGGGCCTTGATGTGGCCGTGGCTGAGCTTGGCCGGGAAGCAGGCGGTGTCGCTGGGGATGGTGGCCTGCCCCGCCAGATACAGCCCCCGGCTGGACACCGGACTGGTGTGGACCGCAAAGCCCAGGCGGGTCCAGAAGGTGTGCCAGAAGGGCAGCAGCTCGTAGAAATTCAGGCACAGCGGGATGCCGACCGACCCGCGCGGCCCCGGCACAGGCTTATAGGCGGCCAGCAGCTCCTGCTTGTAGGCGTAGAGGTTGAAGGAGTTGTCCTCCGCCTTGCCGGTGACGGGCTTGTCGCAGCGGTTGCCCGAGATGTACTTGCGCCCGTCGGCGAAGGTGTTGACGGTCAGCTGGCAGTGGTTGCCGCAGGCGCCGCACTTGACGCTGACCACCTTCTGGCTGAACGCCTCCAGCTCAGCCCGGTCCATCACCGTCGAGCGGGCCGCCCCCGCCTTTTTGCTGCGGCGCAGCCCGTGCAGGGCCGCCCCGTAGGCGCCCATCAGGCCGGCGATGTCGGGGCGGATGACCTCCACCCCCATCTCCTTTTCAAAGGCGCGCAGCACCGCCTCGTTGTAGAAGGTGCCGCCCTGCACCACGATCTTGCGGCCCAGCTCTTCGGGGCTGGAGGCGCGGATGACCTTGTACAGCGCGTTCTTGACCACGCTGATGGACAGCCCGGCGCTGATATTCTCGATGGTGGCGCCGTCCTTCTGGGCCTGCTTGACCGAGCTGTTCATAAAGACGGTGCAGCGGCTGCCCAGGTCCACCGGGCGGTCGGCAAACAGGCCCAGCGCGGCAAACTCCTTGACGTCGTAGCCCAGCGCCTGGGCAAAGGTCTGCAGGAAGCTGCCGCAGCCCGAAGAACAGGCCTCGTTCAAAAAGATGTTGCTGATGGCCCCGTCCTCGATCTTGAAGCACTTCATGTCCTGGCCGCCGATGTCGATGATGAAATCCACGTCGGGCATGAAATACTTGGCGGCGGTGAAGTGGGCCACCGTCTCCACCAGGCCGTAATCGCAGCGGAAGGCGTTTTTGACCAGGTCCTCGCCGTAGCCGGTGGTGGTCACGCTGGCCACCTGCAGGCCGGGGTGGTCGCGGTAGATCTTCAGCAGCTGGTCCCGGATCAGGGGCAGCGGGTTGCCCAGATTGGGCTGGTAGTTGGTGTAGAGGATGCGGCTCTGCTCGTCCACCACCACCAGCTTGACGGTGGTGGAGCCCGAGTCGATGCCGATGTGGACCGGCCCGCACTGGGCCCCGAAGGGGACGCAGGGCACGCTGTGGGACATATGCCGGGCGTGGAACGTCTCGTACTCCTCCCGGCTGGCAAAGAGGGGCGGCTCGCTGGCATAGGTGGCGGTGGCGGCGTAGCGGTCCAGGGCCGAGGCCACCTCGGACAGGCAGAACGCCTTGTCGGCGTAGAGGGCCGCGCCCAGCGCCACGTACAGCAGGCTGTGCTCGGGGCACTTGCCGGTGACCCCCAGCGCCTCGTCAAAGCTCTGGCGCAGCACCGTGCTGAAGGTCAGCGGCCCGCCCAGATACAGGATGTTGCCCTGGATGGGGCGGCCCTGGGCCAGGCCGGCGATGGTCTGGCTGACCACCGCCTTGTAGATGCTGGCGGCGATGTCCTCGGCCCGGGCGCCCTGGTTGATGAGGGGCTGCACGTCGCTCTTGGCGAACACGCCGCAGCGGGAAGCGATGGTATAGGTGCGCTGGGCCCCCTCTGCCGCCCGGTTCATCTCGTCGGCGCTCATCTTCAGCAGGGTGGCCATCTGGTCGATGAAGGCGCCGGTGCCGCCGGCACAGCTGCCGTTCATCCGCACCTCGGTGCCGCCGGTGAGGAACAGGATCTTGGCGTCCTCGCCGCCCAGCTCGATGACGCAGTCGGTCTGGGGCACAAACCGCTTGACTGCCACCCGGGTGGAAAACACCTCCTGCACAAAGGGCACGCCGCAGCTGTCCGCCAGACCCATGCCGGCCGAGCCGGAAATGCTGAGCAGCGCTTTGCCGCCATGGAGGTACTCTTTATCGATGCGGCGCAGCAGTTCCTGCGCCTTTTCCAGGATGTGGCTGTAATGACGCTCGTAGGTCGAATACAGCAGCTTCTCCTGTTCGTCCAGCACGGCGCATTTGATGGTCGTGCTGCCTATATCAAGACCAACTCTCAAGTTTTGATCCTCCTGCTAGGGAATGCCATGATGGGGCGCCCGCCCCACCCATTGTTAGATAGCGAACAGAGAGTCCCGTCCGCAGACATAATAAATTATATCGTATTTTTTTACAAGACGCAATCGGTTCATTTTATTTTACACGAAATTTCTACTTTCTCTGTAACCAAAAAGCAAACATTCTGTGAATGCCGCCCATTTGTCACTCTTTTTCGCCAAAAAAGGCTTGCAGAATGGGGCGTTTCGCGGTATCCTTATAAAAACAGCTTTCTTCCTGCCGCGCTTGCGACGCCCGCTGACGCATTTTGACGCATTTTTCTCGTTGCATACAGGCCGGGGCTTCATTAAAATAAAAGCATAGCCTCGATATGGTCCATCACCGTGGGGCAAGTTACAAACGGATCTATGCAGGAGGAGAATCTGTATCATGAAAGCATATGCACCATTGACCAGGGAATTTTCTGCGATCGAGAAGCTGCAGCTGCCTTATCATTTGACCTATGCGCTGGCCCCTGCAGGCACAAGCGGTCCCTGCCGGCTGACCTTGTCCCGTACCGGTGCGGCAGCCTGCTGCGACAGTCTGGTTTTGGATGCGCCACCCCAGTCCTGCTACCCTGTTTTGCGGTATCTGTATGAAAATGCAGTCCAGCCAGAGATTTGGCGGGACGTTATTGCGGATTTTTACCCCATAATACAGCAGTTGGATGGGAAGGATGGCGTTTGCAGTGAGTGAAAAGAGCGACCGGTATATCCTGCGGGTAGCGGCGGCAAGCTACGACGGGCAGTTTCTGCGTGTCTGCCGCGGCTATTTTGCCAGCCAAGAGGACCTGTTCCTCTTTGACGCATACACCACCGGCCAGCAGGTGATGCAGGCGCTGCAAAGCGGCCCGCCCTACCACGCCCTGATCTTGGACACCGCCCTGAGCGACATGGACGCCGACCAGCTGTACCGCCAGGTGATGGAACTGCCCCTGGCGCACCGGCCCCAGATCCTGCTCATCACGCCCCGGAGCCTGGACAGCCAGCAGGCCGCCCTGCCTGACAGCCAGTGCCTGCAGCTGCTGGCCCGGGCGGGCGTACAGGCGCCCGACCTGCCCATGCTGCGCAACCTGCTGCTGGACGCGGCCCCTGAGCGGATGCAGCAGAGCTCCATCTCCTCGGCCTCCCTGATCCGCATGTTCACCGAGTGGGGCGTCGAGCCGTCCACCTCCGGCTGCGAGTACCTGCTGGAGACGGTCAGCCTGCTGCTGAAAAGCCGGGAGAAGCTGGCCATCCGCAAGGATATCCTGCAGCAGGTCAGCGAGCGGCACAATGTCTCGGTCAAGGCCGTGGACAGCGGTATCCGCCGCGTCATCTCTGCCCTGGACAAGAAAGACCTGCCCTCCTGGCGGGCCTTTAAGGAGCGTCAGCCGCCCCGCCGTGGAAAGTTCACCGCTGGCACCCTACTGTATGCCATCAAGACCGACCTGCTGCTCCAGTCGGCAGAGCCGTCACCAGAAGGAGATCTGCAAAGTGAACAACGAGAGATCCTGCCTGTATGAGAATGGCCCCGGCTCTTCCCGGGACGCCCTGCTGGAAAAGCTGCCTCTTCGCACCATCGAAGGCGAGTGGCAGCGCTCTCTGGATATGATCGAGCTGTCCCAGCGCCGCCTGGCCCATCTGATCCAGGACAAACAAACCCCCGTCTCCGACAAGCTCGAGACCTGCCTGCGGGATATGCAGGCCGCTTCCAGCCGCCTGGACCGCACCCTGAACAACACCACCGCCCTGCTGCGGTGCATCCAGGGGGGCGAGCAGCCCCAGTGGGAGACGCTGGATCTGTGCGCCTTTGTCCGGGTGCTCTGCTCGGTCAGCCAGTCCCTCAAGGAGCGCATGCACATCCGTCTCACCCTGGACTGCGGCTCCCAGAGTCCGCTGTACATCCAGGCCGACCGCCGCTTTTTGAGCCAGATCTGCCTTCATTTGCTGTCCAATGCTCTGCGGGCCTGCGCGCCGGAGGGGGGGACGGTCGCCCTTGTGCTGCACCCCGACGGTCAGGGGGGTGCGACCCTTACCCTGACCGACACAGGCTGCGGCCTGCCGGACAACAACAACTATGCCTCCATGGACGCCAACCGCGCCCATTTCCTGGGCGGCACCCGCACCGGCCTGCTGCTCTGCCAGGAATATTGCCGCCTGTCCGGCTGGCAGCTGGAGCTGTCCCGCCGTCCCAGGGGCCGCGGCACGGTGGCCACCCTGGCCATGCCCCGCCCTGCCCTCGACCAGGTCCGCCCGGTCCTCCATTCCCCCAGCCCCGAGGAAGACCTGTACAAGGCCCAGGCCCTCTGGCTGCAGCTGGTGGTGGAACTGAGAAACATCCCCGGCCTGGAGGACGCCCCGTTTGCGTTCCCCACAAAAATCCCTTGACAATTCCGCCGAAACGCGGTATAGTAAGGAGGCCGCAGGGCGCCGCCGCGCCCCGCATCGATAGGGGCCCGTAGCTCAGTTGGGAGAGCATTTGAACTGTAAATGCTCCTCACCTTTTTGGGCCCGTATCTCATTTGGTACCCCATTCGATCAAAGTGTTAATTTTATGGGCCTATAGCTCAGCTGGGAGAGCGTTCGGTTCGCATCCGAGAGGTCATGGGTTCGAATCCCACTAGGTCCACCAAATCAGAAAAATCCGAACCTTTTTCCTGTGGGAGAGGGGTTCGGATTTTTTGTTT